>JAAETM010000436.1 GCA_024228395.1 bacterium | reverse complement strand
CCGGTTGCCCAAGGGATAGTAGGCACCGCCTATGCCGAGTTGGGCTTGGCTTTTGAAGCCAACACCATGTGGACACCGGCGATTGCCTGCTACGAAAACGCCTTCCGCTTGATCCCCGGCGAGGATCGCCTGCGCGACCCGTGGATGTACCGCGCCGGCACTTGCCAGCACGCCTTGGGCGATCCGGAAACGGCCCTTTCCACCCTGCGATCGGTTGCGCCGCGCCTGAAGGGAACCTCCATCGTGCAAGCCCGACTCGCGGTGGCTTGTTACGACATGGGACTTCTCGACGAAGCTGCTGCCGCCTGGCAAGCTGCTATCGATTCCGAGCAAATCGCATGGGACAAGGCGACTCCAGATGCCCGGCCGACCACGCCCACTGCAATTCCCGCCAGCCGGGTTGGTTTGGCTCAAATTCTCTTTGAGAATGAGAACCTGGACGGGGCTCAAGCACTTCTCCTTGAAGCTTTGAAACTACAGCCCAACTATCAACATGCGCACTACCTGTTGGGTCAGATCTACGCCGAACGAGGCGAAGAAGAAAAGGCCATATTCGAGCTATCACGTGGTTTGAATGCTTTTCCCGTGCTGCCGCCGGATCCCCATGCAGCGCGCCTTTCCGCCTATCGCGCAGGATATGGAAACCGCATGCGCTTCATCGAGATCGACATGCAGAACGGGCAGATGGACAAGGCTATCGTGTCCTTGGAAGCCATGATCCAACAGCGCCCCACCGATCACCTGGTGCTCAACTTGGCAGCCCGCGCCTATCTCGTGAAAGGCGACTTTGGCAAGGCTCTCACGTACTTACAGCGCAGCGAAACAGCGGATCCGACGCAGCATCAAACCAAGCTTGAACTGGCGATCCTATACCTCAACCTTTCAAGGCAGGCACAATCACCTGAAGTGCGCACTGGACACCTGGCCGCCGCTAAGGAAAAAGCCGACAATGCCCTGCGCATCGCACCCCACTTGGGCAACCCCTATTACTTCCGGGGCATGATCGAAGCTGGAAGTTTCGCCCCTGATGATCCCCAAGCAGGGGAGGCTATGCAACGCGCTCTGGCATACTTCCAAAGAGCGCACCAATTTGGTTGTACCGAACCCGCCCTGTATGAACAGATGGCCACGATGTACGCCCAAATGGGACGCACCCGTGAAATGGTGACCTTCGCTAAGCAAAACACGATAAAGGGCCCTGAAAACCCCAACGCTTGGATGTTCCTGGCCCGCGCCTACCTCACCGTGGGCGATGGACCCGGAGCTATCACCGCCGCAGAACGGGCGGTGACCGTCTCCAGCAATAATCCCCAAGTCAAAAACTTCGCCGCCCGTGTTCGCCAGGCGGTAGAAGCCGCTAAGTAATCTCCTGCCAAACCAATCACCATGCTCTTCTTTACAGCACTCGCCTTCGCTCTTCCCTTACAGGACACGGCCCCCGCAAAAGTGGAAGCTCAGCCCTGGTTCAAGGAATCCGCAGCCTCCAGCGGCTTGGATTTCACCTACAACAGTGGTGCAGGCACCGGATTTCACTTCCCCGAGGTCATGGGTGGCGGCATCGCTCTCGTCGATTTCAATGGGGATGGACTGCTCGATATCTACCTCATTCAAGGTGGTGAACTGGTTCCCTCAGAAAACGACGTGGAAACCACTGGCAACAAGATGTTCCGCAACTTTCCCGCAGGTACTTTCGAGAACGTGACAGAAACAGCGGGCGTCGGCGACATGGGATACGGAATGGGTGTGGCCTGTGGCGATTACGATCGCGATGGCGACATCGATATGTACGTGACCAATGTGGGTCCGAATGTTTTCTATGAGAACAATGGGGATGGTTCCTTCGCGGACCGCACCAAAGCTCTCAAGGTTGGAGATCCCCGCTGGGGCACTAGCACGGCTTTCCTCGACATCGACGGTGACCGCGACCTGGACATCTTTGCCGTAAATAATCTGGGCTGGTCCGCCGCCACCGAGGTGGAGTGTTTCAACTACTATGGCGAACCCGACTATTGCAGTCCCAACAACTACAATGCACCCTGTCCGGACGTTTTGTATAAGCAAGGGAGAATGGGATTTCAGGACTACTCGGCCATTAGTGGCTCTTCCCTGGCCTTCGGCAATGGATTAGGCGTTGCAATCGGCGACTACGACGGCGACCACGACCCGGACATATACGTTGCAAATGACGCGACACCCAACGTGCTTTGGAGCAACGATGGCAAGGGCAAGTTCAAGGATTTGGGCCTGCTCAAGGGTTGCTCGGTCAACGGCAATGGAACCCCCGAAGCGGGTATGGGCGTGCAGTTCGTCGACATTGACATGGACGGGGACTTGGACCTCTTCATGACGCACATCCGCCGTGAAACAAACACTTTCTACGTGAATTCACGCGGGCGCTACAAGGACCGCACAACGATGACCGGCACCGCCAGTACAAGCTTGCGCTTCACCGGTTTCGGCATGGGCTTCCACGACTTTGACCTGGATGGCTCGCTGGACCTGTACGTGGTCAACGGCGCCGTACAGGCCTGGAAAGAGAACGAGCGCTTCCTCGCGGAGGACGGTTACGCCGAGCCCAACCACCTGTTCCGCGGCAAGGGCGGACCCAAGTTCGAGGAGGTCCCCATGGGTGGCTTGGCCCAAGAGGCGATCGCCACCAGCCGCGGTGCGGCCTTTGGCGATTTGGACAATGATGGCGACATCGACATCGTCATCGCCAATCGTGACTCCTCGGTTTCGCTCCTGATCAACGAGGCTCCGCGCAAGGGTTCCTGGATCGGATTCCAACCCAAGGGTGGCAAGGGCAACGTGGTTCCCGGTGCGCGGGTGGAAGTCCGCTTTGAGGGTCAAACCCTCTATCGTGTGGCCGATCCGGCCTACAGCTATCTATCCAGCAACGATCCCCGGGTCCACTTCGGCCTAGGGGTGGACGCGGAGGGCAACCCGGTCGCAAAGGTGGAAGATGTGCGCGTAGTTTGGAACGGTGGGCGCGAAGAGTCCTATGGCCCCATGGAGGCCGGACAGTATTATGACCTCATGCGCGGCCGCGGTACGGTCGTAGAGAAAGAGTAGGGCCAGACCCCTGCAACAATGAGCGACTCCACCAAGCTATCGAAGAAGCTCGGCCTTTTCGACGTCTTTGCTATCTCCACTGGAGCCACCCTAAGTGGTGGCTTATTCTTGCTGCCCGGTCCGGCCGCGGCGCAAGCAGGCTCTGCCATCGTACTTTGTTACGTGATGGTCGCGATTCCGTTGTTGCCAGCCATGCTGTGTATTGCAGAATTATCCACCGCTATGCCCCGCGCTGGAGGTAGTTACTTCTTCCTGGACCGGAGCCTCGGCCCTTTGGCGGGTACGGTCGGTGGGATGGGGACATGGCTCGCCATGGTTCTCAAGACCGCATTCGCACTGGTTGGTCTAGGAGCGTACCTTTCGCTCTGCATGCCATCGTCGCCATGGGCACTAAAAGGTCTGGCCATCGGATTTGCGGTTCTGTTCGGCTGGATCAACATCATGGGTGCGGAGAAGGCGGGAGGGTTCCAGCGTATTTTGGTGATTGGACTGCTAGTCATCCTGACCGGCTTCGTCATGGTGGGATTGCCTGCGGTCGACCTCAGTCACTTCAACGGCATGCTCAAAACCAGCTCCCAGGATTTGCTGGCGACCACCGGTTTGGTCTACATCAGTTATATCGGTGTTACCAAAGTGGCCAGCATTGCTGAAGAAGTGCGCGACCCTGAAAAGAACCTCACGCGAGGTCTATTCCTTGGTTTGGCAGTTTGCCTGCTGGTGTATCTGCTGTGCACAATAGTCATGGTCGGAGTGCTGCCCATCGATGCATTGTCAGAATCGATCACGCCCATGGCTGATGCGGCCAATGAAGTCCTCGGCACGCCGGGTATGGCTATCGTGGCCGGCGCTGCCATGTTGGCCTTCTTCTCAGTTTCCAATGCGGGCATCATGGCCGCTTCGCGCTACCCCTTGGCCATGGGCCGCGATCAACTGCTACCGCCCTGGTTCTCTAGGGTCAACGCAAAGGGCACTCCCATTCAAGGGGTCCTCATTACCGTCGGCGTGATTGTTGCGATCATCCTTTTCTTGGATCCCCTTCGCATCGCCAAGCTCGCCAGTACTTTCCAACTGCTCATGTTCTCGGCCTTGTGCATGGCGGTGATCGTCATGCGTGAGAGCGGGCTCAAGTCCTATGATCCTGGTTACCGAGTTCCGTGGTATCCGGCCATGCCGATCTTCGGCGTACTGGCCCCCTTTGGACTGATCGCCCAGATGGGCGCCTTGTCTACCTTCTTCAGTCTAGGTTTGATCGCCGCCGGAATCGCATGGTACCTATCCTATGCCCATGGTCGCGTGGATCGCAGGGGTGCCCTATTCCATGTGTTTGCACGCCTGGGTGAGCAGAGACATGAAGAACTTGACGTGGAGTTGCGTTCGATCCTAAAGGAAAAAGGTCTGCGAGATGACGACTCCTTCAACGAGGTCGTTCTGGGGGCGTCCTTCCTCGAGGGCGCTAGCGGTGACTCATTCGAGAGTATCGTGGAACGCGCAGCTGACAAACTCGCCCGCGCCACAGGCCGAGACGCCGAGTTTTTCATTCAAGGATTCACCGAGGGCACAAAAACAGGTGCGACCCCCGTGGCCAAGGGTGTTGCTCTCCCTCACATGCGCCTTGAGAACATCGACCAGCCATACATGGTGTTGGTCCGCTGCCGAAAGAAACTCAACATTCTCGCCGGTGATGTTTTTGGAAAGACATCACTTAGCGCTCCCGTGCATGCCATCTTCTTCTTGGTAAGCCCTGAAGATGATCCGAGCAAGCACCTGCGCCTGCTGGCCCACGTGGCCACGCGTATCGACCAGGACGACTTTGAAGATGCGTGGCTGAATGCCTCCTCCGAGGTCGAGATGCGTGAGATTTTCTTGCGCAACGAGCGCTACATCTCGGTGGAACTGAAGCCAGGCACACCTGCTCACGATTGGTCGGGACAGTCCCTGCGAGAGCTGGCCCTTCCCGACGGCTGCCTGGTTGCTGCAATCCAGCGCGGACGCACCACCAAAGTTCCTCGCGGCTCGACCCTTCTGGCCGACGGCGACAGATTGCTCATCATCGGAGATCCCGATACGATCTCCGGGCTCTACGAAATCCACGGTAACTAATCCCCGCCAAGGTCTCCCATGCTTCAGCTAAAGACTCTGCTCTTCGCTATGGGCCTAGCCCTTTTCGGCTTGATGCCTTCTGCCATGGGCGACGAACTGCGGGGGGTCCTCAAGGTGCAGTTTCCCGATGGCCTGGTTGAGGCCGATGGTGATGGCTCCATCGTTTTCCGGGTGCGTCGCAAGGATCTCCCCACTATCAGTGTCAAGGGAACGGTGACGAGGGGCAACTACCGTGTGGACCTGCCGGAGACCGGAGAGTTCCAGGTATTGGCAATACGCACAACCGACGGGACTGGCTTCCCCATCGAAACAAAGCGCTGGTTCCCCATCCCCAAATCCAGAACATATGATGTGATCATTCGCATTCCACGGTCATTCGATTTGTGGGTCTATGGTCCCGATGGCCGAACCCAACTCAAGAATATCATGGTTCTGCGAAGGCTGCGCAAGTACGCGCGCTCAACCATTCCCGACGCCATCGGAGGCAAGGTTCAACAGATCATGACCGGGGTGGACTCTCCCATTTCCTTCAAGCTTGATAATCCAGAGTCGTACACGTATTACGTGTACGCTCCCGGACATGCCTGGACACAAATTACCCCTGATCCTTTCCTAGGTGGCGTACAAACCCTCCAGCTTCCACCCGGAGGAGTCGTGGAAGTGCAAGTGATTCAAGCTGGATCGAGACGCGGTCGCGTCCTTCGTATCCGAGATCTGAATCCCGATCCAAATTCCAACTCGCTCGTGCACGAACTCAAGCAATATGGAGAAAAGGTCCACGTAAAGGGCCTTCCGGTCGGGCGCTATTCCCTTTCTTCCGAAGACCCTATTCGACCCGGAAACATGCCAGTTTATGGCATGGCTGAGTTTGAGATCATGGCTGGTGAAACCACCAAGGTCAAACTGGAACTCACGGCAGAGCCCGTATTTCAACCGGTGCCCGCTGGCGGAACAATCAAGATCCCCGCGCAATGGGGCCAAGTGGATCAGCTAACGCTCAAGCTGAACCGCTTGGATCCGTATGGGGATTGGGGACGGTCCTATGATGTACCCGGCTCTCAACTGACCCCTCTTCCCGGGAACGAAAATCTCTACCAGTGGAGTCTGCCCGAGGTGGCGCCCGGAGCCTACAACCTAAGCTTCGCGCACACCTCCTTTTCGGTGTACAGGGTGGTCCATGGTGCTGGAAGCCTGCGCTTACACTTTGAACTACCACCACCCCGCACGGTACTAGTGAAAACCGAAGACGACCGAACTGGGGAGGCTATTCATCCTGACAATTTGATTTGGTCCACCGTCGAACCTGCTGCCATCGGGAAGAAGATGAAAGACACGGCTCCTTTCCAAAGTGAGCGCCGCCTACTAACTCGCTCTGGCAACGAATTGGGCTTCTCCATATATGGACCCGATGCTCCCCTGCGCCTTCACTTCGAGGATCCCCGATTCGAACCGGCCGAATTGACCATCGATGGACAGGGCGACCAGCAGGTCACCTGGAGCCTGCATCGAGCTACTGGCATCCACCTCGAAATGCGCCGCGCGGATCAAATCATCACCTGGAAGGGCAATGCGCATATTCTGGCCGAGTCTGGACAGGGAAAAGTACTAAGGAGCCTCGATTCCAAAACCGGACGCCAGTACAACTTGTCCCATCCGGGCCGCTACTCCATCCGCTTTCCCCGGCTCACGGGATTTGCGCCCATTCCTCCCCAAGCCGCGCTTGTGAAAGATGGGGAAGTACTTCTGGTGAAAATCACCCTGACCCCCCTCTAGATCCCTTGTCTTCGCCTTCGCAAGACCTGCAGAAATTCGCAGCCATCCTCCAGGACACTTACACACGTCTCGACTGGTACAAATTGGGGTCGGAGTATTGCTTCGAAGGCGGCGAGAATTTCTTCTCGGACGAAGCGCTTGAGGCCATTCAGGACGCCGGGCTCCATATAGCTTCCGATATGGGTGAAAAACTAGCCCGGTTCGAAAGCAAGGACAGTCTTTACGTGGGCCCTGGGGTGGCTGAGTTGGTGATGATGTTGTTCGAAACCCTGGTGCTCGGTAGGCGTGTCACAGCTGTCACGTTGCCCGGTATTGAACCAGACGAGGTCAATCGGATCTGGACCGGCCTGGCCAAGGAGCACAAAACCACCCTGCCCAAGTTCCAAACGCGGGCACTGCGCATCGCGGAGGAACCCACTTGCAGCCATCTGTGGTTTGGAAGCGTGGTCACCGATCCGGAGTCCTTCCCCGCCTTGCACGACCGGTTGTACAAGCGCCAAGACACGCGCGAGGCTATCGGTGGCGGCAACCTCACCAAAGAAACGCGCCGCGCAGAGGAGCTGGTTGGAACGGCCATGACTTGGATGTTGGTGCCCTCGGTGATCACCACCAGCCAGGAGGAACTGGTCTTCTTTCAACAGATGATCGAAAGTCGGGGGTTGAGTCTAAATGTACCCACCCAGGGTCGACTGAGCCCGATCGTTGGTGACTCGCTATTCCACTGCGACCTGCACTCCTAGCCCGCTTCCAAACGGATATCCCAAAGCATAAGGTGCTGTGCTTCCTGCAGCAAGTCCTCTTGAATCAGCGGACTAGCTTCCAACCAGCCTGCGGGAAATTTCAAACTCAACAGGGCTTCGTCGACTGTTGCTTGCACATTAGGCGGGGCGCTTGCGGAGCGCGCACGATTCAGGCGGTGGGCGATTCGCAGAATGGCAGCAATGCGGAGCATTTTGGTTTGGGCTGCCTTGGGGAGAGAATCGAAGGCTTCGGAGCGGGTTCGTCTTCGGTGAAACCTGACGAGACCTGCCAGTAGATCGCGCCGCTCGCTGGAAAACCCAGGCATGTCGGCGTTGGCCACCAAGTAGGCTCCATGGTGGTGATACCCCGAGAAGGAAACAGCCATACCCACCTCCGCCAAGTCCACGGCCCAATCCAAAAGACGCTTGTGGCGCCGCTTCAGGGACCAGGATTTGCGAACCTGGTCAAATAGAGAGTCCGCGGTCTGACGAACAGCATCGGCATGGGATTCGCTAACGGAGAATCGGCGGGCCAATGCTGAAACTGAACGGTGGCGCACATCCTCGTGACGGAGTCGCCCCATCAAGTCATAAAGCAGACCTTCTCTCAAGGCTCCCTTGGCGGTCCCCATGACTTCCAACTCAAGCTCATCGAAGAGCGCACGCAGAATAGAAAGTCCTCCGGCAACCACGCCCTTACGGTCCTCGCGTAAGCCGGCCAAGGTGATCTCCTGCACATCGCCCATTTTGCACAGGTCATTGATCAACGCGTCCAAGCCAGAAGATGTGATGGTCCCATCTCCCCCGTAGTTCTGACGCAGGACCTCCGCCACGGAAGTCACCGTGCCCGATGCACCGATGCACTGTTTCCACTTGCTGCCCACCAGACTCTCGGCAACAGGTGCAATTTCCAATCTCGCGGCCAGAATCGCCTTTCGGAATGCTCTTCGATTGAGCTCACCACCATCAAAGAAACGCTTGGACTGATACACACAACCCAAGGGAAGGCTCGATCCCTCTCTTGACTCGAACTGGCTACCCAGGATGATTTCCGTACTACCACCACCAATGTCGATCACCAAGCGACCTGCCGAATCATCGCCCAGGCTGTGAGCCACGCCCAAATAGATCAGGCGCGCCTCTTCCTTGCCGGGCAGAGTCTCGATTTCATGGCCAAGGCTCTCCTCCGCCCGGGTCAGAAAGCTGCGTCCGTCGTTCACGTCCCGGAAAGCTGCCGTCCCCACACAGCGAACCTGGCACGAGGGAATGTCGGAAAGCCTCTCACCGAATCGGCGCAGGCACTTCAGGGCACGCTCAGCCACCTCCTCCACCATCGGCCCATTTTCATTCAGACCTTCGGCCAAGCCGATTCGCTCGCGGATGCGATCCAACAGGACCAGCTCGCCTTCACGCTGCTCTGCAACCACCAAGTGAAAGGAATTGGAACCCAGGTCCACGGCCGCTAGGTGGGGGCTTTGCTCTGGAGTGGATGCACACATCGGGGTGAATGAATGGTGTCCCCTAGGAGCCACTCACCTCACGCAGACGCCTTAGCACTGCCGTGGCCGCGCCACTGTCCAAGGATTCGGTGGCCATGGAGACACCGTCGGCCAAGGTCATGGCTTTGCGGGTCGACTTGAGCATGAGTCCGGCTCCAAGCAACGCAGCATTGCGAGCAGGCCCTTGTTCCCCAGCAAACACGGTCTGGGTTTCCGTGCCCGCTGCCCGAACTAGCGCCTCATTGTCCTCTGGCCCGAGACCATCGTCGGGCGGGCCGTACATGGGCAATTCGGGTTCTTGGTTGCAATGAAGTCCAAAGTCGGCAGGATCAACGGTCAATCGGGCCAAGTAACCCTCGCTCAGCTCAATGCCCTTGGTTCGCCTGCGCACATATGGAATGACGCCGCCACCCTTTCCCTGGAGTACGATTCCTCGGGGGTGTTGAAGGCGCTTGACCACCTCGATCGCGGCGCCCAAAACGGGACCGTGGTGCGCTCCCAGCAGGACGTTCGCAGAAGGTGGAGCGAGCAATTTTTCGATGGTTGCAAGCGGTGAACGTAACAGCATGCCTCCACGTACTCGACGTAGGGAGACCAGAGCCGGGAGCACGCCAGAAACAGAAAGGACTGCGAATCCCACCTTGTCCACCCATGTTTCGGCTTCGCGCGGGTCCCAGGTCATGGAGGTGCCCAATTCGCTCAGGATGTGGGCGGCGGTCAATCCGCGTCGAGGCGGGGTTCCCTTGTCTGAAAGCAACAGTACCTTTTGTCCCGCCCCCGCTGCGATCAGGCCAGCAGCTGCATCCAGGGGTGGGTAATCCACCTGACCATCGAGGGCCGCGCTGACGCACAGGAGATCTGGGACGCCCTCACAGGGTATGTCGGCAACGGCCCGCGCTGCCAAGGCAAACCCTGCCAACTCTTCCTCGGTCACCCCCTTCCAGCGCATGGTGGTCAGGAAGGTTGCCACCAAAATATCGCTCTCTTCACCGCTCAAAATGGACGCAAATGCACGGCATGCCTCATCCAAATTGAGGTTGCGAGCATCCCTGGGGCTGTCGCCCAGGGTACTCATGATGTGTTTCAGGACCATGTAGAGGAGTTGCGGGGTGGCGAAGCCCAATCATAACGCGAGACAGGCTCCTGGGAGCCTGTCTCGCGCACAAATCGCTTTTGGAGAAAGATCAGTCTTCCTTGGATTCCTCTTTGTCCTCGCTGGACTCTTCCGATTCTTCCTCATTGGAAGCACCTTCGCCAGCGTCGCCCTCTTCCTCGACCTCTACCTCCTCACCGGCATCTACCCTCTCTTCAGGGGCGAGCTGATCCTCGGGGCGAGGGCGAATATGCGCGTAATACATCTCAGCTTGCTTGTCGTAGACCATGGTTCCGTCCACAACAGCCCACTGTACGAAGGTCGCATAGTTCAGCAGGTCGCCATCCGTGATGATGCAATCTGCGTCCTTGCCCACTTCGAGGCTTCCGACGCGGTGACCCACGCCGGTCAGGCGTGCAGGGATGATGGTGATGCCGTCCAAGGCTGCTTGTTCCGGCAATCCTCCACGCACGGCAAAGGATGCCGAAATGGGTAGGTGGACCACGTCACGACCAGCTATGCCACCCATGGTGTTGTTTCCCGAACCGATGGAGCGAATCGCGACATGGACGCCATGTTCATGGAGGATCCTGGCGTTCTCAATGCTGCTACCACCTTCGGTGACGAGGCGCTCATCTTTGGCGCGACGATCCCGGGGTGTGATGATCACGGTGGCTCCAGCGCGACCGAGAGCGTCAGCGACGGTCCAAGCTTCGCGTGCACCCTGAATCACCGGGCGGAAACCATAATGGATCGATAGGTTGGCGATGTCTAGAAGACCTGCGCGGTTGTCCTCGCGGAAGATGGCACGCTTCTCGCCTGCCAGGATGGCGACCAATCCTTTGTCAATGCCAGACCCCTTGGGTTCCTTGCCCTTGTCCTTGCTGCGATCTGCGCGCCAAGCACGCAGGGTCCGCAGGAATTCAGCCGCAGCATCTAGTTTCTTGCGTAACTCCTGTTTGGCCGAAGGCACCGAAGATCGGTAGCGCATGGTCTGGAAGAAGTTCGACCCCATGACCAGGTCTTCGATGGAGCCGCGCTTGAGCTTGGCAATCTCGGCCCCTTGAACCGCGCTTGTGATGCCACTGGCCAAGCCGAGCAACATGCCCTGGGAAAAGGGGTCCACGCTATTGGCCAGATCACTTCCCCCGCCGAAAAGACCGCTGGAGGCAATAGCTACGATACCCGGGTACACGCGGTGCCCGGTGGCGTCCAGGGTTTCCGCGTCCTCGGGAATCCAAACGTCATAGCCGATTTCGACGATCTTGCCGTCCTTGCAGAGCATGGTAGCGTTCCGAAGAATCGCCCCGGTGCCTGGAAAAATATCGCCACCCACAATGGCATACCAGCGGGTCTTGTCCTCTTCTTCTTCCGCTTCTTCTTCGGCGTCTTCCTTCTTGTCGTCGTCCCCAGACGTCAGCGGGGAAGGCTCAAAGATCGGGTCCGCGGTTGCGGTTCCCAGGATAGAAAGACCAAGGCCTAGGATGAGTGCGGCATAAAGCCAGCTGTTTTGAATCGTTGCTTTCATAGTCCTGCCTCACCGTGCACGAATGTTCCGTCAACCATCACCGCCTCGATTTCAGAAGCTGGCTCGAAGGGCTTTCCACTGAGGATGAGAAGGTCAGCAACCTTGCCAGCCTCCAAGCTACCATGGGTTTCCCCCATGCCGAGTAGGTTTGCGGGCTCCAGAGTCATGGCGCTCAGGGCCACTTGCTCGTCGAGTCCGGCCTTGATCAGATTGACCACATCCTTGCGCCAATTTTGAGCGCCGGAGGAGGAATCGCTCCGCGGGATGAGCACCAGCCTGGCTCCTGCCTTGACGAATTCGTTGGGCAAATTGCGTTGCTGGCGAGTACCGGGGTTCACGCTGATGGTGGGATCCATCACCACGCGAAGGCCAGCCTTGCCGACGTCATCCTTGACGTTGGCAAAGTCGCTTTCCAGGGAGATGGGCATACGAAGGGAGTAACTCAACGCTTTCTCGCCGAGGGCATCCTTGAAGTGAAGAAACGTTCCCGCGTTTCCAATGGAAACCAGAGCCGGAAGCTTGCCGGACTCCATATCGATGAAGGCTTGCTCTTTCGAGTTGGGCTTCAACGCTGTGAACTTGCCAACCTTGTCGAGGATCGCCTTCTTCTTGGCCTTGTCCTTTTCTTTCTTGGCAGCCTTGTCGGCTTTTTCCTTGGCCTTGTCGTACTTGGACTTGTGCTTCTCGGCTTTGGTTTTGAACTTCTCGATCTCTTCGTAGATGGATCGAATGCGATCCTTCTCACTCTTTGAAGAGCTTGTGATCAGCTTCACATAGGTAGATGCCTTCGCCACGAAGGTTGTTCCGTCCGCAGGAAGCGGCCGCATCGCGCTGGCTTGGCCCGGCATGCCACGACCTGCAGGATAGTAACCCGCAAGCACAATGCCGGCTTCGCCAAACTGCTTCAGGGTCGAAGTCGGATAGAAACCGGCACTGGCGATCAGTTGGGGATCGGTACCATTGCGGCCCCTGGTAGTACTGCCCAATCGGGTGTACGCCTGAACGAATCCGGGCACAACGACCTGATTGTCGTCGAGCTCAAGGACGGGGATACCACGCTCGATGGGAAGGTCTTCACCAATGGTGACAATCTTGCCATCATCGACCAGAATCACGGCATGGTTCAGAACCTCGCCAGATCCGGTGTAGACCGTTTTGGCTCGGATTGCCAGGAGATCACCTGCCTGCGATATTCCGCAGAGGAATCCGAGGGTTAGGAGTAGTGCTAGGAAGCGCATTGTTTGTCCTTTGGCTCAGGGCCTACCAGCGACGGCCTTCTTCTTGGGGGTTGTATACGACTTCACCTAGCTGAAAGATCATTTCAACCGAGTGCCGGGGATCTGTGATGCTTCCGGTGGTGATCAAGATGTCGGCGTCCTTGCCCACTTCGAGGCTTCCAACGCGGTCTCCGATACCACCGGCCATCGCCGGAACGATCGTCAAGCCGCGCAGGCTGACCATTTCCTCATCCATCAGGCCATAGCGCACGGCAATGGCAGCCTGAAGCTGAAGTTCTTCTTGGGGAATCACAGGAGAGTCGGTGTTGAATCCGATGCGCGTGAATCCCTGACTTTGGTAACCAGCAGCCACGCCCTGCATGCGTTCGGGGGAAGATCCCGTCCAGCGAATCATGCCCTGGTTGGGCGGATCCACATTACGCGGGCCAAGCACGCCAAAAATTTCGCGCTTCTCAGCTTCGCCAGCCAGGCGCCAAGTGTCGAACGTTCCGTGGTCGATGAAAAAGGGCAAACCCAACTCATCATGAACCAACGTGATCGTCATCAGCACAACCTGATACATCTGAGTGTGCGTAGAGATGTGCACCTCGCGCTTGCGCAAGTGGCGGAAGATCTCCCACTGGGGATTGACGCGCGGCTTCACGCCACCGTCCTTCTCAAAAGCTTCCCAGGTCTTCGCGTACGCGACACCCTTTTTGAAGGTGGCGCGCGTGTTGTAGTTCATCAAGGTACGGCCCGGGCGCATGAGCCAGCGCTCAGGGTTTCCAGCCTGGGCCAGTTTCAACGAACCGGGGTTGCGGATTTCGCAGCGCTCGTAGGTGTCGAAACCTGTGCGCAACAACACGCCCTGGCCTCCAACGTTCGTTCCGGAACCGGGGATGTAGAGCACGGTGGTGACTCCACCCGCCAAACCCATCTTGGTCAGCTGGTTGCCCGGCTCCACGTCGGCGGAAGCGCGCAAGCCCGGGTTTGCGAGGAACACCGTGTCGTTCAGGCCAAAGCGACCCGCCACGTGGTTGTGCATCTCAACCAGGCCAGGCATGACCCAACGATTGCCCACATCCATGATGTGGTACTCGGCGGGGATAATGACCTTGGCGCGGGTACCTACCGCCTGGATCTTGCTATCCTTGACCAGGATCACACCGTTGTTAAGGACATCGCGTCCATTCCATTCGGCCAGCACGATCTTCTTGGAGATGATAGCAAGGCCCACACCTCCGACTGCGCCAGGCTCCACGCCACCAATTTTGTCGGGAGCTTCCAGCTCAAGGCTTTTGGTTTGGGCGGCTGCCGGACTGTGCCATGCCACAAGGGCAAGCAGCGCCACAGCAGCTCGTAGGGTGTGCTTCATGGGTTTCACCTGGGGCAAGCCGGAAGGCAGAAAGCCTCCCCGGTCGGTTTGCGTTCGGGACTGCAAGAAAGAGGTCAGAAGGTGCTTCAACGCTGCACCTCCCGGCCGTTGACCCACACATTGAGGATGCGGGTACTGGGTACAAGGGGCGGACCATCGAGCAGCAAGACATCTGCGCCGCAGCCAGCTTTCATGGATCCAACTGAATCGGACAAGGAAAGGATGCTGGCAGCATCCGCAGTCAAGGCGCGCAGTGCACCCTGGGGGTTCCAGCCTCGGACTGCCGCATAAGTCGCCACATCCATGAGGCCAGCTGCGCCTTCTTCTGCAAAGCTGGCGAATGCCACCGGAATACCAGCGGCCTGCAGGGCAGCGTAGCGGTTATGGGTAACTAGGCCGCTGTTGCGGGTCGAAACCGCGGAACCGACGAGAATCACTCCAGCGATGCGGCCGCGAACGGCACTGGCAACAGCTGGTAGTTCGGATGCAGAAACCAGAACTGGCTTGATACCGGAAGCTTCAAATGCATCCACGCAACCACGTATGTAATCCTGACGATCCACCCTGACGAAGATCGATGCTTTACCGGTGCGCGCATCGCGCAACATATCAAGCAAGGGGTCGGTGCTGGGCGGCGAGGGCTTGCCCTTTTCGGCCTTCTTCTCCTCTTGCACCTCGGGCACGGGTCGCTTCGCCATCGGATAATCCGTTGACTTGCGGGTCAGAGAGAATTCGTCGGTGACCCCACGGAACAGGCGCCTGCCTTCCAAGTAGGGCTTCTCGACCTCGTTGTCTGTATAATTCAGTTCGAGGGCCAATCGCATGCCACCTTCGGTGGTTTGCGCATCGAGCACGATGTCATAACCATCGCGAGAGCCTTCCAAGTAGACAAGATCCGGATAATCTGCGGTTCGTAGGGTTCCTTGCAGAGAACCATCTTCCACTTCAAGGATGCGCAAGCGAGCCTTGCTCGCATCACTGCCCCCAAGGGTTACTTCGCCCTCAAAGGTTCCGGTGACCGCTATGGCTTCGGGACGCTTCTTGCTCTTCTTCTTCTTCTTCTTCTTCTTCTTCTTTGAGTCCTCTTCCTTGGCCTCTTCCTCTTCCTCTTCCTCTTCTTCGTCGTCGTCCTCTTCCTTTACTTCCTCGCTGGACTCTTTGGGCTTGCTCTCCCACTCCTTTTGTTTCTTAGCGTATTCCACCCACTTCTTGGAGTATTCCTTTTCCTTGCTCAGCAGACCAACGGTCGAGCTGCTAGGCCAACCCAGAAGAAGGCTTCCACGTCCGCGGACCACCATGCGTTCCACATCCATGCCTGCGGGCTTATAGATCATGGTGGTGGTTTGCTGGGGTTGGTTGCTGGCGGTCATGTTGACCGTCGTGATGCCAGCCAACGCAACCTCGCGGTCAACGCGATCACCCGGCTCGATCATGCGACGCATGTCGAAGGACTTTGAAATGCGCGGTGTTTGACCTTCCATGCCCAAGTGGCCGAGAACGTCGACGATTCCAGGCATGGCGGCGAAACCGGTCAAGACCCGTGAGCCTGCGGGACGACTGACGCTACGACCCACCTCAAGGATGCGACCGTATTGCATGAGCACTTCGCCAGGAGCGAGAACTTCTCCGTTGCCCAAGTGCAACTCCTCGACGGACAGCACGGTGGCGGTGCGAGGCAAGATCCCGCGGGGATCCATATTCGCGTAGGGGCCGTCATCGCTGGCGGCCTTGTCGTTCATGCGGCGCGCGACATCCTCAGCATCAAAGGCGACCTCGCCATCAACCAGAGTGACGAGCACACTGGACGACACATCCATCGGAGCGCCGTTGTAGACAACAATGTCGGCATCCAAACCCGCCTTCAAGGAACCGATGCGGTTTGCGACTTGCATCGCATCGGCAGCCTGAAAGGTGATCGCTTCTAATGCGCTGTCCGAATCCAAACCACCGCGCATGGCGAGGGCAGCTGCGAAGCGCAGGCTGGTCGGCGACCAGCTCTGGATAGCAAAGGGTACACCAGCCTTGGCTAGGCCGGCGGCCACGGTTGCGTCGGGACGTTCCTTGTCCGCATCCTTGCCATGGTTCGAAAGACTGGGCTGAGACACGCGGTAGATCACCTTGCGCCCGGCAGCTGCCAAGCGAGCTGCACTGTCGGGGGCCAATTCGAGGCCTTCGAGGACCAACGCAACGCCGGTGGAATCGAACAGCTCGATCATGGCCGAGACTTCTTCATCCGTTTTGACGCGCATGCGCCAAACGGCCTTGTCTCGGATAAGCTCACCAAGAGCTTGTCCGGTGGCGGCGCCATACTCCTCAGAGTATTCGCTTTCGCCCGCGGCAAAAGCCACAAGCTCGCGTAGAGCTACAACCGCACCCATGACCGTGCGCGGGAACTGTCGGTTCTCAAATCCCAAACCCACGTCAACCGTGGCGGGCAAACGCGGTTCCCAAAATCCGGGCGCATAACGCGCACCCGATGAGATGGATCCGGAGATACCGGTGCTACTGCTTAGGATTCGGCTGGTCCGATCCTTGCCCGCCAATTTGACGACGGCACCTTGGCCCGTGATCAACCTTTCACCAGAACCCGGGGCCAAGTAGACACTGGTGACTCCCGAGCGCAGGGCAGAGTTGTACTTGGCGTAGGGGTCGAAGCCATCGATAGCCCTGACGAAAGGGGCTGCCGCACGGGCATCATTCCCACCTGGACCATAATTCGATTGGGTGGCCACGAGACCCGGAGCAATCACAGCGGAAGGTCCGAAGTCCATCTCGCGGGTGCCGAAAGGAGGTTTGACCTCCTTACCAACAGCCATGATTTTGCCGTCCTGAATCCAAATGGCTGCGCCACCTGTCAGAACTTCCTCACCCCCGCAGGGATGAATGGTTCCTGCGCGCACGACCAGATCCTCGGCGCGCAAGGCGCCGACGGTCAGGATTGCGGCGCAAGCCAGAGAGAAGAGAAGCCTCATTACTTGTCCCCTTTGGAATCGTTCTTTTCCTCTTTAGAGGGACCCTCACCGGCATGCATATTGCCTTCTTGGTCCTCATCGAGCGGTGCGGTTCCCTTGGGCTTCTCGCCATCGAACAAGTGACGGAGGTGAGCGTCCTTCGAGCGGTCATAGGCCACCTTGCCATCGACGAAGACCTGGTTCACGTGGGAGGTCACACTCAGCGGGTCGCCGGTGTAAAGGACCACGTTGGCATAGGCGCCGGGCTTGATCGTGCCAACCTTGTCCTGCAATCCAAGGATTTTGGCCGGAGCTGTGGTGATGGCTGAGAGGGCTTCCTTACGGGTCATTCCCTGGCCAACGCAAAGTGCGGCCTGGTACCACAGGGACTCCAAACCGGAGTTGCGTGAGGTTAAGGCAAATTCGACGCCCTTGTCCTTGAACACCTGGGCCTCGAAAGTCTTGGTTTGCTCTGCGGAAATCGGGTCGGTTTCCGTGTGGATCAAACGGGCGGAAAGGATGACGGAAACCTTGGCCGCAGCGATCTCGTCGGCGGCCTTGAAGCAGCCGCTACCGAGCACGAACACCATGCGCTCCAAGAAACCATTCTCGCGAGCGATGCTCAAAGCGGTGTGAACCTCCGCCGGAGAGGCGCAGTACATGTAAACCGTCATGCGACCTTCGACGACCTTGAGCAGGGGAGCCAACTTTTCGTCGATCTCCACGCGAGGGATGTTCTCCATTCCATCGAGGGTCCAGCCCTTGCCGGTCATGGGGCGTCCTTTTCCATCCTCGCCTTCGTAGTCGCGGCCCTGGGCCAGTGCCTCGCGGCGAGCACGGTCATCGCCGCGCTTGTTCTCGTCGACCAGCTGCTCAAGATGAGCTCGCAGATCTCCAAAAGCCCTGCGCAGTGCGGCCGCTTGGGTAGCGCGGGACTTTCCGCGCTTGGGAGAGATGCTCATCTTGACACCGGCTTGGGGGCGTACCATGAGCTGGTCAACCGTGGCGCCGATCGGCTTTACCACCGCACCCTGGGCAGCGACCACACATTGGTTGCCCTGCTGGATGTTGATCGTGGTGATGCCGAAGCGCAGGGAATCTTGGAAGTAGAAAGCAACCGGGTTGACCGAGTCCTTTACGTCGAAGAAGGCTCCCATGTCAATGGTCTCGTTGGTGCGGTCCATGCCATTGGTGCTGTGAGCTTCCACAAAACCAGGTACAGCGACCATGCCGGGGGCATCGGTCACTTCCGCATCCCACGGGATTTCGATCTCGGAGGCGGGCCCCACCGCAGTGATGCGCCCGGAGTCCATCAGGATCACACCACCTACGATAGGCTCCCCATCCATGGTGATGATCGTGCCCGCCTTGATAGCTTGCTTCTCGCCCGCTTCAGTGGGAAGTGCCAAAGTTAGCGCGGTGCACAGTACAGAAAAGGCCAGGGTGGCTTTCTTGGTGAATCGTTTCATGATCGGTTCCTGAACGGCCGAGGGACGTCCTGCTAGGGATTAGTTTTGTTCGGTGGTGGTCTGGAAGATACGGACGCCGTCTACCCAGACGGCTGAGATACGGGAGGTGAGCTCAAAGGGAGTTCCGCTCCAAAGCACGAGGTCGGCGTGCTTGCCAATCGCAATCGTTCCGATGCGGTCTTCCATGCCGAGGGCACGGGCAGGCTCGATCGTCACAGCGTTCAATGCCTGTTGGAATTTCAAGCCGCCGTGCATGGCGCGTCCGGCCTGGTCACCCAGGGTGGAACCCGGGGTTGTGCTTCCGTGTGCGGAAAGGGTGAAGCGAATTCCCGACTCTGCCAGATCGCGGGCCACTCGCCATGCCATGAAGGAACGCTCGCTGGATCGACCATCGGAAGGGAAAGGTGCCAACACGACCCCGCTGCCCGAACGCTTCAATAGCTGGGAGTCCTTCCAAGCCTCAGAACCACCGTCGATCCACAGGTTCATATCACCAAAACCCTGTTCGCTCATTTCTTCCTTGAGGAAGACCGCGGTGCGGATATCGATGGCTGTGAATGCTTGCACATACAAGGTGACATTGCCGGCCAGAACGGCGCGAAACACATCGGCGCCGGGGAACTCGAGATCGGGAAATTCACCCGCAGCCGCAGCATCATAGAACGCCTTGCGCCATTCCCATTCAACACCCATGCGGGTGGTGGGGCGACGGTTGAAAACCGAGTCGGGAGAACCATAGGCCGGACGGTTGCCGCTACTGGGCGCATCGCCCATGGCTCCGCGCAGGAAGGGTTGACCATTCAACTGACGCTTGACCAAATCGGTAGAACCGTAGGTCTTCAGGATGGCACTCATGCCCCCGACCACATTACGGTCGGGGGGAGAAACCAACACGGTGGTGACGCCCGTTTTGGCCAACCGGTTCCAAGTCGGGCTGAACAGGTCCAAAGCTCCCGCCACGGACAAGCGTGCTTCGACTTCATTGGTCTGCTCCACGGCGGAACTTACCACGGCGATATGCGGACTCAGGTCGATCATACCGGCCGTCAGCACCGCCCCGGTCACAGCACCCTCGGGCGCCTTTACGCCAGCGGCGATGGTTTCGATGCGACCATCCTTCACGGTAACGTGCACATTCTTCAGGATTTCACCTGTGGATGTGTGCAACACCCCCGCAAAGATCGAAGCGTTGTCGCTGGGCTTGGTTTCCTTTTCCTGGGCCCAGGAAGTGGCCACCAAAAGAGCCGACATGGCCCCAGTGCACAAGAGTCGTTTCGTAAGAAGGCTCATCACTATTTGGCTCCTTGCTTGGCGTTGATGCCGGAGATGGCTTGCCCGTCTACCCAGACGCGCAGCACTTGACTGGTTAGTTCGGTAGGGGCTCCGGTCCAAAGGACCAAGTCCGCATCACGGCCGGGAGCTAACTCGCCAACCAAATCTTGAATGCCTGTAGCTGTTGCAGCACCGGACGTCAGGGCTGCCCAAGTGGCTTGCTGGCTCAGGCCAGCCCTGCGGCAGATCGCCGCGGAAAGTCGCAGAGAAGAAGCATGGCGGCTTTTTGCGTTAATGCAGAAGCCGAAAGGTACGCTCTGACTTGCGAGCGCCACTGCCGATTGCGCGGAGAAATGAGATCCCCTCTCGCCGAAGGCCCTGAGCGCAACGCCCAGTCCGGAGGCTCTGACCTGGGCGGCCAAGTCACCGATACGAGCTCCCGCTTCCAGAGTGCCTTGAATCTTGTGGCGCATCGCAAACGAGAGCGCGCGGGTTGCTTCCGCCCGATTGGTGGAGCGCAGCCATCCGCGTAGTTTGCCCTTGGACAGGCTTCCAAAGGATCCCTTGCCATCCGCCATGCGCTCCTCGAGCAAAGCGGAGGCGCCCGGGTAGCTGGTACGATATCCGTTCGGGTTCACAGCACCACTCGCACCGCCAAACACAATGAAGCCGCCTCCAAAACTCGTTCCATTGGACGGGTCTGAACGGCCTTGGAACATTGCAGAGTCAAATGCCATGTGCATGGACTCCGCAGTGGCAACGATGCGCCCATTGCCAGTCTTGGCGATCACGCCGCGGCCAGCTACCAGGGAGTGAGAAGGTGGGGTCAACACGACGGTGGTGATGCCCTCTTGGGCAAGACGCGGAAGCGCGGGCATTTTCGGATCGAAACCCAAACGACCTTCCGCCTCAGGCATGATGAACCGGGTGGTATCCGCCGCCTCGCGTCCCAGCAAGGACGTTTCACCCAGGGCGATCATGCCTGCGGACAGGTGACCCTCCACATGGATCGAAGGCGTTCCCTCGGGAGCATCGACATCAACCCCAACCGCAACAATTTTGCCGTCGCGTACCCACACCTTGCCAGGCTCGAGGGTGGGACCAGAACCGGTATGCACATGGTCCGCTTCCAGGACGAACCCGGGGGATGCCTCCACCGGGGTGAGTTGCGTATCGAGTGATGCCGTGCCCGTGAGCAGGGCCATTGCCATTGAGATTACAAACATGACTGTTATTCCTTGGGCTCCATGACGACTTCACCGGCGGACACGACATATTGAATGCTGGTGCCCATGGAAAGGGGTTCTCCGTCCATGATCAAAAGTTCGGCCCGACGCCCGCGGCGCAGGGAACCCAACTCATTGTGGAGGTCGAATATGCGCGCCACTCGGGTGGTGATTGCAGCGAGTGCTTGATCCGCATCCAGGCCGTGTCCGACCGCAAGGGATGCGTAGAGGGGAAGGGCGGCCGTCTCACCGGACAAACCAGAACCGATCACCACCGGAACGCCCGCGCGGGAAAGCTCTCCGGCCAGATCGAGACCAGTGCTCTCTGGGCTGTTCGAATCGGTCAACGCCTGGGCAGGCCAAACGATGACGGGGATCTCGCGGGCAGCGAGTCGAGGTGCCACGTGCATGGCGCTCTTGCCGCCCGAGATAACCATGCGCAAGGAAGACATGCCCCTTGTGGCATCGAGCAGGTTGCGCAGAACGGCGGGGCGGTTGGCACGCACGATGAGGGGAATCTCACCCGCCATGACCCGGCCCAGGGTTTCCTTGTCCTTGTGTAGCTTCGGCTTGCGCGGGGGTTTGGGCTCCTTGTGTTTCTTGTCCTTGTGCTCCTTGCCGTCTTCCTTGGCCTTCTTGACCTTCTTGTCGCGATCCTTCTTGGCTTTCTTAAAATCCTTGTCGAGCTTCTTCTGCAACTCGGTGATCTCTTCCTCCCACTCGGCCAAGTCCTTTTCGTACTTACGCCAAGACCTGAGGTAAGCCTCACCCGACGTCAGCCGCCCGACAAGAGCATCCACTTCTTCAATGCGCTGGATCACTCCTGAGCCGATGCCGACCGCGGACCACATGGCGGAGCGCTCTGAAATGAGCACGTCAGCGGTTTCGGTGCTGGGCTGGGAGCGGAGAATGACACCGGTTCCACTAATAACTGCTCGGGAGCCAATGTGGGTTTCGAAGGTCAAAACACCTGCGGTCATTGCGCGTTCAAAGTCGTGCTTAGGGCCAAACAAGTCCAGGGCATCCTTGGCTCCGAGGGTTGCATCGGTTCGCATTTCGTTGAGCGACCCGCCATCCACCGCCAAGGTCGACCAGGGGTCGATAAATCCTGCGCAAACCACTTTGCCATTGATCGTGCGTGCACCTTCGGGGGCGACCAAATCGGTGCCGACCTTTTGAATCAAACCATTACGAACGATCAGCTTGCCGTTTGCTATTTCCTTTCCCGGCTGAACGATCAAACGCTCGGCTTCAATAAAAAGCAACGCGCCGGTTTCAGCGGCAAGTTCCATGGCAGGCTCAGGGGGTGCTTCTTCCTCGGCCTCTTCTTTGGCTTTGGGTTCGTCCTTTTGGTCATCCTTCTTTTCGGTGGACTCCTCCTTGGAGGACTCGACCTCTTCCCCTTTCTGGGAAGATTCTACCTCTTGTGACCATGCGAGGTTGATGGGGATTGAAACTCCCAGCCCAAGGGCCAAGGCCAATCGCAAAATTAGGAAACGCATAAACCGGGGTGGTGATGTGCCGAGAGGAGAATCCACGGGGTGACACCAGGGCAAAGCCCCGGCCCCTTTTGAGGGATCCTTTTGGAGGGCCCAGGCAAACTGGACGCCCCAATCATAGGGTTGCAGGCGCATTGCAGGCTAAGGCCAAATCAGCTAATCACAGACTCCAAACCCAGTTACGGGCCTTTTACGGGGGGCGGGTCAGCGAACCTGTCCTGGGGGGCGAGTTTGAGAACGCCCCACGGCCCCTATAAAGAGGGTCAACCGTGTCCATTTGCGAAAATGAACATCTTGGCCCAGCTTCCCCGTTCGGAACGGACAACATCACGGCTCGTCACGAAGCTCCGTACCATGTCTCACGCTGTCCACCCCCTGCTCCTGGAGCCGTCCTACTGGCACAAACGGCTCTCCCAACTTGCCTACGGCCCCACATCGATGATGTCCTCGCCACGCAAGGACCTCTCTGGCGGGGGTCGCCGGGTGGAGGAATTCCGTCTGCGTGCCCACGATGGGCAGATGCTCTGGGGCCTGATTTCCTACCCCACCCTATTCCCGGGAACGCGCCCCTGCCGCATTCGCGCCGCGGGCCCCACCGATCCCCTCGAGCTGGATCCCGGCTCCTCCGAAGAAGGCCTGATCGAAATTCTCTACCAAGCACCCGCCGGGCGTCGCCTCGAAGATCGGGTGCTCGATCTTTTTAGGGTCCGCGAACAGGCCAAGCGCGAGCCCAACGTGCGCGACAACGCCACCAGCATCCATTCCATGCAAGCCACCCACCCGGCCGATGAGGTGTTGATCGCAACGCAAGTGCTGAACTTCCTGCCATAGGCCTGGCGCACTGATAGAGGTCGCTTAATAGCCAAGAGAGGTGCTTTTAATGACCCATCCATCTTTGGCTGGGCCGTTCATTGCCCACATCCAAGGGCGCTTTGGATGAAACGCGTCCTGCGATTGGCAGCCATGCCCAAAAGGGGCTAGAATGCCCGAATTCACTAATTTCAGCCCCGACCCTGCATCATGAGAGCCGCAACCACCTTCCTTGCCGTCGCCCTCCTCGTCTCATCCCTCACGGGCTGCCAAAACTGCCATAACTGCCATAACTGCCATAACTGCCAACCCTGTGCGTCGAGAAGTGCGATCCGTGCCGCCGATGCTCTATCAAAAGCCCAACAGGATCTGGCCGCCATCGGTTCAGCTGTCAGCCACTTTCAACGCAACAACGGGGGCGAAAGTCCTTCAGACCTGCAGCTCCTGATTCAGGTGGACGAGCACGGAAAGCACTACTTTGGCAAAGCCGAACTCCCCCTCGACGCATACGGGCGAGCCTATGGGTACTCCCAAGACGATCAAGGGCAGACCTGGGAACTGTGTTTTCTTGGCAAAGATGGCGCTCGCGGAGGTGAGGGAGCCGATGCCGACATCGGCATTTCACAGATCGAAAGCGGCAACTAGGTCCACACGCGGCTGCTGGAACTTAGTAACCCGAGCCCTTTTCCCCGCACACGATAGCCACGGAAGCGGAGGCTCCGAGGCGGGTGGCGCCGGCCTTGATCATGGCTTGCGCGGTTTCCTGGTCGCGGACTCCGCCGGAGGCCTTGACGCCCATGACCGGACCTACCGCCTGACGCATGAGGGCCACATCCTCGGCGGTGGCCCCGCCTCCCGCGAAACCGGTCGAGGTCTTCACGAAGTCCGCGCCCGCCGCCTTTGAGAGGGCGCTGGAGGCGGATATCTCGGCCGGGGTGAGCAAGCAGGTCTCCAAAATGACCTTCAGGCGAGCACCCAAGCGGTGGGTGGCCTCTGCCACAGTGGCGATGTCCTTTTGAACGAATGCGTGATCGCCTGACTTGAGGGCACCCACGTTTTGCACCATATCCACCTCACAGGCGCCGTCCTCAATGGCTCGGCGGGCTTCGTAAGCTTTGACCTCGGGCACGCTGGCACCCAGGGGGAAGCCGATGACGGTGCACACCAAAACGCCGGAACCGGACAGGATCTCGGCGGCGCGGCGCACCCACGTGGGGTTCACGCACACCGAAGCGAAGTGATTCTCCATGGCTTCCGCACACAGCTCGTCGATCTCAGCCGCGGTGGCGTCCGGCTTGAGCAGGGTGTGGTCCAAGTAGCTGGCCAGGTCACCCAAGCGGGCGGGATCAGGTCCGCAGATGCCGAGGCGACAGGCTCCCGCCGCCACAAAACCCTGCAAGCCGCTCGGGTTCGCAGCTTGCACACCACCGGCGCCAGTCAGGGCCTGAAATCCGGCCGCACCGACCTCGAGGGTCTGCGGAAGGCCTCCGCTAACGAGTTGCTGCCCGATTTGGGTGAGTAGGTCTTCCAGGTATCCGGGGTCGATCTCATTCATAACTTATTAGTAGCTAGTCGGTGACATATCCCGAAGTTACACCCCAGAAGCTCCTTTGGAGCATCCCTTACTGTAACGGGTTTCCGTGGCCCAAATCTTCTCGACGCGGCGGGCATGGCGCCCTTCGCCACAGGGTGTTGAAAGAAATGTATGCAGAACGGCGTGGGCCGAACCGCGATCCAAATGGCCAGCACCGAGGCAGAGCACATTGGCGTGATTGTGCTCGCGGGCGTTAGCTGCGGTTCGAGTATCCCAACAGTTGGCGGGCAGCACCCCGGGTACCTTGCCAGCTGTCATGGCGGAACCGATCCCGGCGCCGTCGATGCAAACTCCTAGGACCGCGCGACCATCGGCCACCGCCTCAGCCACAGCGCGTGCAAAGTCGGGGTAGTCCGCAGAACGCTCGTCCCGGGTTCCCATGTCCAGGGGTCGGTAGCCGAGCTCGCCGAGACTCGCCATCACATCCTGCTTCAGGGCGAAACCACCGTGGTCACAACCTATGGCCACCAGGGGTGGATGGTCTCCCCCAAAGCCGGTTCCCGTGACCTGGTGCCCGCGCTGGAATCGAATGCCGCGTTCGTGGGCTTCTTCGTGGGCCTTGGCTGTTACGCGAACATCCGGAGCCAGCGCAACCATGGCACCATCGAGGGTTCCATCGAGGCAGTGTTCGGTGACCCAAGGCCGGGAACGCGAATTCGCCAACTGAGCTTTGAGCGCCGGGTCCAAGGGGCGCGATCCAGACCCCAATACGACCACCCCACCATGGCCAGAGGGTGCATTTGGACTTGCCAAAGCGCGCTGGGCTGCGCGCACGGCGATGGATCGGATGTCCAGGTTCATCGCGCACAGTTTAGCGCGGAAAAACTGCTTTGGGTCTCCCGAATAGTGGAACTCTCACGTGCCCTGCGGAATCGAAAACTATTCGTATGGGATTGACCTTCGAACGAATGCACCCCGCACGCGCAAGCCCCAAGATCCGCGCAATGTTGCACAAGATGCATGTAAATGGGTGTACGAAAAAAGGCGGTGACGACCTCCCCCCCCTAAATCCGCGAGCACTTATTTCTTGAGTAGGCCCCCTTCGTGCTGTGTTATGTGTCAGGCGTTTCACATCCACCAAGAACCAAGACGGTCTTTGGGTGCAACGCGCGAACCTACCTCCAACACCAAAAGCAACATGCGCACTTTGCTTAGCCATTTTTGTGAGTCCTTCGAGAGTGTCCTTCGGCCCATACTGGAGCCACTGAATGGAACCGCTCAAGCATTCGAGGATTCACAGATTGAACTCGGTGGAAAAGAGGTGCGCGGTGGACTGCTCGACCTGCGTCACCAGGTGGAAGGGCTCGTTCAAAAGGTCGCCGATCAACAGGCTTACGTGCTGCTGTTCGGCCCCCTCAAGAGTGGCAAATCAACGTTGATGAATGCGCTCTCCAGCACATACGTCAGCGAGGTCTCCAGCCTGCCCGCTTACCCGTGCATGGTTTACCTGTCCCACGCCGAAGATCGCGAGTTCGACGTGACGCGTTACAACGGCCGCACGGAGCGCTTTTCGGACCCGGCTTCGTTGTACATGTACATCAATCGCGCCCACGTGGAACTGGCCGAACGCCTGCGCGCGGCAGATGCGCGCAACGAGGAATTCGAACCCTCCGTGCACTACCCCGAAGCCATCCGCAAGGTGGACGTGCGCTTGCCTGCCGGTGACCTGGCACGCTCCGGCGCTGTCCTAGTGGACACACCCGGTTTGTACAGCCGCATGAAATTCGGCTACGACCGCATGACTCGCGAGTTCCGCGACTCCGCCAGCTGCGCCATCTTCATCGTCAAGTCAGACAACCTATTCTTGGAACAGGTCTTCGAAGAGTTTGAAGATCTGCTGCAGCTCTTCAGCCGCATTTTCCTGGTGGTCAACCTGGACTCCACCAAGACCGACTTAGCCCACGACGGCTCACTCATCCCGAGTCTGGAGCGCGAAGATCCCTTGGCACTGATCGACGCCTTCGAGAGCCTGGCCATGAGCGCTCCGCTCAAGACGGCCGCCGAAGAAGGTCGCCTGCGCATCTACCCCATCGACCTTTTGAAGGCCGCTTCGAGTCGCCTCAAAGGTTCGACCAGCGAAGACCAAGCTTCAAGCCGCGCAAACTTCGATGTCTTCCTCAAGGACCTGACCGAATATCTCAACAGTACCGACTACCTGGTGGCATTCCTTGGCGATAGTTTGCGCCGTGCGCGCCACTTGATGGATGACGCCGCGGGACTGCTCGAGCACGAACAGGTCACCGCACTTCGCAAAGGTGCTGAAGATCTGGAAGGAGAGCGCCAGGATTCACAACGTCGCCGCCACTCCGTGGGTCGCCTGGTTGGATACGATTGGCGTCAGTCCTTCCTCGATTTGGAAGACAAACTAAGTCCCTCGATTCGGGAGCGCGCCAAAGCAGCAGGCGTTGCCACCGAACGCGACCTGGACAGTATCCTCAACCGCTGGTTCCAGTGCAATGACAGCTTCCACACGCTGATTGCCGATCACCTCACTCCGGCCTTCGCTAAATACCAGGAGACGCTCACACGCTTCGTGCAGCAAACCCTCAGCGAAGAGGTCTTGGCGGGAACCGCCGGCATCATGCTGCCCACCAACGTGTCTGCTGACCTGTACGCCGCTGGGGTTGACCTTTCAGCCATCGGCCGGGATGCACTGACTGAGATTGGAAAGGAAATTCCCTACAAGAATGTGGGCGAGCCCCTGCTCGCCGGCGCCATCCCGATCAAGCGCCGCCTGATCGATTGGTTCCTACTACGCGGCTCATCCAAGGTCCGTACACAGATCATGGGTGAAGACAATCAACCCACCCTACGCATCCCGGTCGAGGTCAAGAACAAGCGCATCGGCGCCGATGGCCGCGATGTCATGCGTCAGGAATTGGATCGCTTCAAGGGACGCTTCTTCCACGAAACCGTGGTTCGAGCCCACCGTCACGTGGTTGGCGAATACGGCACAGCTGCGGTCACCAACATGGAGGCCACACTCAAGACGCGGGACATGGAACTGGATCAGCAATTGACGAAAATCGTTGGCGACCTGATGGAGCACCGCAAAGTGCTCGCGCACCTCACCACGCTTTCGAACGAACTCGATTCCGCTGTGGAGGGTATAGCAGGGCTCACGGAACAGTACTCGGACACCGAACCTACCATGCTCATCCAACCCGCCCCGCCGATGGAGCGCCCGATCGAACGAACCCCGGCGATATCGACGATTCCGACACCGGAATTCGAAACGCAAGTCCAGGAAGAAGAAACAGAAGACGCTCCCACGGAATCCCTGTAGCCCTAAAACAACACCGCCCGTGTCTCGCAGTCTGCACTGCAGTCACGGGCGGTTTTCTATGCCTGCGCACACATGTCAGCCCAACCCGACCTGGACGGCCACGAACAAATCGCACGACTCGTTGACGCTTTCTACAAAACACGGATGACTTGTTGAGCCCAATCTTCAACGACCCCGCCAAAGCCAACTGGCCCGAACACCTTCCCAAGCTCACAGCATTCTGGTGTCAGATAGCCCTGGACCAATCCTGGTTCCAAGGGAATCCGGCTGCCAAGCACGTGCACTTCTCGGAACTCGAGCCCTTCACCACGGATCACTTCGATCGCTGGACAGTATGTTCCACGCCACGATTGACGCCGGCTGGGTTGGACCTTTTGCTTCCGACATCAAAGCGCGCGCCACAACAATCGCCCAGATTCAAGCGCAGCTGGTTGGCGCGACGGGTGGCAGCCCCCGCAGGATTGAGCGGAGACCCTCCCGACCTCGGGCTAGTGCTTGCTGGCGGTATTGAGCGTGGCGCTGTTGGCCCCCATGGAGCGTTGCTTTTCGTGCAAGAGCTTTCTCAGATGTTCAACCCGCTCCGGATGAAGGGCGCTCTGATCCCTAGTTTCTGAAATGTCCTCAGCCAAGTTGTAGAGTTCAACCGTGTTGGTTTCATGAAACTCAATGAGCTTCCAATCCCCCTGCCGGATGGCTGCCCCTGGCGTCCACGCGCTTCCGTGATAATGGGGAAAGTGCCAATAGATGCTATCCCGGGGCAATTCGCCACCATCTTGAAAAAGGGGTGACAGGTCCCGGCCGTCCGATTTCTTGTCCGTTTCGATGCCCAGCTGCGACAGTATCGTGGGGAAGAAGTCGTGGCCGATCACAGGTATGTGACTGGCTTTCCCGGTGCCCGTGTAACCGGCTAGTTTGACCAAGAGTGGTACGCGGATCCCCCCTTCGTACAGCCAGCCCTTCCCCCCACGCAATGGCAACACGGACGTTGGAGCCGCATTGCGGTAAGCTGATTTTACCGTGGACAAGCCGCCATTGTCCGACGTGAAGATAATCAGGGTGTTCTCGTAGAGGCCCTTCTCTTTCAGCCCGGCGATCAAACGGCCCACGTTCTCATCCAGTGCATGGACCATCGAGGCATAAGCGGCGTTGCGCTGATGGAGTGTTGTCTTGCCCTTGCCCTCCGCGCGCAGCTTCACTTCAGGCTCATCCATGGCCTTGAGCTTCTGCTCAAAGTGCTCCAGGTGGCGCCTGCTCGGTTGAATCGGCGTGTGGACGGTGTAATAGGTGAGGAACAAGAAGAACGGGTCCCCGTCAACCGTGCCCAGGAACTCGATGGCCTCATCCGTCAAACGATCGGTCAGGTACTCACCTTTGGGTCCATCCGTGAGTACGGGGTTCTTGTATGGGGAGTAGTAGCCGCCGGGAGGTTGCCCCTTGTGATGCCCGGCAATGTTCGTTTGAAAGCCCTGGTCGTCCGGGTAAAAACCCTTGCCGCCCAGGTGCCACTTGCCTGCAAAGAATGTGCGATAACCTTGATCCTGCAGGACCTCTGCGATGGTGATCTCCTCCAGCGGGAGTTGATTGAGGTCCACGGGACCGCGTAGTTTTTCCTTCTTGGGATCCAAGCCTGGAATCCAATCCGTGATGTTCAGGCGCGCGGGATGTTTGCCCGTCATGATCGCTGCCCGCGAGGGAGAACAAACCGAACCGGACGAATAGGCATCGGTGAACCTCACACTGGCCTCACTTAGGGAGTCGATGTTCGGAGTCTCATAAAACGTACTGCCCGTGTAACCCAAGTCCTTCCACCCCAGGTCATCCACAAGCACAAAGACCACGTTCTGCCTGGGCGTGGCAAAGGAACATAGGAGCGAGGATGCGAACAGAGCGCAAAAGAGATTCTTCATGGGTGGCAAAGCAAAGGGGGCTTCCAAATTCTATTGGAAGCCCCCCCAAATCCGCAAACCAGGCCTGCGCCCCTGGCGGCAGACCTACTCGGTTGTATTGTCGGGTCGCTCGCCGGCCAGGCCGCGTGCGTCCAAGTGCTCCCAGGCGCGTTGCCTGCGTAGGAAATCAAGGCTCTCCAGTTGCACCTTGCCCTCTAGTTCCAAGCGCTCAAGGCGACCCCGGATGTTGAGGTTGGCCGCCAGGAAAAACGGTCCATGCTCGACCGCGGGAAGAGACACGCTGCCGATGACCTTGCCGTCCACCGAACCGGTGACAGTGCCAGCCGCATCCCGAGCCAATTCACACTTGTAGATGCGCTTCTCGAAGATCGACACGGGCCCATTGGAATGGGTGACCAGCTGTCCCTTGGCATAGCACCAAACCGAGTGCAAGAAGGCCAAGCCGATGAAATTGAGTTCCTTGGGCGCGGCGCACATTCCGAAGATCAGGTTGCCCCCCTGGATATCGAAGGTCTCGCCTATGCGGGTCGCGGACCAGTCATAGCGGGCGACCATTTCACCCTCGAACGAAACATGGTGGTAAAGCCCTGCCCGACCCGCCCAGGCGAGCGCGCCATCGTTGTGCAACCAACCAGATTGCGCTTCGGTTGGGGCCTTGGCCGGATCGGCCAAGCAATAGCCAAAGAGCTCCCCGTCATCGACGAAGTCGGTGGCTTCCTCGGCAGCATCAAATTCGTATACGAACTTCCACTTGCCTTCACCCAAGTCCGTTACTTTGCCGCGCACCAGTTTGTCCACGCTGGCAACCGCAAAAGCCCTCTTGGCCAATTCGTCGCCATAGGCGCGCAAGTCGGTGCTTATGCCATTGAGCGCCGGAATTTTGGCCTGGGCCGTGTTCACTTTCCCCAGGCGATCGAGCAATGCAAAGAGCTCAGCTTCACCCTCGGGATAACCGGCTTGCGATAGGGACGTGATTTCCCCGGTGAGCGAAGCCAGCGGAAGCATCCAGCTGTACTGCCCAAACTGCTTGAGGTCATTGGCCTCGATGCCAGTGAGTTTGTCCGCCTTAAATTCCTTGGCAGCCAAGGACGGCAGGTAGGCCGCGAGCCATGCGGGCTCGATGCTCTTCACCTTCTTGCCCAGGTTGGTGAGCATGATCTCGGGGGACACCTTCGCCAGGGGCCAGCGCTTGATCCCCTTGCGTGCTTTGGTGAAGACCAACTTGCCTTCTTCGATGCTGCCGATCTTGAACGCGGCCATTTTTTCGCCGGCGGGCAAGCGAATGTTCTTCTTCTTGCGGATCAGGTCATCGATCCAAGCCTGGCGTGCCGTGCCAAAGTCCAGGGCGCGCTGCCTCTCGGTCCCCAGGCGTTCTTTGAGGCCTCCTTCAGCGCCTTCGATGGCAGCCTCCAACTGGGCAACGCCGCCTTCCACGTCACCTTGGCTCACAGCAAGCAGTGCGCCGGCCAGTTTTGCGGGCCCCACATCGGCCCATCGAGCCATGGCTTCCGGGTTGTAGGGCGGCGGCGGGGGCGGCCCCATGTACCCATTCTTTCCGCTTCTCTGCGCGAAAGCGGTTGAGGCCACAATGACCAGGATCCATGCACTGGAAATTAGAATACGAAACGAACGACTCATGAAGCTCTGCGGGATTGGGGTGTGGGCGTCGATTGAAATCTTGGGGATCCATCGCACGGGCGGCCCACCCGAACAGATGGCTGCCCACCCAAGGAGCAGCCATAGGACCATCATGTCAGGTAGACGGATGGGGCGTGGCTGCGTTACGTAGAAAGCGCGTAATTATTCTCCCGAGGGACGACAAAAGCCCCCAGCCGGCCATTTAGGGCAGGGTATGGGGGGCCATCCTGCTAATTGAGCGTGCGGCGCAAGGTCCGGGCTCGATCCGCCCAGGCCGATTTTTGGATGTCGAACAGGCGCTGGGAAATCATCCAGCGGGGGTCGTCCTGCTCCAATTCGTCGGGCAGATCACGGGTGTGTTCCGTGAATAGCGTGCCCAGGAAACCAAAGCACAGGCGCGGTGTACCCAGGTGATGGAGGGCCTCGCGCAGGTCGTCCTGTTGCACCTCCGGTGCGAAGAAGTCGGTCAACTTGGGACCATTGGCATCGTCTCCGCCAGAACCCACCGCGGCCAGGCGCTGGTTTGCGATGCTCAGCAATTCCTGCCCGGTCCAAATCAGTTCCTGAACCGTGTTGGCCTTGTCCAGCCGCATGCGCTTCAGTTCTTCGCTGGAGGCATGGATGGTCAACCGCGAAAGCTCGATGGGCAAGAATAGCTTCAGCGCCACGCCCTCGAACTGCAGCAATTTGTGCTCCAGGAGCGGTTCGATGAAGGCGTGCATATTCTGGGCTTGACCGCCGAGGAAAGTGGACTCGTCGACCCTGTCTACCAGAACAAACATGCAAGCGTAGTTTGCCTTGTTGAGCACACCCAGCAAGCGCTTGAGCATTAGGTAGCGGGACTCGTCCTCGTTCCTTTGGGGCAAGGCCAATTCGTCGCGGGTCGCGGGCGGCAGGGTCGCCAGGAATTTTGCCAAGGGTCGCGCCACGCCAGGCACGACCCGGATGGCGTTGACCGTGCGGCGAGCCCGGCCGTACAAGAACCAACTGGTCACCCAAGTCCAAAGCCAAGTCCCCGCGATCAAGAGTCCGCCGGTCCAATGGCAAAGGCCGGGGAAACGCACACTCCATTCGTCAAAGCGGTCGAGAATCACGCCCAGAACACCCAGATGCGGGAGGGCCAACAGCAGCACGCCAATGATCGTGGCCAGGATACGCAGAACTTGGAACATTAGCGGGCGGCCACTGAACCAACTTAGAGACTTCTGCAATCCGCCCACACCCTCGCTGCGGGTTTGTTCGTCCGAGCGGTAGTACAGGTGCGTCAGAGTCAACAGATCACGCTTGCAGCGACTGTCCAGTTTGCGACCCTCGCTGGAGTCCTTGGTGATGCCATCTACCAGGCGCGTGATGCCGAGGGACAGGATCGCATCCATGTGATCCGCACGCTGCCAGGTCTCGAGCAATTTGGGGGTGGTCTTCTTCGAGCCAGCTCCAATGTTCTCGTGCCGGCGCATGGACTCCAAAAAAGGATCGAAGTCGATGTACTCCACCGCAAAAGCGCGCTCTTTCGGATGCCCCTCGTTGTAGTCCTGCAGGCGACGCCGCATGGTGCGACGCAGGCCGCTTTTGCCGCTGCCTTTTTCGCCAAACACGATGCCGGGAACGGGCGATGCGGGGTCTCCGAACAAACGGTCAAAGGACGAGTGCACGGCCGCCGCATTCAGCTTGGCCAGTACCGGATCCTTGTCCGCGTCCTCATGGACAAACGGCTCTTCTTTGAGCTTCCAGTGATCGCGCCAGTTGTCTGCAAACATGCGGGGGTCCTAATGGGGTTGCGCAATGGGTGCGCGGCTTGCCCGAGCCTACCACGGCCCGCGCTGGTGTGCATTCAGATCACTCGTTCGCCAGGCGCGGCAAGCCCAATTCCAGGAGACCTGCAAAGTGGTCGGCGTAGGCATTGGCAGCCTCCTGAACCTCTTCGTGGTTCAAAGGCACGCTGGAGATCCCGGCTGCGGGGTTAGAGATGAGGGAAATGGCGGCCACGCCCATGCCGACGGCGTCACCGGTCAGGGCTTCGGCCACGGTGCTCATGCCCACGGCCTGGGCACCCATTTGGTCCAACATGCGGATCTCGGCGGCCGTTTCGTAGCTAGGACCCATGAGGCCCGCGTACACGCCGCGCTCGAGGGGAACGCCGCATTCCTTGGCTGCATCATCCAAGATGGCGCCCAGCTCAACGCTGTAGGGCGTGCCCCGGCCCACTTCGGAAGGGCGCAGGGGCGCCACGCCTTGTAGGTTCAAGTGGTCCGTGATGCGCATCAAACTCGGCACCGGCCACTCTCGCTTGAGGCCGCCGGCCGCGTTGGTCAGCAGCAAGGATTTACAACCCAAAACGTCAAAGGCTCGCACCGCGCGTGTGACGACATGGACGGAGTGGCCTTCATAAAGGTGTACTCGACCTTGCTGTACGAGTACTCGCTCGCCGCCTAGTTCACCCAGCACGAAGCGGCCGCTGTGACCGGGTACCGTCGAAGTAGCCATGCCTTTCAGTTCTTCAAAGGGAACAACAAGCGGATCTCTCAGGCGATCCGCGAATGCGCCCAAGCCGGAGCCCAGCACGGCTGCGACTGAAAAGTCCTTTAGACCAGCAGCAGCCATGGAATCGGCCAAAACCTGCTCAGCCAGCACTTCCGGGGCTTGGCTCATTAGATAAACATCCCCGCAACCGTGGCTGTCATCCAGGAGGCAAAAGCGCCGCCCAACATGGCGCGCATGACTAGCTTGGATATTTCGCTGCGACGCCCAGGGGCCAGGGGCGTGATCCCCCCGATCTGGATGCCAATGGATGCGAAGTTCGCAAATCCGCAAAGAGCATAAGCCGCCATTTTTGCGGATCGAGCGCTTTCAAAAACGAGCCCCTCATTGCCTGGCAGCAAGCCCTTCAGGGATTCAAAAGCAAGGAACTCATTGACCGCAATTTTGGTTCCGAGCAAGGTGCCCATCAGGTTGCAATCGTGCCAGCCTTCAACACCCATCATCCAAGCTACGGGGGCGAAGACCCACGAGAAGATTCGGTTGATCGACAACCCGCCCTCGAGGTTCATTGCCTCGCCTATGCTCGTTAGTGGCCAATCAACTATGGCCACCAAACCCATGAATGCGATCAGCATGGCAATCACGTTGAGCCATAACTTCAGACCATCGCCTGTGCCGATTGCGGCCGCTTCAATGAGGTTGCTGGCATTACGCTCAAACTTGAGCTCTACCTTATTACCGGTCTCCGATTCCTCGGTTTCAGGCTGCATGATCTTGGCAATGAGGAAAGCAGCGGGGGCGCTCATGACCGATGCAGTGAGCAAGTGCGGCCCATACTCCGGCCCCAGAATTCCAATGTACACCGCCAACACCGACCCCGCGATCGTCGCGAACCCACCGGTCATCATCGCATTGAGCTCCGATCGGGTCATGCCTGGCACATAAGGTTTCACCACCAAGGGAGCCTCGGTCTGGCCTACAAAAACATTGGCAGCCATGGACATGGATTCAGCACCTGTAACCCCCATGGTTACGCTCATCATGCGGGCTAAGGCATAGATCAGCACCTGCATCACTCCGATGTGATAGAGAACACTCATCAACGCACTGAAGAAAATGATGATGGACAGGCCTGTTCCGGCAAAAGCGAAAGCGTATCCCCAACCGCCCTCTGAAAAGTTGCCTTCATGGAGTCCGCCAAACACTAGCTTTGTGCCCGGCTTACCGGCTGTTTGGATTAGCTTGAGGACAAAATCAGAGATCCCTTCAAACAGGTGGATTCCCCAGCTGGTTTCCAGCAAGAAAGCTCCCAGACCAATCTGCAATCCAAGGCCGATGACTACGACGCGGACGGGGAACTTCTTCTTGTGGCTAGAAAGGAGCCAGGACACCAGGCAAAAGAATGCCAACCCAATGAGCGCGCGTGTGATTTGCATAGGCGCGTAGCATAGCGAATGAATGGGAGATCGCGAACCCCGGAGCCCAAGCTCGTGCCTACGGCCTAAAACTGGCGAACAAAGCCTGGGTACAGCGAGTAAAGTACGAGGGGGCCACCCCTTGGCGCGCGATCACGTTCATTCCGGCTAGGTGGGTCATCAAAAGGTGAGCCAGGGTCGAAGCCTTGATCTCCCCTCGGATTTGTCCACGTTCCTGGCCCACTCGCAGCACCTGGGCCAACTGATTTTCAAGCTCACCCCAATAAGCCTTTGTGATCTCAGCGATGACCGGGTCCTGGCCCGCCATCTCGATGGTCGTATTGACGATGAAGCAGCCATCCTGACCTTCACGCGAGGAGCAAACCTCCGCCTGGCTGGCGATCCAATCACTCAGGGCTTCCACCGGATGTTCCGCCACAAACACGTTGGCTTTCAAATCCGTTGACACGTTGCCCAAGTAGCGTTTCAGGGCCAGCAGATAGAGGCTGCGCTTGTCGCCGAATTTGTTGAAAAGACTGCCCTTCTGAATGCCCATGGCCTGGGCCAAAACCGCCGTGGTCGTCGACTCATAACCGCGTTGCCAAAACACACCCACGGCACAATCGAGCGCTTCGTCTACGTTGAAGGTGAGGGGGCGGGCCATGGGAGAGTCGGGGGGACAGGTTTTGAATTCTAGACCATCCCCGGCCGTACGGGTGGCGATTCCTGTCCCCGTTCTCAACTCGACCAGAAATTCCCTTTCCAGATCGATCCACCGCTCCCTGGGGCGGGCCGTTCGAGGCGCAGTTCACGCCCTGCTGCTCAGGTCTCACCTCAAAGCTGCAAGGCGCCCGACCAAAATCGCCGAATTTGGGCCTGTGGACCGATCCGACAGTTGGTTCGCGATGGTGAGGTTCACGCGTTGCTTGGCTTCAACTCGAGCATCATCCACTTGTCGCGGCCCCCGTGCCCCGTGTCACCCAAGGGTCCAGGGATATCCTGAAATCCAAAACCCTGGTACAGCTTCCGCGCACGCCCCATGGAACCCAAGGTCTCCAAGTAGCAGCGCTCAATACCCAATTCGAAAGCTTGCCGCAAACACAACTTCATCAAGTCGCGCCCCACCCCCAAACCACGGGCTTCGCCGGCCACATACATCTTGCGCAGCTCGCAAACCCCGGCAACTCCCCCTTGCAAAGGAGCGACCCCCGCGCCCCCCAACACTCGCCCCGCTCGCACCACGACATTGAAACAATGCCCCTCTCCGGCATAGGCCTCGAACATGCCATCCACCTCAGGATCCTCGATTGAAAACCCTTCCCCCACCGCACCGAACTCGGTCATCACTTCGCGAATCACCGACGCCATCCCGAGGTTGTCGGCAGCTTCGATAGGTCGAATCGTTTGCTCCATGCATTCTTTGCTTTACGGCAATTGTTCTCTTTCCATTACCGGACCATGCTCGATTCAGGTCGGTGCGCACATCGGGGGCAAGAATGCTATTTGCCCCGACGCAACCGAAACATTGGCCACCCCCAATGGACACAGGTGTCTTGGCCGGGCAGATTCATGGGGTTTGGTGCCAGACGCCCCAATCGACCAGCTTCGCAGATTCTCCCAGCACTTTCGCTCACCCGACCTTTGGACTACTCCTCCTTCTGATCGGTATCGGAATACGCAAAGAAATAGCCGCCCCACAAACCAAGGGCCACCAAACCAGCTCCAATTGCATTGATATTCTGACTTATCACAGCCACGACACTACAGACGATTGCAAAAACGTGACAGGTTTTTCGGGACATGCTCATTGGGTTCGAACCTTGCGTGTGAAAATGAGTATGCGGCACCTGCTCACAGCTTGTCAAGCTGTTCAACCTGATCGGTCTTTCTCTGGCCCGCATGGCATTCATCATGGATCCAAGATGTGGTTGGTTGGAGCGAATTGCCAAAGGACGCGGGATGCTGGGACCAAGGGACCGGAAGCACAAATTCCGCAGATGAACCGGCTTCGATCCGCAATTCATGTGAACCTATTCCAATGGTCGAAAAGGGCGGATGGTCCATGAACTCAACTCTCAGGTATGTGCTCTAGCCCGGATATTCCATGAAGACGTGCCCCAGGCACAGCAACTCGGTTCCTGGCAGGGCTTTGCGGATTTTGACCCCGCAGGCAATGCGGTGGCATTGTCGAGGAAGGCAAAATTCGGAAAGTCCTGTCAGGGGGCGAGACGGGCCAGAAGGGGCCCGTTTGCGAAGCCTGGGGTGCGTGTTCATGAAATATCCGGGCTAGCCCTGTGCCTGTTCAAACAAGTCAAATGCCTTCACCCGCAACGGACAACTCACAACGCCTGACGGGCGACAAGCTTCCCAATTGGGTTGTTCTGGTGGTTCTTGCCATTTGTGCCGCACCTGCGGTGCTCATCCTGCTGGTGATCGATATCTCGACCTCGCATGCTGGATTGGACTACGGCCTACTGCAACATCTTCCAAAGGCTGAGGCTACAGACACCGTATTCCATGCCTTGCTTGGCGCCTTCTTCCATGTGCTCTTGGAATGGAGCGCTGTTGGAGCCGCGGCCATAACGTTCGTGCTTTGCTTGGCCAACTGGTCGGTCAATCGGAATTCCCTGTTGCCCATCATCGGCATCGCACTTCTGAGCGCCGGAGCCTTGGATGCGTTCCACACGCTCACTGCCACGCGCATGATCGAGGCCTCTGCCGACAACAACCAGTTGATCCCTTTTACTTGGGCCATCGCCCGGACCTTTGATCTGCTGATTACGACCGTTGGAATCGCCATTTGTCTGAAGGGCAAGGTCAGGAAGCAGCCCAATAAAAAGAAGATCGTGTGGAGATCTGCCATTGTCTTCCTCGGACTGGCCTATAGGACCATCCACATATGTGCCACCAGCCCGAACCTGCCCCAAACCCAGTTTCCCGATGCGTTGTTGACTAGGCCTTGAGATGCATTTCCCCTATTCGGCTGGGTTCTAGCTGCCTATTTCGTGATTCTGACCTATCACATGAACTCGTTTTCGCACTCCCTGCTGTTGTCAATCGTCCCCCAAATGGCAACCGAAGTGCATATGGCATTTGGGTCATCCGCCCTGTTTGACGCCCATTTCAATGCGGCCCACTTCCTGAAGATCGTAGCCTATGGAACGCCCGTCATTGGGCTCCTAGTTGTGTACGTTAGAACCCTTCGCAACCAGCGCTCCCAGCTAACGGCACTCGAGGATGCAGATAGCCTGCTGCGAGAGGAACGTGACTCCCTAGCGCTTGCCAATGTGCAATTGGGCGCCCGCAATGCTGAGCTAGATGAATTCGCATACGTGGCAAGTCACGACCTGCAGGAGCCGCTCAGAAAGATGACCGCCTACAGCGATTTGCTCATCATGGATGTGGGCGAGGACCTCAACGAGGACGCCACGCAAGATCTGAAGTTCATCACCGAAGCAGCGGAGCGCATGTCCATCCTGATCGGTGACATACTCACCCTCTCCCGCGAGAATTCCACTGAGCTTCAATTGGCCCCCGTAGACCTTGTTGAGTTGGTCCAGGCCACCTTGGATGACCTTGAAGGTCGAATCGTAGAGAGCAATGCACAGGTATCCGTAGCCGCACTGCCTTCCGTCATGGGGGATGCGAGAGCCCTATCCCAGATCTTCTTAAACCTGATTTCCAACGCGCTGAAATACTGCAAAGAGATCACTCCAATAATCAGTATCACGTGCAAAGTCGACGGTGAATTCATCATCCTGAACGTGGATGACAACGGAATCGGCATCGCCGAGGAGTATCGGCACGAAGTTTTTGCCCCATTCAAGCGCCTGCATGGTCGGGCGGAGTACGAAGGGACTGGAATCGGGCTCGCAATCTGCAAGAAGTCCGTTTTGCGCATGGAGGAAAAATCTGGATTGAAGACAAGCAGGGGCCAGGAACACTGTTTGAGTTTTCGATGCCTGAATCTCAATACGCCTCGAAAGCCTCCTTTGCGGCAGCGGGCGTCGCAATTTGCGGGTCGCAGAATCAGTGCCCCCGCGCTCGATCTGAGAAAGATCAAAAGGTCCCGCCCCAAGCAGTCGATAGGAAGAGGCCTTGATGAAGACCATTTTGCTAGTTGATGACGATAGGGCGGACCAGGAGCTGGTCCGCAGGGCCCTGGGGAAGGTCGATGCTGAAATAGACTTCCAAACCGCACATGATGGGCAGGAGGCCTTGGACTATCTGCTCGCCAGTAGTGGATTTACCAAAGGAGCCGACAAGCCCACTCCAGCCCTTATTCTGCTGGACATCAACATGCCAAAGCTTGATGGCCGCAGGTTCCTCAGACAAATAAAAGCCAATGAGGCCCTTCGCAGCATCCCGGTGGTGACCTTTACCACCTCGACCGCGAATCGAGACATTCAAGACATGTATCAGCTTGGAACCAACTCCTACATCGCCAAGCCTTCATCCTTCAGCACTCTGGTTGAGCTGATGGAATCCCTGCACAATTTTTGGTTCGAAACCGCCCGCCTGCCAGCATGACCTCATTTCCCTACCCCTACCATGCTCGAATTTCTCGAAGATATCCGCGCCATATGCATTGATGATGACCCCGGCGACCTGGAGCTGTTACGTCGCTACCTGGCCCGGGCCACCCAACTCAGTGTTGACTATTGTGGTTTCACCAACGTGCCAGACGCCGTTCGCGAAATGGAGCTGGGTGAGCGCTTTGATGTGGCCATCGTGGATTACCACCTGGGTGCAGAAACAGGCATTGAAGCCCTTGAAGCGCTCCGTGCGATCGATCCTGGCCTCCCGGCAATCATGCTGACGGGGCGCAGCGACGACAAAGTGGTGGGTCTTATGGTTCGCAGCGGCGTTGGCGATTTCTTCATGAAGGACAAGTTGAACGCCGAGGGACTGCAGCGTTCCGTTCTCAATGTGGCAAGTGAAGGTCGGCTCAAACGCGAACTCGAAGAGCAACGCTTGGACCTCAAGGAAGCAGTTGAGAAGCTAAGAGTAAGGGAGCAAGAGAACTCGTCCTTTTACCACGTGGTCTCCCACGAACTCAAAACCCCGCTCACCGCAATCAGTGAGTTCATTTCCATCACACTCGATGGCTTGGGAGGTGATCTTACGGACGATCAAAAGGACTATCTCGGTGTGGCCCACAAGAACTGCTTGCACCTAAAAGAGATGCTCAATGACCTCATTGACGTCTCTCGAATAGAGACCGGCAAGTTGCGGATCGAGGGCAAGCCCATGGACGTGGAGCGGTGGATCCGGGACACCACGCCCATTTTCGAGCGCCAGGCCAAGGAGGCCGATTTGGGCCTTGTCGTGAATACGGAGGCAGACCTTCCCGAGGTGCTTGGGGACGAAAATCGCCTCTTGCAGGTTCTCAACAACCTGCTCTGCAATGCGGTCAAGTTCACCCCTGCGGGGGGCCAGATCACGGTCACCACCAAAACACACCCTGAAGATCCGAGCATGCTAGCCGTGTCTGTGACCGACACAGGTTGCGGTATCAAGCCGAAGCACAAGGACAAGGTATTTGAAAGGTTGTATCAAGCCCGCGAATCGGACACCACGATAAATGGGGGGTTGGGATTAGGCCTTAACCTCTGCAAGGGCCTTGTAGAATCCCATGGAGGGACCCTTTGGGTCGAAAGTGAGCCCGGCAATGGTTCCTGTTTCACCTTCACAATTCCCCTTGCAGTAAATTCAACCACCTCTCAATCCCCAGCATAAAAAAGATCCTTCTCGTCGAAGATGATCCGGACATCGCCCGCGCCCTCTCGCTGCGGCTCAAAGCCGCGCAGTACGAGGTCATCGTTGCCCATGACTGCATTACCGGCACGTCTTTGGGGATCAAGAGCGAGCCCGACATGGTCGTCCTGGATGTCAACCTGCCAGGAGGCGATGGATTCACCCTCACCAGCCGCCTGCAAGCCAATGCAACGACCACACCCCCGCCGGTGATCTTCGTCACAGCCAGCAAGAGCCCTGAGATTCGCTACAAGGCGTTTGATGCTGGCGCTGTTGGTTTCTTTGAAAAGCCCTTCAACGCCCACGAGATCATCGACTGCATTGAATCAGCGCTAGACGCGGCGTAGAGCGCGCAACAGCGATTCAAGCAAGGATGCCCTGGCTTGCGACCTAAACGGTCGTTAGCCAGGGCATCCTGCATTTGCTGGAGTGGTGTGTGTGATGCGGAACCAGTGACCTCCGACCATGGGTCTGCATGACAAAAAAATGGCTTAGCCAGGAATGAACCTGGCCAAGCCATTTTCTTGGTGCCAAGGGTCTACTAGCTGTTCTCAAGGGTTTCCCTGATGGCCTCTGCGACCTCTTTTTGCCTCACGGGTTTGCATAGCATCTGTTCGACGCCGAAGCCCTTGACGCGCACTTTCATGCGGGAGTCCGAGTTGCCGGTTAGGACGATCACGGGCATGGGTAAATCGCCATAGCTTTCCTTGATGCTTTGCAGCACTTTCATGCCACTCAGACGGGGCAGGCCAAGGTCCAAGACGACCAGGTCCGGGTCGATCTCCTCAATCGCGCCTAGGCCTTCCATGCCGTCCTGGGCGATGACCACATGGTAGCCTTCCCCCCGCAGACGAATGGCGAGCGACTCGCTCAGGTCCGTGTTGTCTTCGATCAACAGGATGGTCTCAAGCCGCTGATAATTGCGGACTTTCGACTCCTGAATCTCTGCTCAATATTTCCCCACTCTACTACGTGGAACATAAGCAATCTCCTGAAAGGTTGACGGTTAAAAGTGCGAGCCCGAGTTAGCGCGCAGAATGAATCGAGGGTTGCCCCCAAATTGGAAAGTCGAGGTGGAAAATCATTCCACCATGTTTTGATGCTTCGGCCCGCACACAGCCCCCTAGGGCCTTCGCGTTGGCGCGGCATAGGGTCAAGCCGATGCCAAGTCCCTTCGCATTCAGCTCCTCACTGCCGAGATCGGCACGGAAGTAACGCTCAAAAATGCGCTCCATCTCCTCTTCTCTGACGGTCGGACCCGAATTCCAAATGCTGATGTGGAACTCCTCGTCGGTGGTCAACTGCGTCACCCTGATCTTGCCGCCCTCTGGTGTGTACTTCAGCGCATTGTCGAGCAAGTACTCCATGCACGCATACAAGCGTTCTCGATCGGTCTCCGCCACCAGTTCACTGCTCTGATTGTCGAATTCCAAGTTCAGCTTAGCGGCCTCCACACGGCCACTGAAACGCTTTATCTGCTCCGGACATACGCTCGAAAGGTCCACTTCTTCTTCGATCAGGTGGAAACGTCCTGCATCTACTTCCGCCAAGCCAACCAATGACTGAATCTGGGATCCCAACGTCTCGGCAGCTGCTAGGATAGTGTCCATATGCCCCTGCTGGCCTTCGTTTAGCGGACCTGCAATGCCGTTGGCTAGCAACTCTGAATAGGCGTGGATAATCGTTAATGGACGTCTGAGCTCGTGACACACGCGATGCATGCTCTCGATTTCAGGTGTTGATGTTGAGGAGGAGTCAATCAAGGTAAGACCTGGTGTGAGGATTGAATTTACAGCCCCTGGCGTGGGGCGTCCTGCTAGCGTCGACTCCCCCTAAGCAACTTCTTGAAAAGACTGAAAACCAATCGGACACGGTTAGGCGAAGTGAGACCCCATCGCTCTGCAAGGCGCAACCGGAGCCCCGTCTTCGGCGTGATTGCTTTTTGAGGCATCTGCTGTTTGATCGATCGCAAACTCGCATTTGGGGCGAGGCGCAAGGCCCATCCCGCGTCCCCTGCCAATCCAGCCAGGTGGTTGGGACTACCCGGTCACCTTGCTTGTGACCCAAGCTGGGTTGATTTCTGATAAATGAGCTCACCTGCCTCCCCCGCACCCAACGGGCCGTTTTGACAAAATCGGGCACCAGGGCCAACAAACACCGGTTTGGGAGCTGCCCCCCCTCGTTACCCCCTATTGGCTCGAAACCATCGAAAGAAGCAGCCCAGGCCAAGCCACCGGAAACCATGACAGCCAGATATGATTGAACTGTAGATCTACAGAGCCCGCACGAAGCTCGCCCACCCCTCTGACATTCCTTTCAGCCTAACTACGCTGCGTCATGACTTCTTCAAATACATGGCTATACGCCTTCGTCGCTCTTCCACTCTTTGCATGCAGTGGTCAGAAGCCAGAAATCCAAGCCGTTCAAGCTGCGGACGATGCTCCTTCGAAGGAGTCTGATGCGGAGTCCAATTCTCCCCACGAGGGTCTGTACCCCACGCCTCCGATCACTATCGAGGAGGACGGTCGCGTTCGCGTGGACCTGGAAGACGGACCCATTTGGATACGTCAGTGCTACATCCCAGAGGGTTACGAAGGCACGGGATCTCTCGCTCCCTTGCTTGGAAACTCGCCGCCAGGGGGCGTTCACAGTGGAGTAGCGACCTCTACTGGAGGCACGACTTTCAACGCAACCGCCGGGATCCCCCCAAGCAGCATCAGCCAGGCTTCATCCACGATGGGCTCGGGTCCCGTTGGTCCCGAGGAACTGCCCTTTCCTCGCTGCCTGATGTGTCATACGCAGATCGAAAATGCAACGCAGCACATGATGGGGCTGAACCTGGACTGCACGCTATGCCATGGCGGTGATGAATTGGCCACGACCAAAGCGGCGGCTCACATCTTTCCAAATGGCACTGTTACGTACGGCAAGACTGTGCCGCCCGTGAATCAGGACCTTGACTACCAGCGCTTTGTGAACCCTTCAAACCTAAGGGTCGTCGATCAGGCTTGTGGCCTGTGCCACTCTGAAATCGTGGACAACGTGCGCAAAAGCATGATGGCCACCGCTGCTGGCCACTACGCAGGCGGCCTCTTCCAAAACAACGTACAAGCAACCAAGACGCCGATCTACGGCACATTTGCAGTCGCCGACACCGACGGAACCGTGCCGATTGCACAGGGTGCAGTCGCCAGTTTGGACGACCTGCTGATCTACGATCCCAACCAACCCCAGGACGAGTTCGCCACGCACTTCGCGGCCGTTCCATCGCAAGCCTGTGCACGCTGCCACCTCTGGTCCAGGGGAAAAGGCTTCCGTGGAGCTCCCAACCAAAATGGCGTCTATCGCGCAGATGGTTGCGCAGCCTGCCACATGCTGTATGCCAACGATGGGCTTTCCCAGTCGGCTGACACCGCGATCGATCACACGATCCCGGGTTACCCGATGAAGCACATCGTGACCAAGCAAATCCCCACCGAGCAATGCTTGCACTGCCACCACCGTGGCGCTCGCATCGGTCTGTCCTTCACCGGTCGCGCTCAGATGCCCCCGCGCCTGCCCTCGGGCCCCGGCGTGGCCGGCACCACGGACGAAAAATTCAACAACAACTACCACCTCACCGATTCCGAGACCAATCCCCAGGACATTCACCGCGAACGCGGCTTGCATTGCATCGATTGTCACGTCGCCAGTGAAATCATGGGTGACGGCAACATCTGGGGCCACATGGACCAGGCGACGAAGATCGAATGTCGTACCTGCCACGGAATGCCTGGGGTTCCGGCAACGCTTAAGGACAACGACAATGTGGCTTTGCCCAACGTGGTGAACTTCCAAGGCATCGTGATGCTGACGTCCAAAGTCACTGGAGCCACGCACATCGTTCCGAGCTTGGACGACTTCCTCAGCCCCGCATCTCCGGGCTACAACGCGGATGCACACGCGGCGATGGACGCCAACCACATCAAGCCCAACGGCGGCCTCGAATGTTACGCCTGTCACTCTTCTTGGGTGCCGAACTGTTACGGTTGTCACTTCGAGCGGGATGAAACGCAAGTTGGCCTGAACCTGATGACCGGTCAGTACGAAGTCGGCAAGGCTTCGACGAACAATAAGATCTTCGAGTCCATGCGGAACTTCTCCCTGGGACCCAACAGCGAAGGTCGCGTGGCCCCGTACATCGTTGGCTGCCAACCGATGGCCGACGTGACGGATGCCCAAGGCAACAAGCTGATGGAATTCAAGATGCCGGTGACCTCCAATGGCTTGTCTGGACTCGCCATGGATCCGGTACAGCCGCACACCGTGCGCGGTGTTGGCGAAGTTCGAACCTGCGTGGAATGCCACCGTTCTCCCCCCTCCATGGGTTTCGGAACGGGCAACTACTCGGTGGGCCGCGAAACGGTCTACACCGCCGGACCGACCGGTCTCAAGCGCTATGATCGCAACGCAGCCGCGGGCCAACCGCCTGTCTTGGCCGACCTGCCCCTGGCGGGCACCGCGCAAGCCATGGTTTCGATACCCAATGGTGTCGAAGGCACTGCCGACTACCTCTACGTGGCGGAAGGCTCCGCTGGCGTGGAAGTCTTCGACCTGACCGCGGGTGTTCCGGCCTCGCCGATTCACACGATCACCGGTGTCAACGCCATCGATGTCAGCCGGGTCGCACGTTACTTGTACGTGGTGGATCAAGGTGTCGGCATCAAGATCTACGACACCGATTCGCCGACCGCGGCGACGCTGGTGGGATCGGTCGCCATGCCGAATGCCCTGCGAGCCAAGCCTTTCGGTATCCACCTCTTCGTGGCAGCCGGATCCTCTGGCATGCAGGTCATCAACATCGCGGATCACGCCACGCCCACGGTTGTGGGTTCGGTTGGAGGCATCGACGCGCAGGCCGTGCATCTGTACGCCCACTTCCAAGCCGGCAACGACTTCGCAGTTCGCGCCTATGTGGCCGACCCGGGTTATGGTGTTCGCATCATCGACCTGTTGCCCGACTTCGATTCACCCCAGCTGGTCGGAGGCCTACCCGCCGCCGGCGCACTGGCCATGGACACCTACACACGTTACGTGCCCGCCACGGCCACCGTGCCTTCCCGCGAGCATGACTACCTGTACGTGGCCGCCGGAACCGGTGGTTTGTACGTCTTCGACATCACCCAACCGGACGCCGCCGTGCAGGTCGCCAATGTCACCACCGGTGGCAACCTGGTCGACGTGGACGTTTGCAGCGACCTGGCTCCTCCGGGCGTTGACGACTATGCCTACCTGGCCAACACGGCTGGTGGTATGCAAGTCATCGATGTGACCGACCCCACGAGTCCCGCCCTCCTCGGAACGGTTGGAACGGGCAGCACCGAAAGGGTCTTCGCGGAAGTCCAGCAACTGGACCGCTTCCTCGACGAGCAAGGCAATACCCTCAAGGAGAACTCGCATCCGTTCACGGGCACGTTTACGCGCGCCCAGATTGTGCAGATGCTCTCGACTACTTTGCCGTAAGGCGGCAAAGGTTGCGGCCAGCTGGCTCGCAATCACTTCGAAATGCGGGGCGCACCTTTTGGGGTGCGCCCCGCATTTTCCGATTAGCGCCGTAAGGGCAAGACCTGATTGGATCCTGCGGGAAGGTCTAGCTGCATCCATGCGGTGGGCCAATCATACTGGGGATCCAAACCCTCAAAAGCGCTCATGAGCACCAACCCTGCGGGGCCGGCGGGTACGTGGCCCAGGACGCACTCATTCTTGCTGTCGAAAGACACGGGGTACACGGCGAATAGATTTTCGGTGCCGCGCCAAAGATAAAAATATGGTTCAGACGCTGTTCCTGTCAGGGTCACTTGCGCCGTGGGCACTTCGGCTTTCCAATCGTTCAAGCCTTTTTTTAAATCCACGGTCAGCTGGAATCGCAACCCTTCCTGTAGTGGACTTTCGAAAGTCAGCCTCCATTGCCCAGCTCCCTTGGCTCGCAACTCGAACCGACCCTCAGCATCCATGGTGAAGTTGGTTCGAAGACCGCCCCTGGCTTGATTCTCAAGCTGAAGGGGCGCAGAGCTCCCACTCCACGTGGACATGTCCACTCCACGAAGATCCAACTGCCCACGAAGCACACAGGTCGAAAGGGGGACCGGAATGAGGTCGAAACGGGTCACCGCCCCCTCGGTCACGGTGCAATTGCTAGGCGTCGTGCGGTGGGGAAGGATCGGAATGCCGCTTGAGGAACTGCTTTCACCATCGTGAATGGCCTCGTCTACCATCTTGACCATCCACGCCCCCGATATGAGGTTGTCAAATCGGAATGTGCCGTCGGGCTGAACGCGCTGGGTCTCCGCCCAGCAGTCACCCCGGGAAACCGCGACAATCTTGCCGGCTGGACTGAGACCATCCTCCAGCGTCACTTTGCCTTCAATCGATCCCCCAGGGGAAAGATGAAGCTTAAGATTGGCTTCCCCAGATTCGGGTGAAAGGCTCATCGCAGCACTCTCGGCGGGGGCAAATCCGGAGGCTGTTGCGCGCACCACATAATCACCTGACTTCGTAAGGTCCAGGTAGAAGGTGCCGTCCGCTGCAGTGCGCGTAGAAGATGCGCTGCGGCCGTCAAAGCGCACGGGAAAGCCGTTGTAGGTGCTTTTCCCACGAGCCTTTGCCTGCAAGAACACCTCGGCATCCGCCACCGGTTTACCGTTGTGCATAACAATTCCGGTGACTCCCGGAAGGCTATCCATGACCGCCTTGAACACGGCACCCTCTAGCACTTCGCCACGGGCCAGCTCGATACGCTGGGACGCAAATCCAGAAGCTCGTAGACTCAAAATCGCGGGCTGTGTAGGAATCAACAGTTGCAAGCCCTTTGTATCATCCGTCGATCGGCCAACACTCTGGAGAACTCCATCCTCATTCGCGTCCAAGACGGTACAGCTCAAACCCCGAACCACTTTGCCCTGTCGGTCCTCGGCTAGCAGCACAAAGTGCTGAGCGCTCGAAAAGCTGACCTTCAAATCGATAGAACCCGGATGCACATCAGACTTCATCACAGATGCCCAGTCTCGGTTAATCGGGGCTGCAAAGGTCAAGGTATGCCCGGTATCCACCGGGGTTAGAATTCGAAAGAATCCTTCGGCATTCGTAGTGGCCCCCTTGGAGCCACTTCTCATGAAGGTCTTGTACTTGGCAGACACGGAAGCTCGTGCAGCCGGCTCTCCGTCCGGACCAAACACATAGCCTTCAATGCGCTCGCCAGGATCCATCTCGGGGGCTACGATCACCAAACCGTGACTTTCTTGGCCTGCCCGGATGGGCACCCAGCCACTCTCGGCTGTGTGCAAGCCCTGCTGAGCTTCCACCTGCACGCGTACATTGCCGGCGAGTAGGCCCGTAAAGCGGAAACCACCATCCGCATCCGTATAGCCCCCCGCTGCTCCGAGACTGGTGCTCCTGCGACTGACCATGCCGCCTGCCGATGTCCTTTCTTTCTCCGCTCCAGCCACGCGCACGTGAGCACCGACCAGAGCTTGACCCAAACCATCTACGACCCGGCCACTGAGAGCCCCCCCGGCACGCACATGGATGTCCCCCAAATCCACGATCGTTCCCGGGCGTAAATCAAACTCAAGCACATCGCTGGCCAAGAATGGGTGTGTGTACTTTAGCGCCCCCCTTTGAGGGCCACTGCCTAGTTCGAAGGGAAATTCAATGCGCCCCAAGGCATCGCTTCCTTCGCTAGAGAGCACCCTCCCCCAGCGAGGTTGGACCTGTACACCCGTTACGGGATCGCCCTGCCCATCGAGGAAGCGAGCTCGCAGTCGAGTCACCTTTGATTTCTCGGTCACCGGAGCGGGCGCTATCGATTCTACTCCGGAGGGCTCGATCGGTTGGCGCAACTTCATTTCGGCAGGGGCCAAGCCCACCTCTTGATCCAATGGAACAAGGGGCTCAAAGGTCACATGCTCCGTCGGAATCGACTCTGAAAAAAGCGTGAGGCCACCGATGGATGCGATCAACGCCACCGCACCGAGAGTTCCCGCCATCAGCCAGAAAAGAACTTGGGCGATCAACTTGAGGCCAATGCCCCCCGAGCCCGCGGCGGCCAGACCTCTACGGGGGTTCCCCACACGCAGGAGCGGCAGCAAGGCCAAACCCCAACTGTTGCGTTCACCATCGAAGTGGGAGTCGAGGGAGGCGCGCATCTCGTCCAGGCCGCGTTGGATGCGGGTCTTGATCGTGCTGGCGGGTACACCCTTGCGGCGGCCGATTTCCGCTGCGGAAAGGTCCTCGAAAAACTTGAGCAGCAGGACCTCGCGCAGGTCTTCATCGAGCTTCAGCAATTGCTCCATCAGGAGCTTTTGCGACTCGGCCCTTTCGGTCAATTCCCCAGCGGAGGGCTCGAATCCACCCTTGGCCGCCTGCTCTTCCCGGGCCCTGCGGCGGGCGGATCCGCGGGAGGACTGGCGGGACAGATTGCCCAAAACCGTGCCCAACCATGGCTTGAGGGAGCGATCCGTGGAGGGTTCAGCCTTGAGCGCCGCCAGCCAAGTGTCCTGCACCAAGTCTTCCGCTGCAGCCTCACCCACCAGGCTGCGGGCCAGGGAATGGGCCCAGGAGGCATGCTGAAGCAGGGATTCAGGGGTCGGTATCGTTGATTCGTTGTTTGTCATGGCAAGTAGGTCCATGCCGCGAGGCCACAATCGATGGGCCTTTCTCCAAAAAATCATAGCAAGTTGAGCGAGTGCCCGGTGAAAGGCCAAATAGCGGCCCCCAGACGTAAGGGGGTTCAAGCTTGCCCTTCGGCGCTTGGCATGGAATCTTGAGCATCCCCGTTCGCCACATCCGATGGCTGGACCTCCGCTGATCCCACTCCTCTTCAAGCCAACTTCTGGCCCAGCAACTTACAAGAACGACCAACCCGACCCGACTTTCGTGGGTGCCGGCGCGGGCGGGTCGCCCGGCAGAAAACCTGCCGGCGGGAGTGATGCCACCCGACCCAACACAGGAACCGACCCCGACATGAAGCCGACCGATGCCGACATGGCCGTGGAAGCACCTGATGCCACCGATGGTGACTGGATCAAGGGCGACACCATTCCCTCTGGCATGGACGGCGTTCCCAACATCCAGATTCTCGCGGTCCACAAAATGGATCTGGCGACGCTTGCGGCATGGGAAAGACTGCGACGCTCAAGTGCAAGGCCATGCTCGCCAATGGCAAGGTCATCGATCCTGGCAAGAAGCCGTTCAGCTTCCGAGTCGGCGCAGGCCGGGCCATCAAGGGCTGGGACGTGGTCGTATCAAAGATGCGTGTCGGTGATAGCTTCACCATTTTACTTCCCATGAAGCTCGCTTATGGCCCCTCAAGGGGTGACCTGAAGTTCGACATGGAGCTCATCTCAGTGAAGTAGAGGATTACTCCACATAATGAAGTTCGCCCCAAGCCCACAATAATGTGGGCTTGGGGCGAACTTGTCAGAGAACTCTGTGCTCATCTAGCTAGAAGTCTCGCCGGCGTGATTGACGCTTGTCTTCACGATCGCGCATGAGATTGCGGTTGCTCCGTGCTTTGCGAGCGAATGCACGACGCGAATTGCGTCCGCCATGATCCATGCTGCCCCGGCGGTCGGAGCGGCTCTGGGAGCGCACTTGCTGGCGCTTGCCATTGCCACGTCGCTGACTCTTTTTGCCCTGCTGACCACGCTTTTGTTTTCTGCGCATCTGCTGACCCTTGCCGTCGCTACTTCTCCGACGCAATTGAGCACCGCGCCGAACATCCCGCCGCTTTCCCCACATCTGACCCTCCTTGGATCCACGCTGATTAGTGGCCTGCTCCTTGTGCTTCCTCGTGCGCTGCTGATTGGCTTGCGTTCCCAAGCGATGCCCACGTGCCTGGTCCTCTCCAGCCCCACGAGCCTCGCTCCTAAAGGATGCCTCACTTGGTTTGCCCTTTTGCTTGGCACGGACTCTTCGCATCGCTTTGCTAGCCTTGGCACGTTCCTCACGCTCTAGTTTACCGTTGCCATCCGCGTCAAAGCGCTTGAGGAGCCTCTCGCGTTGCTCGCTGGTGAGCTTGCCGCCTCCCTTCTTGTCCCGAGCCTTGCGCTTCTTACGAGCAATCTTGGCGGCCTTCTTTTCAGTCTCATCAAGCTTGCCGTCCTTATCGGTGTCGAAGAGCTCCAGGGGTTTTTTGTGGCGCTGCTTTGCAGCCTGCTCCTTTTTTGCCTTTTGCCCCTTCTCGCCATTCTTAGCCTGCTTCTCTCGATGTGCCCGTGCGGCCTTGCGTTCGGCCGGGTCCAACTTGCCGTCTTTGTTAACGTCGAAGCGTTTGAGCATCTCAGCCCTTCTGTTGAGGCGCTCGCTATCGGATGACTCCCGCTCGGAGTCCTGCGCGACGGCGGGAATGGTCAGAAGAGCGAAGAGAGCTGTTGTAATCAGTTTGTATTTCATCTGGGGTTCCTAGTCGTTCGATCGAGGGTCTTTCCCCCGTTCGCAGGCTTCAACCTGCGATAACCACAAGGGGTTCCGAACGAGAAGCTGTTTCTTACAATCGGCCAATCCGTGCCTCATTCCGCATAGGAATCGGCCCACAGCACGCTTCCTGCGGCCCGTAATTCACGTGAGAGGAACTGAATCCCACGGGGAGCGCCATGGAACCAGCGACCCTGCCCAGATCCCCGCAGGTTGCCGCGACACTTCTGCTCCACGAAGCGCTTGGCATCCACGGCTACCTCGCTGAGTATAAGGCCATCCAAGTACAGGACCTGGGCGTCTCCATTCTTGTCCACGAGCCAAGTGCAGAAATCTGACTCCCCCACAGGAACGATATGCCTCCGGAGGACCTTCCACGCGGCCTGTTGGTCCACTCCCAGGGCTGTCGCCTGCTCCGGGAACGACCATGCCGAGTCCTCTGACCCGAGCAAGGTCAGAGACAAACCCAGCGACTGACAAGTCGACTGCAACTCCGTCATGTCCAAGCCGCTCGGAATAGACCCATTGGAAATAGCGACAAGCCTTCCACCCGTGTGCGAAGCCTGACTTTTCAACCAGGACTTTGGGAAGGGCAGGGGTGATCGGAGCACGACTCGTCGCGGCGGATAACCTGGGTAGGCTACACCTGGAAGCATGTCCGTGCTTTCGCGATCGGCTTGATTGACTCGCAGGGTTTCGCTGCCCTGGAGGATGGTGAAATCCAATCCCGTGCCCTTGGCTACGGGGAATTCTTGGAACGTCCCATTGGGCCATGTCACCTGAACGTTTTGAATGGCCTCATTGGGGACGAGTGCACGCACAATTCGACCCGTCGATTGGCTTAAGTATCCCTCCCCAGCTCGCACGCCGTGGATCGTGCTGCGTTGGTTGCTGATGATGCGGACCCGCGCACCAATGGCATCTGCGCAGTGAGTTTTTGAGCCCGAGAGGGCACGCAATCGAAGAGTGATGGCATTCGGGTTCGACTGGTTTTCTAAATAGCGCAGGCCAGGGGCACTCCGCGAGCGCACCCAGAGATCCAAGTCCCCATCACCATCCCAATCCACTCGCACCACACCGCGTCCATCCGCATCAAAGGCTAGACCTGTAGCAGCCGACACATCTTCAAATTCACCGGCGCCCAAGTTCAACCAAGCGTTGTTGTGTTCATGCCCGCTCCAGGAAGCACCACCTGAGAGTTTGCCGGAGATTTCCGCCCAGGCATTGCGATAGGCCTCCACCCCTTCGCCCTTGACTGGAGATCGCGACGCCACGCGCCGCCAAAATGCACCTCACAAATCCGTTTGTCGTCCACGTCCCGTCATGAATCCATTGGGACCATACAAATCAAGCAGCCCGTCCCCGTCCAGGTCCGTAAATATCGTGCCCCAGGACCAGCGCCCCATGCGGATCCCCGCGGAATCGGAAGCATCGGTGAAACGCCCATCCTCGCCTTGGATCCAAAGTGAGTTTCCCTGGGCGTGGCGACGGATGCCTTGCAAGGCTGCGCCCTCGGCAGAGACATGGAAGTTCTTCTGGTAGGAGACGCGACGACCCGCCGATGAATACATGTTGCTCACATGCAAGTCCATGTCGCCATCACCATCCACATCGCCCCAGCTCACGCCCATACCGGCAGCTTGATCCTCAACGCCAAGCTCAGCCGCCACATCAACAAAACGCTCGCCATCATTCCGAAAAAGCTGATTGCGGCCGAAGTCATTGGCCACGTACAGATCACTATCCCCATCGGAATCAAAGTCCTCAAAACTCGCTGCCAAGCTGAATCGGTTGTTGTCCTCGGATAGGCCCATGATCCGGGTCCCATCCACAAACTGGAACTTGCCTTGGTTCAGGAATAGGTGATTACTGGGACCGTTGCACGCATCCTCAAACGGTATCGGAATGCTCTCGCCGTAGCGTGTGGTCACGTAACGCGTGCCATACAGGTCCAAGTCCCCGTCCCCGTCCACATCCGCTGCCGCAATAGAATAAAAAGCCGCTTCATCCGGAGCCGCGCACCAGCCGGCCACGGAAAACTTGCTCTTGCCGTCATTGGCATGCAGCACAAGGAAGTGATTGAGCGTGGCGACAAGGTCTCGATCCCCGTCCCCATCCAGGTCCACCAGCAGGACTCCCTTGGTGTCGTCGTACCAGTCCACTCCCCCATCAACCGCCATATCCCGAACCGTGCCGTCGGGTTGCTGAATCAGAAGGTGATTCGCTAAGCCACTTGGCATGCCCACGTACAAATCCTCCAAGCCGTCCCCATTCACATCTCCGACAGCCATTCCCTGATGTCCAAACCATGCGGAGGCCGCACCATCGTCCAAACGCGTGGCCCACTCCCTACCACCGAGCGTGATGGCGGCTTCCACCTCTGGTTCCCTGCCAAGAACCCCGTGGGTGCGCTCGACGAACATGGGCTTGTCCACTTCAACAATTGCGTACGACAGTACCTGGCCGAAAAGAGCCCTTGGTACTTCTCCAGCCGACCAAGAAACCTCCAATCGAATCCAGACCTGGCAGCGGTTCTGCTCGGACAACTCCCAAAGGACTTGGGTGACAAAACCCCGATCCCCGTCCGGCGTAATGCCGGTGATCTTGCTCTTAGACTCAGCCGCAAAGGTCATCTGCGGCAGGAGCTCGGCAATGGCTCGCAACCAATCCTCGAAACCAATCGGGGGACCGTTCCACGCGGAACTCCTCCGACCCTTCAGGGAACCTCTTTCCCAAGGCTCAAAAGACACACCCGCCGGGGTCGTGCCCCAAAAGTAAGTAGAGGCTCCTATCCCGTCAAGAAAATCGGTTTCCATAGAGCGCAACCAGCCAGCCAAGTGCTCCTCCACCTTGCCCGCGAGCGCCTCCGCTTGCTCCCCGTTCAGTCCCTGTTGCGGACCTGTCGCGCCACACACCTCCACCGTGCCCAAAACAAATGGGGTAAAAAATAAGAGGAGGAAGCGCAACATGCCGAGTCTATCAGCTCAGGGGCAAACCATGAAGGACAGTCCCGGGCTCAAGCTCACGAAAGGTCCACCACGCAGGGAGTCGCGATACACGCATTGGGTGTAGACCGTGGTTCCCGGGGTCAATCCATTGGTTTGCAGGAAGGTATCCGTGAAGCGGAAGCGGAAGGATCCGCCGCAATGGGTGCCGGAGATTCCTCCGCCGCCGGACCTTGTCGACAGGAATTGATAATCAAAAGAGGAACTCACGCAAAGGGTGGTACCAAACTGGGTGGAAGGACCTGGCGTCGTACTCCAGGTCCAAATTCCGAATTGCTCGTTGATGAGATTTCCCACACCCACGGTCAAGACGTTCGCCCCCGAGTAGGAAGCTTGGCCAACGAAGAGCACCTGGGATGTGCAGCCCTGGGAGTTCGTATCTCCAGGACAAACGATCAAAGGTGCGCAATCCACAACGGTGATCACCAGGTTACCCATGGTTCCTTCGTCGCAGGCCTGCACCTTCCAAAAAGGCACTCCGGAGCTGGAAGAATCCAGGACATTGGCGAAGACATTCCCCGCGCTCAACACATAGGTGCCGGGCTGGATCGGAGCCGTCAATGCTCCGGTAGCGATGAACACCGGCACATTCGGCATGGCCAATCCCGGCTGAATGACTCCAACCGGCTGCGGTGCGAACGTGTTCATGATCGTGTTCTGGGCACCGCCCACTTGAATCAGGTCGCCTCCCGAAGGAGTTCCACCGAAGCCAGCAGGGTTGTTGATGCCGTTGGGAGCCACGAAGGACGAAATGGCGCCGGTGGGTGACACAGGGCTCAAGGGTCCACCATCGAAGGTCAGGTCGAAGGCAAACATGGCCAAACCCTGGTGATTGGCGTCGGTGGTTTCCGCATAGACGCCGTAGGTCACCATAGCGCCCGTATCAACCACGATCGAAGACGCGCCGCCACTCACGATGGTCAGGTCCAAGTCTGTTCCCAGGCTGAGCTCGCACGTGGTTGCCGCCATCACGAGCGCCAAGAGTGTTTTGCTTGCGACTTTCATTGTGCTGTCCATACCCGCTGTAGTTTTCCGAATTCCACCAGATCAAAGTCCCCGTCCTGATCCACGTCGCATAGGGCGCCGGGATCGTCAGCGGTGAGAGGTACTGCGGGCAAGGGCCCGGTCATCAACGGCTCAAGGAAGAACCAGTCGAACTCGGTCAGGTCGTTGTCGGTATCCCAATCGAACTCAGCTCTACCCAAACTAGCCAAGAAGTCGGCAACAAGAGCGCGATCGGCAACACCAAGCGCTTGATAGGCCACGCGAGATGCATCGCCTTGGCCTCCGTGTTCCGCCACTGCCATGTCGATCAACCCATCGAACGCGGCACCGGTGGTGCGGCCGTCGTGCAATAGTGCCGTCCTATGTGCCAGGCCCCATAGGGGACGCGTCATCATGATAGATTCGGTCGCAATACCGTCGACAACGCCATCACCCAGGGCACCCATGTCATGCAACAAGAAGTCTGAGTAAGGATGAATCTGCACACCTGATAGCGCTGCTTCCGAAACCGTTCCGGTGGTAAAACTGCCCATGTGGCAATCCGCGCATCCGACTTGATCGAAGAGCGCTTCACCTGCCATGCCCGATCGGGGCGTCTGCGGGGGAGCCGCCAAGTACCTTTGAAAGTGGGTGAAGCGTTGGGTCAAGGTGAAACCCGAAGGATCTGCGTGGTCCTCAGGGTCCGCAACGGTGTCACAACTTGCCAGCAACACCATGTTACCATTCGGCGCGTTTTCGGTTTGCGCGAAAGGGCTCGTAAGCCCCATTTCGTTGAGGGATGCATCTATCGAAAAGGACTCCACCGTCGAAACCCCTCCCTTCCAGCCGAAACGCCCGAGGAGCATCGGCCCTGCCGGATTTTCGATGGGCTGCACATATCGAGGCGTTCCTTGAAGCGCGATCGGCTGGGCCGCTTGTGCCGCCAGGATGTCCACGTCCGGAATCGCTTCGATCAAGCCTGCTCCAAAGACGGCAGGCGTCGCGCGCAGAATCACATGGTCGGCCACACTGGGAACGAATTCACGGCAAGCCACATCCAGGGATTGGTCCTGTAGCAGCGTTCCGCCAAGTCCCGCCAGGGGGTTGAACGGGCTGCCGCTGGCGGCTGCAATCCCAAAACGCGTGACACGCCGCGTGGAAGAGCCACCAACCGCCGGTTGGTTGTGGCAAGAGATGCAGCTCACTTCATTGAAGATCGGGCCCAAGCCCTCTGCTTCCGCGAGCGGAGTACTGAATTTCACAAGCCCCTCTTCGTACAACTGCTGCTGCATCAGAGTCAAGCCATGAATTGGTTTACCCATCAAGGGCTGAGGTTCCTGGGCAAACGTTGGCACACTTGCTCCCATAAGGAGCAAGGGCCAAGACAAGGTATAGAGATTCATAGAAGCGATGTGTTTTGGAACGTGCATAGATCAGCGGAAGGAAATTTCGAGGCCGTCGGAAAAATTGCTAGTTTGGAAACCAAAGAGGTTGTCCCGGAACCACGAGGTGAAGTACCAAACCTCTCCTGCCTGGACTGCCGCGGGGGCTCCAGGGGTGGGGATCATGGACAGGTCCACCACAAGTTCAATAGTGCCAGTCGTACCGGAAAAACGGATCTGGTTTCCCTGGTTCAAACGGCCAATCGCACCACCCAAGCAGAGGTTGCCCTGGCTACCACCTGGGGTCACGATCAACCCTCCCGCATTACTCACCAGGAAATAACCAAACTGATTCAGCGGAAGGCCTTCAGCGTGAATCGTTAGGTCGTTGACGGAGGCTAGTGGTGAACCTGTTGCGGACATTCTTGCCGGACTAGCGGATGAATTGACAATCGCCGGCCCGCAATAATTGGTCCCGATCAAGTCCCGTTGATTCAAGAAGACGTTGGTGCCAAAACAACGCCCAATGACCAGGTCTTCATCCCCATCATTGTCCACGTCAAAGACCGCCACATCATGAACTGCGGTTTGAGCCGGAAGACCGTTAGCACCATAGTTGCTCCCACTTCGTTCTTCGTACAGGGAAACGGAACCTCCCACGCTCCCCCCCCGGTTGTGGTTGATTTGCAAGCGCCTTGAGCAGCCGGGAATGTCCACATCCACGTCACAGAAGATGGCTTCGTTCCAACCATCGCCATTCAGATCCACAACAAGGTTGTTGCTGGCGAATCCCAAGTCTCCACTGGGGCCAAAGGTATACGCAGCACTCCAGCTGACCCGACCAAAGACGTCATTTCCCTGGTTAAGCAAAAAGCGATCGTCCCCGTCATCACTGACGATCAAGTCGGGCAGTCCGTCATAGTTCAAATCGCCAACGGCCACGTGGTAGGGGGCTCCCTGATAGGGTTCGTGAAGCACATTGAAGTACCCTTCGTTGTTCATGTTGTTGTACGCAATGGATGTACGCGTCAACCCTCCAGTCGAGCCCGAACCAGAGACAGAAACCACATCGACGGTGCCGTCACCATTCATGTCATGCAGAACAGACGAAGTTCCGAAGGAGGAACCCCGCATGGCCGCAGTCATGCGAGCGAAGCTCTCGTCCCCGAAAAACCCATTGCCGTCATTGATCAGAAGGCGATCATTCAGATCGACTAGGGCTTCTTGCTCATAGTGGGAAAAGTAAAGGTCGGGGAATCCATCTCCCGTGACGTCCCCCACTCCGAGACCGCACATGTTGGGGTACGTGCCCCAGTCAGGGGTACGGGCTTCCTCGTAGTACAAGCCAAGCCACGTGCCCGCGGATTCTCCCAAGTTCATATAGACGCGGGGGTGGGAAACCGATTTGGGCTCGCCCGGTGACAAGGTTGTGGCCGTAACAACATCTAGCCATCCATCGTTGTTCACATCCACAATCACGACATCCCTATCGTTGGTCGCCGATGAAAAACCATTGTCGCCAGGAACATCCGACCCGGTGGCGTATACGGAAGTGCGATCGACAAGTGACCCCGACTCGTTCATGAACAGAACATTGGTACGGCGGCCCTCCGAGGTGAAAGGCTGCTTGCGCACTACGATCATGTCGATCCAGCCATCCCGGTCCAGGTCACCCGTCGCGTAGTCCTTCTCGGAGCTATCCCCCACACCCACAGAGCTATTGGAGACCAACACGGAGTTGTCCTGTTGGACGGTCAACCAGTTAATGTTGTTCTGGGCCAAGGCTGATCCCGCAAACAAGGGGGTCAAACCGACAATAGGCGCACAAAACCACCACAGGGCGACGATAGAGTTTTTCATGGGAACTGGGGAGGGGGCATAGGGTACATCCTGGGCTGATCGCATTAGACATAGTAGTGGGTCCCTGCCCTTACTGCGGAATAATCCCTCCTGGCCCCGTGTTGCGCATGATTCCCCCCCCTGGTGAGTTCCCCGGAAGCCCGCCAAGGCCGTTTTCATCGACTATTCGGAGGTCTGGAAGCCGGGATTTAGGCTCGGACGACCACCCCAACCCCACTTGACGGCCTTCCTGGGGCCGAGAAGGGGGTGCCCCCCCGTGAACGGGTACCATATTGGCGCTCGGCGGCGCCTGGCTGGGTTTTCTCAGCGTGTCGGTGTGTTTGGCTTTCT
>JAAETM010000435.1 GCA_024228395.1 bacterium | reverse complement strand
TGGGCCACCACGGGAAGGTCCTGCACTCTTGCAAGGCCTGGTGATTTGTGGAGTTTGCGGCGACCGCATGACGGTAAGGTACCGTAAACCGGGGAACGAATTGCTACCGACCTACGCGTGCTGTCTTGGAAAAGTAAACCGCGCTGGGCCGGTGTGTCAGGCCCTGCATGGCGAAGCGATCGATGCAGCCATCGGTGAATTGCTGGTGCAGCAAATGACCCCACTGGCACTCGAGCTTTCGATGACGGTGCAGGACGAGATTCGGGAGCGTCTCGACGAATCAGATCGCTTGCGTCGAATGCAGGTCGAAAGCGTCCAATACGAAGTGGACCTGGCGCGACAACGCTACATGCAAGTCGACCCATCTCGTCGGCTCGTGGCGGACTCGCTAGAGGCTAACTGGAACGAGAAGCTGCGCGATCTGGAGACGGCAAGGGAAGATTACGAGAAGGGCTGCACAAAGGACAAGGCGCACCTGGATGATATTCAGAGGACACGAATTCTCGACCTTGCGCATGACTTTCCGGCACTCTGGAATGCACCCACCACTTCGCATA
>JAAETM010000434.1 GCA_024228395.1 bacterium | reverse complement strand
CTTGGGTTGGTTGGATTGCGAGCCGACCGGGATTTCTTCCCTGGCGGATTTCCGGCCAGGGCGCACATAATACGTCAATGCGACGAGCCACACCCCCGACTAGCACGATCCTTTTTACCCTGACCTTGACCTTGGCCGGCTGCAGTAGCCTGGAAGCCATGTCCAACGCCATGAAGTCGGACCCGCCCGGCCACGGGCAGCAAACGGAATTGACCGGAAAGGCCCCGGCTGCTCGGACCGTCAGGGACTTGCGGGGTAACATCGCCCGACTGGAGCAAGCTCGGCACACCGGCGGAGGCTACCTTCAGACCCTCGTGCAGCATGAGGATGCTTCGGTTCGGCTGAAGGCCACGACCGCCCTGGGTCGCATGCGCCTCGAAGATTATGGCCGCAATGTGACCGGAGCACTCATGGTCGCATTGGACGACAATGTAGCTACCGTTCGTAGGGCTGCCGCATTTGCATTGGGGGTACGAGGGGATTCTTCTTGTGCGGATTCCCTGATCGAGGCAACCGAAGATGAAGATCCCGACGTGCGCGCCCAGGTTTGGTTGGCCATGGGCCGGCTCAACGATTCCAAGCTCAGGGTCGCAGGCCTGCGGGGGTTCAAGGACGTCGAATCTATCGCCCAGCGAGCCGCCTGTCAGGCCATTTTCTATTGGCCCAAGGAATCGGAACACTGGGCACAGGCTGGCTCGGGCTTGGCTCAAATTGCCAAGGATGGAGCGCAAGAGGCGCGCTGGATGGCGCTCTTCACCCTGGCGAGAAGAGAAGAACTGCGAGGGGACTGGATGCCCTTTCTGGACGCGCTTTCGACCCCAGAAGTGCCCGTCCTGGAACAGCTCTTCGCCACCCTTGGCTTGGCACGATCCGCCAAGAAGATCGTGGACTCTGGGACTGCCAAGGAACGCCAGGGTGATATTCTTCATTCCGCCCTTGAAAGGTCCGCCTTACATGAAGACGTGCGTATTGCAACCGAAGCGCTACGTGGTTTGAAAGCTCTAGGGCGTGGTTTGTCAGCTCCTGTGCGAGAGCACGTTTTGACACACAAGAACAAACATGTGCGAACGGCGGGATTGCAGGCACTCGCCCCCGACCACCGCTCAGCCGAGTTCGCCACTGCCCTGACACAGGACCATTCGCCAATGGTGCGCCGTGCTGCCTTTGAAGTGCTGGTGGGGCTCAACCCTTCGGCAAGCGTTCCTATCGTGCGAGAATGGGCTCGATCCGGCGAATATCGCCAAAGGCGCGCAGCGGCGATCGTTGCAAACAAGCTCGGACCAAAGGAGGCGCAGGCGGTGCTCTTTTCCCTGCTGGCTGACAAACATCCACAGGTTGTAGCCGCTGCAATCGAAGGCCTCGTTCCATATGAGAGCCATGCCACCCGTGCCCGTGTCCACGAGCTCTGTGGGCACCAGGACAACGGCATCACCTTGGCCGCCATCGGCACCATCGCGGAATGGGAAGTCACCGCCAAGGACTTGCCCTTTCTAATTGAAGCTTACGACCGAGCGGAAGGCGACATCGGCCCTGAAGTACGATTCAACGCGCTGCTCGCTGCAGCAAAACTCATTGGCCCCGAACCTGTTGCCTTCCTGCGTATCGCGGTGTCCGATCCTGATGGTTACGTGGCTCAGGTTGCACGCGAGCAATTGGAAAAGCGTGGTGCCAAGATACCTACTGATACCGCCCCGCCCCGCGCGGATTTGCTTGCTCCTCAGATGGCTCCGGAGGTCGACAAGAACCTGGGCAATCCAAGAGTTTCGATCGAAACCACCCGTGGGACCCTCGTACTTGAACTGTTTCCGACCGCAGCTCCGACCCACGTTCACAGTTTCCTTGACCTGGTGGCAAGGGGCTACTACGACGGACTGACCTGGCACCGCGTGGTTTCCGACTTTGTTGTTCAGGGTGGCTGCTACCGCGGGGATGGCAATGGTTCCGGCACCTGGCGTGGTCCGGAGGACTCTTTGGGTCAGGAGTTCAACCCCCTATCGTACGCGACAGGAGCTTTGGGAATGCCGCGCAACCAAAACCCGGATTCGGGTGGCAATCAAATTTTCATCACGCACAGACCCACGCCGCACCTGGATAGTCGGTACACCCTCTTTGGCCAGATGGTGAGCGGCTGGGACACGCTCCAGGAAATCGAAGAAGGTGATCTGATCGTGGAGATTCGGCGACAGCATTAGCAGGTCGCCCGACAATTGGCAGTTTTCAGACGGATCCTCACATATCGCCTGGCAACCACTGTTTGGCGGGCGGCCTGCTAGAATCTGGGGGACTGAGATCGACGGATATTGCCGTAGCAAGGCTGCCTTGCCTTAATTGAGCAGTACTGTTGAAAACCCCTGTCACATATGGACGTATATATCTCCAAAATAAGTACTTAGGACGCTTGCTGGCTAGTGGAAAGCTTGTGAGTCCATGTGGAAAACATTCTCGAAATTGCATTTCAGATACCCGCGCCCCCTTGGCGATACCTCTAGGACCCCCTAGGATGTTGCTTTCAACTAGCAGTCTCCTTTTGACCCCCTTTGAGACTTGCTTATGCAGCGACTGATTATCCCCGTGGCGATCTTGTTTGTCCTCGGTGCCATGGGTGTGACCCGTGTTCAAACCATGGAGCGCAACCTTCAAGAACTGGATCAATCCAGGCGTGAAGTGCCCAAACGCATCATGGAGATGCGAGAAGAAATGAACCAGGCCGAGAGCCGTTGGTCCGAGGCCTTGGGAGAGTTGGAAACTGAACTCACCAAGCTGCGAACCCAAAAGTCCGAAGTGCAAACCTCACTCGAGCATGCCTTGCAGGACGCCACCGCATCCCTCGATGTGGAACACGAACGCATAGAAGAACTGCAGAATGCGCTCAGCCAACTCAACCTGGATCAACGCCTTGAATCCCTCGAGTCAGGGATTCAGCAGAACGTGACCGGCCTGACCGAAGCCATGGCTTCCACCCGCTACCTGATGGAAACCACGCGTTCCGACCTGGACCGCATTGTGGGTGAAATGAATCCGATCGAGTCCGATGCGAGTCACCGCTGGAATCGCATTGTGGGCCCAACCGTTCAATTGGCCGGGGACACCACCGTCGGAAGTGGCATCGTCCTGCAGTCGACTTTGAAAGCCAATGGAGAAGGTTACGAAACCCTAGTTGTCACCGCTTGGCACGTGGTTCGTGACATCCTCGCGGACAAACTGGACCCTGAGGACATCTCCGTACCGGTCACCATCTACATGGAAGACGGAAGCACCGAACACCACACCGCCACGGTGATCGGCAAGAATCCGAAGATCGATGCTGCCCTACTCATGCTATCGGACAGCCTGAGGGTTCCGAATGGCGCCACGTTGGCCTCCCGCGCCTACCTGGAAAGTCGTCGTATCTTCCACTCGATCTACGCGGTCGGATGCCCCTTGGGCAATGACCCCATCCCGACGTCGGGTGAGATTGCCGACCTGGACCACAAGATCGATGGCTCCCGCTATTGGATGATCAGTGCACCCACGTACATCGGAAACTCCGGTGGAGGCATCTACGACGGCAGCTCCAACCACCTGATGGGAGTGTTCTCCAAGATCTACACCCACGGCAACCTGCGCCCAACCATCGTGCCCCACATGGGTTTGGTGGTTCCGCTCGACTCGATTTACAATTGGCTCGAAGCGGATGACTTGGCCACGGTGGAAGACCATGGCAATGTGGCGCGGATCGTTGTGCGATAAGCGCGCGACCCTTTTTCGTGGGAGAGCCCCGCATGCAGCGTTTGCTGCATGCGGGGCTCTCCTACTTTTGCTGGGGCTCTTGCGCCACGCAATCCAACTCCGAGACCAGCCAGAGCTTTTAACCAGTCTTGCCAGAAAGCAAATAGACCTCACCGTTTCCAAGGCTCCCGGAAGTCCAGCCCCATGGGCAGGTACCAACAAGAAAATCACACACACCATCCCCGCCCGCATCGGAGCCGAGCGCCATGCCGAGACCTGACAAGGTGCCTGCCTCTCGAATCTTCCGTTCCCAAAATGCGTGACCATCCTTCCCTGAATAAACACGAATGGTGTTGTAGAAAAAACCAATGGCGTCGGCAGCCGCGATATCCATCGTTCCGTCTCCATTGGCATCTAGCCCGGAAAGGGACGAATAGCCAAACCATCCGCCGCCCACTCCATTCGGCTTCGAGCTTTTCAACACAAACAACGGCTCCTGTGCGCCCTTGCTCGATACGACGATGGCCCGCCCTTTGCGCTCTTCTTCAACCCAGATGACCAGCTCGGGTTTCGTGTCTCCATCGAGATCTCCAAGCCTTGTTACGTTCCGTGCTTGAGTAGGTGATGCTGGCGAAAAATCGAGTCCCAGCTTCAGGCGCAAGCCCACATGAAAAATTACCTCCTCAGCAGAATCTGTGGGGCTCCGGCGGTTCAGGAAGCTTGCCCTTTGCATGATAGAGGGCCGTTTCAGCCGCATCGAACGTCCTGAAGCCGTATGACTTTCTGAACGTGAGTTTCAGCTTGTTGTTCAGACCCTCCACAGAGACGGCCGAAATCTCGCCGCGAGCCCGAAACTAGTTGAGAATGAGAGGTTCGTGGCGGCGTAGGGTTAGTGCGAATTTTTTCATTGGCTCAATTCTTGAGCGCATGACTTTTCGGCACCAAGAGTCCATGAACTTGCCTGCCCAGGCGGGATGAGTATATTCCCAAAGCTGCTGGAACTCCTCCTTGAG
>JAAETM010000433.1 GCA_024228395.1 bacterium | reverse complement strand
GTCTATCTCGGTTGGCTTCATGACGACCTGAAGACCATTCGCTGGTTTCCATGGAACGCGGACCGCCGAGTCTTCGGAGCACCCGATGAACATTCGGTGCTGTTCATGGAAGAGCGCACGCGCATGGGTCGCCTGGATCTGAGCACGGGTCGGACCACCATCATCTTCCCGCGCCGCGCTGAAGACTCGATGCCTTGAGCGGGCCACGGAGGCACGATCCTGCGTGATGCGGTACACTGCCTCCTGAAATGAACCAGTTTCTATTGCTCACATTTTTTTTGGCGACATTGGCAATGGGTCGTGGTCGCCAAACGCCTGACACTTGGGATCTGGGGTACCAGGACCCGATGGCTTTTGCGCAGTTGCCCGGAGGTGACTTGCTCGTCGGCTGTTCCGATGGGCTGATTTGGGCGATCGATCCGGCCACTGGATATCGCCGTGTTTCGTACTCCCGACGTCCCGAGACGGCCTGTCTAGGAAGGCACTCAGCCCCCGTGGTGTACTTGGCCACCGCCCCCTCAGGCAGATGGGTAGCTGCCAGTGACGACAGCGGTCAGGTGGCTCTTTGGAGCACGGGAACCGTGGGAAAGGTGGGGCACAAGGGATACATCGTGAGACCGAAGGCTTGGTTTCGGCCCACGCCCGAATGTTGGGGGAGCCCGGCTCCCGAGCTCGCGTGGACCTCCTCGGGCGATCATCTGGTCACATGGAAAGTCGGAGAGCTGCCTGTTCAACTCTGGAGTACTGAAGGACTCCCTGTTTGGACCGGCCCAAAAGTCAGCAACCTCGCCATTAGCCCGACGGGAGATCTACTGGCGGGGATTTCCGAAGGACAACTCTGGTTGAGAGACCCTGGGGGTGAGGCCTATCAAATCCCCCTGCCGACCAGGATTCCGGGCGTGGCAACATGCGTGGATTTCTCAACCGACGGCAAATATATTGCTGTGGGCACCGATCGCCGGGAGGTTGTCGTCATCGATGTGGCCACCCAGGACATTTGCTGGAACCGCCACTTCGGGAATATGCTGGGCCTCATAGGAGCGCAGTTCATTTCCAACATTCATTGGTCTCCAAATGGAGAGTGGTTGGGATTCATGGTGGGGAGAGGCATGTTTTGGCCTGCCGTGGTTGAGGCCTCCGATGGCGACGTGGTCTGCGGGAACCTTTTCTTGGGCGGGCAAGGTGACGGGAGCCTCAAGGATTTTTCCTGGACCCGCGACAATCGCATGCTTTGCACCTGGGGGAGAGTTTTTGTCCTGGACGTGGAAACGGAAAAGCAAACTCAGCTGTCGCCAGATTGGGACGAAAGGCACTTGCTCTTGGCCGATGGCAAAAACTGGGTTGGGTACGCAAGCCACAAGCTGAGCGCTGTGAACCTGAAGACCGGAAAGGTCCAATGGGTGCAATAGCTGGATAGTCGCGCGATTAGGGGCGGATGTGAATGGGTGGGCGCGTGCAGCTCTCCGCTTCCATACGGTGTCTCGAGATCTTCCGAACTCGCCCCTGCAAATACAAGGCAGCAACCAGCGGATGATCCGTGGAAAATGACAGGAAAGGAAGAGCCGCACACTCTCCCTCCCATCAGAGAGCGGGGGCAATCCGACGGAGTCGGATTGCCCCCGCTCTCTGATGGGAGGGAGAGTGTGCGGCTCTTCCTTTCCCACATACCCAAGCTCGATAGGGAAGCTGAGGCCGTATCCCTCGCCGTATCTACTCGAACTGGACCGACATTGCATCGGTAAAGTTTGAGGTTTGGGTCGGGTTCATGTCCCGGTACCAAGCTTGGAAGTTCCAGGTTTCGCCGGCGACGATGGCTCGGATGCCAAGGGCTGTGGGTAGGTCACTCAGGTCCAGGGTGAGGCTCATGGCGCCACCCGTTCCTGTGTTGCGGATTTCATGGGATCGGTTGTGGCGGCCGATCGGGTAGCCAGCTCCGCCGAGACATAGGGAACCCTGTGCACCACCGGGCATGTGCGAGTAAGCGCTGCCCTGGGAGTTCAGGAACATGGCAAACTGGTTCTGCGGAAGGCCCGTCGCGTCCAGCGTGAAATTATTGGCCGATACAAGTCGGGAACCGGACATTGAGATAGAACCGGGAAAACCTGAAGAGTTCACGGTTGCCGAATCGCAGTAGTTGGCCACGGGCAAATCCGACTGGAAGATGTAAGCGGCTCCAGATTGGCCTGCGCTGTTGTCATTAGCATTGCCATTAACCCCCGTGCTACTACTATCCTCGCCGGGCGCAGCCACGACTATCTGGTCACCTGAGATTGCTACTGCGTATCCAAAGATGTCAGCCGGGCCAACCAAGATTGCTTTCAATTGGGCTTTCTGAATCCAAGTTCCACCTGAATTGTGGAACAGGTAAGCGGCACCGGAGTTCGTCGCATTGGTGCCATAACCACCGGAGTTGACGCCACCAGCCGCGCTATCCTCCCTCAGGGCGCCCACAATCAGGTTATCGCCTGAGATCTCCACAGATTTACCAAAACGGTCTTGGGCAAGAGTGTCCGCGCCCTTGACGTAGGCTGTCTGATCCCAATTGCCTGCGGCCTCCTCGAAGATGTAAATCGCACCCGCGCTACTCGCGCCATTGTCGCTTTGGTCCCCGTTGATCCCTTGGCTGTTGCTATCCTCCGCCCAAGCCCCGACTGCAATTCGAGCGCCGGAGTTCGAGACACAAAACCCAAAGCGGTCCGCCGGATCGGTGTTGGAGGCCTTCAAGTAAGCTACTTGTGACCAAACGCCTGCCGCTCCTTCAAACACGTAGGCCGCGCCTGCGCCTGTGGCAGAGTTATCACCCTGGTTGCCGTTGACACCGGTGCTGGCGCTGTCTTCATTATCGGCTCCAACCACCAGCACGTTCTCTGAAACACTCAAACCCACACCAAAACCGTCACCCGATTCTGTGTTCGAAGCCTTGATGTACGCTTCCTGAGCCCACTGGCCAGCGGAATAGCGGAACAGATAAACCGCTCCCGCTTCTGAGGCACTGTTGTCGCTCTCGTTTCCATTGACCCCGGTGCTTGCGCTCGACTCAAACGGAGCACTCACGGCAATCAAATCATTTGATATGGAAACCTTGAGCCCGAATTTGTCTCCATAGCCTGTGTTGGAGGCTTTTAGATAGGCCTCCTGGCTCCAAACACCTCCAACTCTCGAGAAGACGTATGCAGCCCCTGAATCCGTAGCGCCGGCGTTGGTCTCATCACCATTGACACCTGTGCTATCGCTGCTCTCACCCCAAGCACCCACCAAGACACGGTCCCCCGAAACGGAAACGGATTGACCGAAGTAATCGTAGGTCACCGCATTTGAGGACTTTAGATAGGCTTCTTGTACCCAAGATCCGGCCACCTTCCGGAACAGGTAAACGGCTCCAGAATCCCGAGTGCCGTTGTTGTTGGGATCGCCGTTCACACCGCTTGCATCGCTATCCTCCAAGTTTGCTCCGATGGCTACCAGGTCCCCTGATATCGCAACGGCGGCTCCAAAACTATCCGTTGCCTCGGTGTTGGATGCCTTCAGATAAGCCTGCTGTGCCACCGGGTCGATCGTGATCGGGTAGGTGGCATTGGCCTCGTCCACAACGATGCTAAAGGTCGAACCTCCACCCTCAAAACTGGCCACCAGGTCCAGGCCATTTGCATCGAACACATGCAGGCCAGCGTAGGTCAGCGCCGTCCCGTTGTCGGAATCGACGAATCGCACAGAACGGCCACTTGTCGCGATTTCAGCCTGCAATGAACCTCGCACGTTCAAGCTGAAGGTCAACGCCTCGCCGGCGTGTCCATCCCGAGCCGGCCGCTCTTGAATCGTGTAACCATGCTCCAAACCGCGGCTGTCGTTGATGTACCACTCCTGCACGTTGGAGGTCCAATCATAGGCCAAACGATTCCCATCCGCGGAGGCCTGTGCCTTCCCCGAAACCGGCGTTTCACTGCCGGAAAAGCCAAAGGCCGCCAGCTGCAAACCCCATGACCAGTCCGCCCCATTGGGTTGAACCGAGAAGCCCTGTCCGTCGAACTTTGTGCGCCAATTCTGCCCGGGGTTGACCGCCACATGGCCTTCCAGCCCGGTGGAAACCCGATGGCGATCGGCTTCCCGGGCCTCGCGAATGCCATCCCAATCCCCGGCAGATAGTCCAGCGGGCACATCCTGCGGGCTGGGCGGACTCTGGCCGAGCACGGCGGGGCTGAGGCCTACGAGGCCCATTAGTGAGGTGAGTAGGGGTACAAATCGAGCGCGTATCATGGTCATTTCCAGTCCAGAGTAAGTGGCAGGGTCCAAAGCAACGACTTGCAAAAAAGGGATCGCCACACCTACACAGGCGATAGATCTGGGCCAGCTCCGACAATGAATTCGGAAAAATGCGGCGCCTGGTCGTTCCTGATCCAAACCGGTATCACACCGTCTCCAAGCCAGAACGATCTATCACCGTCGCAAAGGGCCAATTTCGCGGCACGCCTCCCAAATCGGCCTGGAGTCATGACGGCAAGCACTTTGCGACTTGGGCCCCTGGTTGGTTCTGGAATCAACCCTCACGGCCCATGCAGCTGTGGACTCGGGAAGGAAAGGCGATTCACCACAAAATGGTGTCCAGTGGATCTCCTCCAGCCCCACCAAAGACCTGTTTGCCATGGTTTGCGAGGGCTCATTTTGGTTGGTGCGGCCTGACGGAGAACCGAAGTGGGGTCACTTCCGCAACAACCGAAACGCGATCGAATAGGGCAACAGTTGGCTGCGGCGTTTGCGGCGTTCGTCGTCTTCGGTCAGGTGGAAGCGGTCGGGGGTCAGGCGGGGCTCTTCCAGGTCGGTGACTGTGAAACCGGCGGAAGTGAAGGCCTGGAAGTAGTCTGAGAGGGGGCGATGGAAACTGGGGAAGGCTGTGTCGAAGCGGCCCCAGGCGGGTTCCAGGTGGGCGGTGGGTTCGAAGTAATTGTGGGACCAGCGGTAGGTGACGACCGAACTGCGCGGGTCTTCGTCCACCGAAGTAGTATCACCCTGGGGGAAGCAGGGATGGCTGAGGATGAGCACGGCGACACCGCCCGGGCGTAGCGCGCGGGCTAGGCTCTCGATGGCGCCTTGTAGGTTGGGCATGTCCATCAGGACGTAGTTCGAGATGGCCAGGTCGAAGGTGCCTTCTTCGAGGGCGGCTTGGTCGGAAGGAAACAAGCGGCAACCATCCGCCACGAAGTGATCGATGTTGAGGCCCTGTTCCCGGGCATGCTTGCGGGAGATTTCCACCATGGCGGGTGAGAAGTCCACACCGACCACGCTTGCCCCACGGTGGGTGAGCTCGCGGGATAGGTAGCCGGTTCCGCAGCCCGCGTCGAGCACGCGTTTGCCCTGGACTTCCCCGGCGAGATTCCAAAGCACCGGATCGGAGTTTAGGCGGCGATTGGCGTCGCCTGTTTCCCCCACCTGCTCGTCCCAAGCGGCGGCCTTCACATTCCAGCTTTCCATGGGGTTGACCAAGTCGGGAGAGAAGACGACCTCGAATTGCTCGCAGACCACGGGCATGTCGCGGGTGGGTTTCAATCCAAGGGGTTTGAGCACGCGGGTGTAGTAGTCCCAATGCACACG
>JAAETM010000432.1 GCA_024228395.1 bacterium | reverse complement strand
GGGATTGGGCGCGCCGGACTCGGGGGGGAGGATGGGATGGGTTGGCGAGTGGACTCACCTATTAGAGACTGGGCGTGGCTCCGTGGGTGGCAGGTGGGTTGGACAATTTTGGAAGAGAGGCGGGGGGAAGGTCACATGGGGGCACCTTGGTTCGAAATGGAATGGGCATCAGAACCTGGTACGTCGAAAAAGGTGATCGCGCTCACCGGGTTGAGGAAACTGAGTCAGCACATGAAGATGGGGGCTGCCCCGGGTCATTTGAAGGCGCTTGGGCACGAACCCTCAGGACGAGTTACGACAGCCAAGGATGGAACGTTCCGCATCCTTGGGGCGCTACCCAGCCAGACAATCCTACTGGGGACTGAAAGCCGATTCGGGCGTTACGGCGACACCTACCTTCTGCCCAGAAACGTCTCTGCCCTTTCCGGGAGGGAAGATCTTGAGCCAAGCCTGATTAAGGCCGCGCAGCTCAAGGGGACCCTTGTGGATGGTTCCAACTGTCGTCGAGAAGCCTTCGCAGAGTACCCCGACGGCTTGAGGTTCAAGCTCATTTGCACCCATGATTTGGAACCTAAGATCATTCACAACGCGCTTTTCCCGGGCTACGTCGATCTAACCGTTCGCGATGCGGAGACCGGTAAACTCCTAGCCTCCATCCCCTCCCTCCTGCTGATCTCAGGGGAGCAAACCGACGCGCGGCTCCAGGGTCTCGTCCTTGAGTGATTTGGACAGTGAGATGGTGGCAGCGCCCTCGGCGCTATGTTGTTGATACCCCACCACTGTGGACGCTCGATATCGCTGCAGGACTAAGACGCCGTCGCCGACTGGCCCCTGCTCAACCTGATACTCAACACCACGTCGGGCGCCACTTAGGTCTCCTTTCACCATGGCGGCGGAGTCGGCATCGGTTAGAGCCTGCACCCCGGCCAAGTCACCTTGGCCGGCGGCACCCCCGAAGCCGCCTTGGCCCTAGACCGAGTCCTAACCAACGACCCCGGCACCGGAGTCATGCGCCATGTGGACGCGGGTTACGACGAAGCGATCGAATGCGCCAAGGAACGCGGTGTCGACATTCCGATGATGTAGGTTGCTGCCATAGTAAGGCGAAGAGCCTGGAGCCCGGTTGGACGCGGGCTACGGGCTCTTTTCTTGCTGCTGGTGCGATCTCGTGGTATCGGCTCGGTTCACTTCCGAGCGAGAGCTACTTGGAGTCTCGGACGAGGAAAGGGGCAATAAGAAGAGGGGGATCCTCTGGTCACAGGCCGAAACGCTTGGCCTGGGTGGAGATCCATGATTTGAAGCGGGTGAGGGGCGAGCTTCGCTCAACCGTCAATCGGAAGGTGTTCGGGTCGATGCGTGCGTCGGGGTTCACTTGTTCCCGAATCAGGTCGATGAGTTTGTTGGGCGTCGCGTCTATCAGGGTGAGAGGAAAATTGAGGTGTTGAAGGTCCAGTGTCCGAGTACTCTCGCTTTCAATCTGCAGTGACCATTTAAGAGCGGACTGCAGATCCCGCGCCGTGGCGAATTCGACGTCGCCAAGATACACTTCGAGCAGGTTGTCGACCAGGGGGAGAGTCGATGGCGGAGGGAGACTGAATTGAAGGCGGGCGGCGTTGGGCAGGTGTCGAAGTTCGATTGTTGAGGCGCTGTCCGGAATCATGCCTAGTGTGGCGACTCGGGAAGTGCCGTTGAGCGTTCCCCAAGCGGAACTCCCCTTGGCACGAGCTTGGAACTTGGCAGCCAAACCCATGGGGGAGAAGATGATCGCTGCCCATCCCTTACCATTCGGCTCAGTGCGATCGACCCACTCGAGGTTGAATTTGTCCTCTGTGGGACTCCGGGTCCAGTTTTCCGATTGGATCCAACCGGGCGCGCGCGCGACGAATTGGGCTTCCGTATGGTTTCCGAAGGTCAGAGCTGCCCCTTCTGTCAGGCTCAGGTCCTTGATCGTAGCGGGTCCGTACGTCACCGGCAGCTCAAGCAACAGGTCCGCACGGTGCTTTACCCCTGTCGTGGCCTTAATCCACTGTTCATTCTTGCCGGGGCCTGTGAGCGCCCAGGATGAGCTCGATGAGAGAGGCACCTTGGTCTTGCGATCGAAGAGCGAAACGCCATGAAAGCGTACAGCGTCATCGCTGAACTCCACAATGAAGGACACCCCGTTGGATGGATTGCGTTCAATTCTCCAACTTGGCTGCGGATCGACGGGCAGGCCATCGGCCGGACTGAGCCAAGGGCCTGCTTCGACGCGCCAGTACAAGAGCTTGATTGTGATCCCCGGAGCATAGGGCAGTCTTGCTTCCATAGAAGGGCCCACTTCAACGCGCTCATAGTGTTGCCAGCTGACTGATTTGGAAGGGGGCTCCGCCGGCTTCGTAACAGTGATTGATCCAGCCTTTTTGGTTACCGACAACGCCGAACGAGGCGGGGACGTGAGCAAGGGCCATGCGCGGGGCGCGACCGGGGCCATCCGCTCATCGAATGCTGCCTCCGCCCAAGGGCGAACCGTGGTGGAACTGCATTGTTCGCCGGTCGAACCTCGAGTCGCAACAATGGCAATACCCGTCAGAGCCAGGGGTAGTAGGACGGTCGACGCTTTCATGTCGATAGGGTACTCGTATCGAGCTGGGGCCAGGTCAGCCAAGTTTCCTCAATTGCCTCGTGGGCTTCTCTATTCATGCCGGCGCGCGTGTAGGCTTGCATTCCGCCAGGAAACCGTTGCCGACGGCACCAGCCATGCAGCCCCGGAGTCATGCGTCACGTGGACGCGGGTCATGACGAGGCGATCGAGTGCGTCAAGGAGCGCGGCGTGGACATTCCGATGATGTAGGTGGTATTCGGGCCAGCTTACGTAACCGTTCAGGGGGGTGAATGTGGATTCTAGCCCATTGGGGGGGCTGTCCAATCAATGGCGATCGGCGATGCTGGCCTGCGTTGACCCGATCCTATCCGAGCAACTTCTGCGATGGCTTGTCCCCAAGCATCGCATGAGCGATGTTGACGATGAAGTCGTTGGGGCTTCGGCCTTTTTGGCGCAGCGTTGCCGAAGCGGTCTGCATCCGCTCGATTTCGCCGTCCTGAAACAGATGCCAGAGACGAAACACTGCCTGTGTTAGGCGAAGCAATCGCTCACCAATCCAGCGCAAATCCTTCTCACCTTTGGCCATCCGCCTAAAGTCGCGGATCAAGTGCGCGAAGCAAACTTGGCGTTGGTCCAAGTCGATGAACAAGTAGCCCGAATAACGGTCGCTGATGACCACGCCGTCGCCTTGTCGCCGACCAGCTCATGGGCAACGGTAGCCTGGCGCGAGTTGCGAAAGAGGAAGGCTGTCGCCGCTTCTCCAACCGCTACCCAGGCCCAGGCGAGGACGCCAGACTCACGCCGAGTGGTCTCATCAAGGTGTTTCGTGGGCGATTCAGCCACTGAGGCCATCGCTTCAGCATACGCACCTTGGAGCCCGTTGGTCATGCGCCGCTAGATATTCGAGATTGCGCCAAGCGAAATGTCGATGCCGTAGGTGTCCGCATTAAGGCGCTGGATGTTGCGCTGCGACATTCGGTACTCGCCACTAAGCAGTACGACCAGCGCAGAGAGGTTCGGGCCAAAGTTGCTTTGATGAACATGGTCAGGCAAGACAGCGCTCGTAGCCTCGCCGCACTTCAAGCACTAAAGCTTGTGAACCTCGTACTCGGTGAGGTGCGGCTTGATCGGAGGGATATCGATGACCTGATGGCGCCAAGGATTCCGATCACTTCCGCTGAGTAACTCAACGCACGAGCAGCACCGCTCTGGCTTTACCATCTTCATCTCGTCGACATCTTCCGGCGGTGCCAGCTTACGCTCCGGCCCTTGTGCCCAGGCTGGCCCCCACACTTGCGTTCTGAAGGCGTTTTTACCGGACCCCGAGGGGTCCCAAGGATCATCGCTCGACGGAGGTTTACTCGAAGTACGGGTTGTCTTAGGGTTGCGCCTCTTTGGGCGTTCGATCTCCGCTCCCTGCTTCGCGGCAACTGCGGGAAGCTTGCGCAGTTCTTTCAAGAGCAACGCGCACGATGGACAAGCCAGCTCGGTTTGATCGATTTCGTCACACCGGTCCCATCGGCGCGGATGGGCCATTTCTGGCGGTTATCCCCGTGACCGGTTACGCTTAAGCAAAATACGGAACCAGGAAAATTATCACAAGCCTCAAGATACCGGAAACACCTCGCGGCGAGGTGTTTCCGGTGTACGAACGGAGGAATCAACGATCCATTTTTGAAAGAAGAGCCGGGTTGATTACTAGGTTTCTTACTCCGTGCGCATGATCTTCTTCGAAAACATTTCCTTCAAGCCATTCGGCAACGGTCTCGATATGAACCTTGACCACTTTGGGACGAACGCTCCAGGTCACCTGATAGGGAGACCCTTTTTCGTTGTAACTGGGGCCGGTCGTCGACCCGGCATATTGAATCGGGGTACCTGCGGAATTCGGAATGTTCACGGCCTGGTACAGGCCGTTTTCTTGTCCGATCTCCGTCAGCTTCCGGAAATCCAAAGGATCCCCACCATTGACCAAGACACAAACCAGCGCCTCAACGCGCAACTGAGGGTTGTCAATCGAATCGCTCAGGCAGGAGCCCAGCGTCGGACCAGGTTTGCAGTCCGCGGTTGTGTAAACGAAGTGAACCTCGATGGTGTCTCCTGAAGCAAGAACGCCATGTTTCGTTTCGATGGTGAACGGCTCTCGCTCCGCCTCGGTTAGTTTGCCGGAATAGCGATAACCGCTGTGGTATCCATCCCCGTCGCTGTTGCCAGCATACGTGGTAAACTCTCCCCCCTTATGTTCGGCACTTTTATGAAAATGAATATTACAAAGGCTCATCTTTGTATGAGGGGGCGCGACACCGAAAGCGCGGCCATTTCGGCCTTCCGGCGAATCTATGTCTCGCGGCGATTGAGGCCCGAAGCCTTTACCAGCAGTGTTTTGAGCAAGGGCCATCCGCTGCTTGGCAATCACCTTGTCAGATACGTGGCCATCCGGGCCATCCATGGCCTGGCAAGCGCACAACTGAAGCAGCATGAGGAGGGAAACACTGGTGAGAACGATCTTTTTCATGGTGAGATTCCTTTTGGTTCGGCTTACTGAGCCCGGATTATTCACCGGGGAGTAAAATTGGACCCAACGGATCGCACCTAAACCACGTATATACTGGTAAGTTACAAACAACTACCCGCAGCCGAAGAGCGACACCCAATGGGTGGAACCAATACTAGCCAAGTCCGTTTAGTTTTCAACCGTTCCCTTTCCATCTCCGTTCGGTATTTCGTTACAGTTCTGAGGGTTCCCGCTGTGCCCCGGATTATTCACGACTCACGTTCCGCACATCTCTTGGCCCATATCGATCTCACCTAAAGCCCCGCCCGCTAAGGCTTTAGGCCGGAATCGCTCCTAATTGTTTCGGCCGACTCTCGCTCCCAACGCTTGAGAAGGGCCTGAACCCGCTTCCAATCCGCGATGGCGCGCTTGAATCGCTTCGCCTGCTTGGGCGTGAGGTTGCTCTGAACGAGCCGACCATTC
>JAAETM010000431.1 GCA_024228395.1 bacterium | reverse complement strand
GCGAGCCAGGATGGATTCACCGTGGCCTCGGTGACCTGATCGCCGATCACGGGGTACCAGCCGAGGCCCGAGCCGTGTCGGATCTCACTGGGCTGGCCCAGGCCCTCAGCGACGGGCCAGTCATTGTCTCGGTCAGTTTCCGGTTCCCTACCAACGGATCCAAAGGCGGACACCTCGTCCTAATCACCGGGCCAACCTGGACCAACGGTGAACTCAGCGGGTTCTTCTTCAACGACCCATCACGCTGGGGAGCCAACAACTCCTACGTCACAGCAACCCGATTCGACGCTAGCTTCACCGGTCGGATCATCGCCACAACAACCTGACTACCTGGGGTCTGCTCGCTATTTGGACAAGATGTCGCGTTTCGTCCCACCCAGCGTGGCCGGTCTGAGTGCGACAAGGGGTGTCGCTACAGAAGCGGCTGCACCGGGCCAGCCGGCGGAGAACTCCCTGGTCAGCAGATATCTGCGGAACAAGAAGCCGGGCTAGTTTCTCCCGTATTCCAGCCACAGAGGCAGCATCACTCTTCCAGCCCTAGCGAAACCTGGTGCTGTCGAGCAGTCAACACTGTCTAGTCCTCGAAGTGGTCGATGTTCAACAGCTCTAGGCAGGCCTCGGTCGATCGCTCAGGACCGTCACCGACGTCGTCGACCCACCCAGTTCGGATTGCGCGCCGGTGTTCATCGACCTCCAGTTCCACGGCTCCGATTGGAAGTTCAAGGCATTGGGCAAACTGTGGTCGAAGCTGTTCCGAGAGAGCCCGATCAACCTCGGGACCCTGGGAGAAACCGCAGGAGGCCACCATCACCGCGAGCAAGAGGCCACCAATCACACGCTTTCCTCGCACGCTGGCACGATAGCTTCGCTCAGGGCTGGTCGAGGAGGTGCCGAGGGAGATCGCTGGCCACCGACAGCTTCCATTGCGGATCCCGCTTCTCCAGGAACGACTCGACCCCTTCAACTGAATCTGCCTGTTCGGCAACCCAATCGAACAGGGGTTGCTCGCGGGCCATCATGGCTTTGACGCCCATCGACTCCCACAACAACCGCTTCGAGATAGCCATCGACACCGGGGCACCAT
>JAAETM010000430.1 GCA_024228395.1 bacterium | reverse complement strand
CGCACTAGCTCCCCCCCCACTCCCCCGAAACTGCCCCTTTGGAACGTCTATCCACCAACACCAACCTGTTTGTGACAGAATGGCCGGATGATGTCCCGTCTGCGAAGTCGATCGTTAAGCCCGTTGCTGAGCCTTTTGCTTCTGGGTTCTTGCTGTTTGGATCCAGTTGCGCAGCAGGGTTCTGAGTCTCCGCCTGATACCGCTAGCCAAGTGGCTCTGGCAGCCTCTAATCCCGAGGCCAGTGCGGCAGCGCGACCACCGTTGCTGTGGTTGATTGACCAGGATGATTATCCCTTGGTCAGTCGTCGCTTGGTCTTGCTTCAAAGCGACCAAAGCGAAGCTCACCCTGTGCTCGCTCCCCTGCTGTATTGCTTCGACGCAGCGGACTACCAGCGCTTGCAAACCGCCGGCCATCTCCTGTTGGTAAATGGTCCGGTGAGCGAATCGCGCTCCTCGCCGAACGTCGGCATGCCATTGCAGCTGCTGAACCTGAAATCTGGTGAGCTGCAACCGGTGCGGTCTCAATCGCAGTCCTTTGTGGCCAGCCCCGATGGCTCCAAGCTGCTGACGTGGAACAATTTCCAGTTGAACCTGTCGGATCTTGAAGGTGAAGACCTGCAGCAGGCCAAACCGCTCATGCAACTTGGCAAGTTGGAGTTAGGCTCCGCTCAAGTCAGTCAAGCCTTGTGGATGCCCAACAGCGATTCCTTCCTGGTGCAGATCTCCAACTACAAAGAAGATGGTTTAAGGGCGGGTGTTTGGGAATATCCCCTCCAAGGTGAGCCGCTGTATCTCGGTATCATTCAAGGGCGCATGCTTTGCGTGTTGGGCTCACAGACTCTACTTCATTCCATACCCAAGCCGCGCGAGCGCTATGGCGCACGCCGTTTGGTGCGGAGCGACTTCCATCTCTCTTCCACCATACCTGGTCAGTTTCGTACCGAGCAGTTGCACGAGGACCTGATGTACACCAACGCGGTGGCCCAACGCCCCCACAGCCTTGAATTCGCCTATGCACGCCATAGCGACAAGGCTCTGGTCCTGAGCGGCGAGCAAGCTGGCCAAGTTTCGGAACGCATCCTGTGGCAAAGCACGCGTTCCATCAGTGACTTGAATTGGTCGGCCGATGGACGCTGGTTGTGCTTCACCGATCGCAATGAAGAGAGTCAACGACGCATCATCGTAATCGATGTGGAAACCGGCGAGTCCCAGGAGCTGGGTAAGGGGATTCGCCCGGTCTTCAGGTAGGTACGGAGCCACCGGTGTTGGACTGGTGGACGAAAGCCAACCCGATTCGGTGTGGGTGGTATAGAATCCTGGTCCATGCGAATTGCCCTATTGAGACGACCCGACGGCCTCCACAAGCTGCAAATCAAACGGGCGAAACCCTTCAAAGCGCCCGAGGTCGGGCAGGGCTTGGATGGGGTTGGGGATTACGTGGAAAAGGTCGTGCCGCTGGATTTTCTGGAGTCCCTCGGGCATGACTCGGATTTGGAGCGTGCCCTACATGGGGTTCGCGCCGGCGTTTTCGCCCCACAACTCCTGGCCGATCTGATCGAGTTGCTCAGGTTCACGGTCGCGGATCGGGAGAGCTTTCCCAGGGGCCTGGCCTGGCCACAATTGAAGCCGACCCCCAAGGATCCGATGCGAACGGCCCGCCATACGCGCGGCTACAAGGGG
>JAAETM010000429.1 GCA_024228395.1 bacterium | reverse complement strand
GTCCTTGTTGTTGGCGCCCACGATCATGCCTTCGTAGACCGCATCGCCCGGGGGCACGAAGAAGGTGCCGCGGTCCTGCAGGCCGTCGAGGGCGTAGGGGATGACCGAGCCGGTACGGTCGGCGATGAGCACGCCGTTGGTACGACGCGGGATGGGGCCGCCGTCGGGCTCCCAGTCCTCGAAGATGTGGGCCAGGATGGCTTCGCCTTGGCTGAGGGTCAGCAAGGAGGTCCGTGCGCCGATCAGGCCACGGGCGGGGATCTTGAACTCCAAGCGGGTGGAGTTCAGCACGGTTTCCATGTGGATCATCTCGCCGCGGCGGCGGCCCATGTATTCGATGATGCGACCGGCGTGCTCGGAGGGCACCTCGACGGAGGCGCGCTCGTAGGGCTCGCACTTCTTGCCGTCGACGTCTTTGGTGATGACCTGGGGTTTGCCCACGGCGAACTCGTAACCTTCGCGGCGCATGTTCTCGATGAGTACCGAGAGGTGCATGACGCCACGGCCTTTGACCTCGATCGCATCGGAGGAAGCACCTTCGCCGAGCAGCAAAGCCACGTCGCGCGATGCGGCGGCTTCGAGGCGCGCTAGCACTTGGCGACCGGTGACGTACTTGCCTTCCTGACCCGCGAAGGGCGAGTTGTTGACCTTGAAGATCATCGACAGGGTGGGCTCGTCCAGGGTGATGGCGGGCAGGGGATCGTGGTATTCCAGGTCGCAGAGCGTGTCGCCAATGGCGACCTCTTCGATGCCCGTGACCACGGCGATGTCGCCGGCTACAACCACGTCGATGGGGATTTTGTTGAGTCCCTCGTAGCGGAAGAGTTTTTTGACCGTCACGTTCTGGCCACCTTCGCGGTGCTCGTGGCACAGGATGTAGCGTTCGCCGGCACGGATCACGCCACGGGTCACACGGCCCACGGCGACCTTGCCGAGGAAATCGTCGCGGTCCAGGGTGGCGGCTTGGAATTGAAGCGGGGCGTCGAAGTCCTTCTTCTCGACCTGAACCTCGCGCACGATCATGTCGAGCAGGGGCTTGAGGTCCTCCGACTTTTCGTCAGGCTCGTCCATGGCGTAACCATCGCGGCCGGATCCGTAGACCACGGGGAACTCGAGTTGTTCGTCGCTGGCGCCCAACTCCACGAACAGGTCGAAGACCTCGTCGAGCACTTCGGGGGCACGGGCGTCGGGGCGGTCGATCTTGTTGATCATGACCAGGGCTTGGAGGCCGTGCTCGAATGCCTTGCGCAGCACGAAACGAGTCTGCGGCATGGGACCCTCGTAGGAGTCGACCAAAAGTAGCACGGCATCGGCCATGGCCAAGGTGCGCTCCACCTGGCCGCCAAAGTCGGCGTGTCCGGGAGTGTCCACGATGTTGATGCGGCAATCCTCGTAACGGATCGCGGTGTTCTTGGCCAGAATCGTGATGCCCCGCTCCCGCTCCTGTGGGTTCGAGTCGAGCACACGCTCTTCCACGTTTTGGTTTTTGCGGAACGTGCCCGCAAATTGGAAGATGGAATCCACCAGGGTGGTTTTTCCATGGTCCACGTGGGCCACGATGGCGATGTTCTTAATCGTCGGACGATCCATAACGGGGGTGGGCTCGGTGCCCAGCAAGGCTCTCTTGAAAAGCCGGTTTCTAGCCCCATCGTTTGGGGCTTCTCGGGAAAAAGGCGCAGGGAGTCTAGGGGGGCGGGGGCCCGGTGGCAATACGGTTCGGCGCTTGCATTGACCTATTAAAGGGGAATTGGTACCTGGCGGGACAAGTTGGCCATCATTCGGGGTGAATCTCCCTTCAATCCCCCGTCCAGTTCCCCCGCAGGTGCCCGGTCGAATGGGAGCTTGGGGGGGCAAAATGCCAGGCGGGACGCTCGAAAACCCGCTTGGAAACCCTCTGTCAGGCCCGCGAGCGGTGGCCCTGAGGCAAGATTGTCCCATGGAAGACTTGGCACAAAGCTCCAAGATCGTCGCGGGCGACATGCAAGGGGCGGCTCCGCCCTGTCCGGAAGCAAGGGACCCGCCCATGTGCAACTCGCTCTGGCGGAGTACGATGTGCCAGCCCTATGGCCTATTCCCAAATCCTATCCGCGTTTACAGGTTCACTGCTGCTTATCGCTTGCGCCATGCCCCATGCTGTAACCAACCCCGCTCCGGGCAATGATGAGTACGTGATTCTGTTGCACGGTCTGGTACGCACTCCACGTTCGATGGGGAAGCTGCAGAAGAGCTTGATCGACGCGGGTTATGGCACTTGCAATGTGGGCTATCCGTCCCGCTCGTATGGCGTCGAGGAGCTGGTTGATCGCTTCGTGTACCCGAAGATCGAGGAGAGCATTCCGGCTTCTGCGGGTCGGGTGCATTTTGTTACCCATTCATTGGGAGGCATCGTGCTGCGACAGTTGTTGCGGGACCATCCCATGGAAAAACTTGGCCATGTGGTGATGCTCAGTCCTCCGAACCAGGGTAGCGAGGTTGTGGATGAACTCGGCTCGTGGAAGCTGTTTGAATTCATCAACGGTCCGGCTGGCCAGCAACTTGGAACTTCGCCTTCGCATTTGCCAAGCCGACTGGGCCCCGCGAACTGGTCCTTGGGGATCATTACGGGGGACCGGACGATCAACCCGATTCTCTCCAGCCTCATTCCCGGGCCCGACGATGGAAAGGTTTCGGTGCAGCGCGCCCAGCTGGAGGGTATGGCGGACTTCCGCGTCATCTCCACCAGCCACCCCTTCATCATGCGCAATGATGAAGTGATCGCGCAGGTGTTGTTTTTCCTGGAGAATGGGGTGTTTCGCGGCGGAAAGGCTCCCCCGGAGTGATCCCCGCACCGGCCGCTCGGCCCTACCAGGGATTGGTTGCAAACACAGCCAGCTCGGGAATGAAACCACGCGGATCCATTTCCATGGCCGCAACAATGGCGTGGGCAATTTCTTCGCTGCGCAGTTTGTTGTCGGCGGCTATCCGCTCGGCCCGGTCTTCGGCGCCGAAAGCTGTGGCGACCTCTGAGGGGTTGACCAGGATCACGGGCACGTTGTGAGGCCGCAGGTCCGCTTGCCAGCATTGGGTCATGCCGCGCAGAGCCCACTTGGATGAGGAATAGACGGTGCCCTTGCCGTAACCCTTGAGCGCGGCCGTGGACGCGATGTTGACGATGCAGCCGCTGTTCTGTTCCTTGAACAAGGCCGCTGCATATTGCCCCATCATGGCCGCACCAAAGACGTTCACGTCATAGACCCGGCGCATGGCGTCGATGTCCAATTCGTCGATGGGCGCATGTCCTCCGCCGATGCCGGCGTTGTTGACCAGCCCATCGAGCCGGCCGAACTTGGCCAGGAATTCATCAAAGGTGCGCTGTACCTGGTCAGGCTCGGCAACGTCCGCGCGGATCGCAAAGGCTCCCATCTCTTCCGCCACCCGCCCCAACTTCTCGTTATCCCGCCCGGTGATCGCCACGCAAGCGCCTTTCTCGATCAGAAATTGGGCCGCAGCTTTGCCAATACCGGAGCTACCGCCGGTGACAAGATGGTTTGTGTTTTTGAGTTGCATGGCGAGAGCTTAACAACTGTCGGCATCGCGCAGGAGAAATTCGGGTTGGATAGCAGGGCCTCCGCCAGGGAAGGCCAGATGACCAAATCGAATTGTGGTCCGCCCCCTCAGGGAGCGAGGGTGATCGAAAGGCCATCTGAGAAGTTGGTGACCGGCAAAGAGTTGATCCGGTCCCGGTGGTAGTACTGGAAGTTCCAGGTCTGTCCGGGGAGGACGATGGCGGGTGCTCCGCCTAGCCAAGGTAGGGTGGACCAGTCGACGGGCATCTGGACGACCCCCGACGAACTCGACTGCAAAATGTGCTGGAAGCGACCGATGGCTCCCGCTACGCTCAAATTCCCCTGGGACCCGCCCGGGTTGGCGACGAGTCGTGGAGCGGTGCCCACGATGAAATAACCAAAGGTGTTGGGCGGCAGATCGGTGACGTGCAGCTCGAGGCTATCGGCTGCCATCGACCCGCTTCCAAAGGCTCCAATTCGGGCGCTTTCACCCGTCGAGTTGGTCGTGGCGCTGCAGTACCTGCTCCAATCAGGCGAGGAGACACAGACGTTGTCGATGACCATGCCGACGTTGTACGTGAGTTCGGTGTTCAGAAAAGCGAAGCTCTCGGGACTCGAGCAGGGGCCAGGTCCGAGGGAACGCACGCATAATTGGGGCTGGGCCCCCGCGAGCATTGCGTCGTTTGCAGCCAATCTCGTACACCTAGGGAATGGAACCGAAGCAGCTGAGCCCCGAGTCCATTCGGCGGCGCATGTATCACGTGATTTTTGAGGCGGAGAGCCGCTGGGGGCGCGCCTTCGATGTGGCCCTGATTCTGGTCATCCTACTCAGCGTAGCCGTGGTCATGCTCGATAGCGTGGCCGCCTTTCGCGAGAGCCATGGCAGTCTGCTGTGGACGCTGGAGTGGGTTCTGACCCTGATCTTCACGGTCGAATATGGGCTGCGTCTGAGCTGTGTGATTTCCCCGCGCAAGTATGCCTTGAGCTTCTTCGGCATCATCGACCTGCTGGCGATCCTGCCGACCTTTATCGCCTTGGCCTTGCCCAGCGCCAAGTACCTGCTGGTGGTTCGTATACTGCGTATTCTGCGCGTATTCCGTGTGCTCAAACTCGCGACCTACGTGCAGGAGTCCAACCAACTCTCCCGGGCCCTTTGGGCCTCCCGGCGCAAGATCGTGGTCTTCCTGTTCGCCGTCTTCACCATCGTGGTCGTTCTGGGCTCTTTGATGTATTTGATCGAGGGCGAGGAGCACGGCTTTTCAAGCATTCCGCGCGGTGTGTATTGGGCGGTGGTGACCTTGACCACGGTCGGGTATGGCGACATCGCTCCCGAGACCCCCCAGGGCCAAGCCGTTGCCATGATCGTCATGGTATTGGGTTATGGAATCATTGCAGTGCCCACGGGCATCGTCACCGCAGAGCTCACTTCCAGTTCCATGAAGGCTGCCAAGGCTTGCCCCAAGTGCCGCTCCCAGCGCACTCCCGATGGCGCCGGGTTCTGCTGCGACTGTGGCGGCGAATTGTCCTGAGTGGTAAGAGCTCGTGAAGGTCTGAGCACTCTAGTCCGGATGTTTCATGGACACGCAATCCGGGCGTCGCAATTGGACCCCTCTCGCCTCTTCATGAAACACCCGGGCTAGCGCAGTGATGCCGGCCCGAGATTTTCAGCGGGAGGTCGGATTCATTTGGCCTCCCATCTCCGACCAGTCGCCCATGTCGGCGCCCTTGACCGTGATCGTAACCACTTTGTTTCCACGTTGAACCATCAGGTCAATGCTCGATCCAGGATTCATGAGTTTCGGGCCCATGGCCATGAGGCCCGCTTGGGACTCAAACTCCTTGCCATCCGCGCCGATCACTAGATCGCCATCCCTAAGTCCGACCTTGGCCAAGTTTCCATCCAACGAGGTGATGGAGACCCGCATGGCCGTGATCTCCATGGGGACAAACTCGATTTCGCCGCATGGCACTGTGACTTCCATGATGCCGCTGTTCTGGCCCCCGTAATACTCAATCCTGTATTCGCCCGCTGGCAGTTCATCCCAGGAAGCGATCAGATTTTCATCCAGGGTGCCTCCGGAAAAGCCTCCGAATTGGCGCTCTCCGTCCGCTTGGGACAGGTGGAGGGACTTGCCCACCTTGCCATCCGCCCAGTGTACGCGCAGTGGGTACAAGTTCGGAATGGCCAGCTGTGCACTGTTTTCACCCTCGCGGATATTGACCTCTATGGAGTTCACAGTCCCGCTGTTGCCCCAATGGTTGTGTTCGTTGCCCTTCGAGGAAACGGTCATGGATACCAAGTAGGTCCCGGGTTCCAGGCCTTCAAACACTTGTATTCCAGTTGGCGTGACCTTGCCTCCGGAACCGATGGCGTGGAATTGGTCTTGTTCGCTGCCCTCCACTCTGGAAGCGTGCAGATGAACCCGGCCTTCGTAACCACTGCCCACATAACCAGGGACGGTGACCGTCAATTTTCCTGGTACGACAAAGGTCATCACCAAGTCGGTTTGGCCGGGTGTCAGCTCAGATTCGGTGGTTCCCATTTCCGGGTGGGTGGCCGAGATGCTGTACGTCGCTCCGCTCTTGTCCTTTCCGAAATATCCGTCCGTGAACTGGGGCGGGATAGTGATCAGATAAGTCGCGTCCTTGTCCCTCGTTGATTGCACGCCACGGGAACTCGACGAGCTTCCAGACTGCTGCCTCACGCTGAAGTCGACGTCATCGAGGGGTGCTCCGGTAGCATCAAGAGCCACCACTTTTAGAATCTGACTGAGATCCCGTTCTGGTAATTGCAAGAGTACTTCGGCGGAGGCATCACTCAGCTCCAATACTTCGTGGACAACGATTGGCGATCCCCAGTCGCGGGCGGCACCAATCAGATAGCGACCCGCCTCCAAATCCGTGAACGTGAACAACCGACCCGGACGGGCCCAGGATTGCTGATCGGAATCGCCCAAAAGGGCTAAGTCCACTTCTTGGTCTTGGGCCAATGGAAGCAAGCGCAGCATGCAATGGTTCTGATCCGAACCGTCGTTGGCGGCACGGATGTAGCCACTGATTCCGAGTCGCGGAACAAGATTCAAAACCAGTGCTTCGGGCACCACTCCTGCCTCGATGCTCAGTTTTTCCGTACTCGACGCCAGCTCGGAGAGGTCCAGGTCGTCACTTCCATGGGACAAGGCTCGTACTTTGTAGCGCCCAGGAATAAGTCGTAGAAATGCTCCGTCGCTCGACCAGCGATAGGTTCGACTTTGGTTTTGATCGCTCAATGCAGTGACGACCAAAAAAGCACGTTCAGCGAGGTTTCCGTCGGTCATCACTACCTCAACCGGAACTTCTTGCACCAAGGCGGCGGTGAAATTCAACTCTGCGCCAATGCGAATGCTGCTCGCTGAAGATTCCGCAGTAAGGACGAAGTCCTCAAGGTACGCCTTGGCGCTCCAACCCAGGTCGAGCAAACCCTCAAACCTGAATTGCCCCTGTTCATCGGTGCTTGTTTCCACGTTGCGCGCCCGGCGGTCGTGGAAGTCTTGGGCTGCCTTGCGTACCGTTTCCTTGAGAGAATCCTGGTCGGGAGCACCCTGGCCGACCTTGGAGGGAGAACGACTCGAGATGGTTTTGGGGCGACCCGTGAGGCGAATGACGGCTCCTGACATCGGCTGGCCAGCAGTGTCTATAACCCGGCCAAAAACCGTTCCCGTTCCATCTTCCACCGCAACGGCAGTGGGTTCCATGTCGTTCAGCAGGGCGGCGGCTTCGGAGGAGGATACCTGGGTAACCGGCGCTTTCTCCGGCTTCTCGCGCATCACATTTTCATTTGCAGATCGAAGAGCGGTCTCGCTAGGTTCTGGATTTTGCGTTTCTGGCCGCATGGTCTCCGGCTCGTTGGACAGCCCCGTGACTCCTTCGGCCTGCGCACGACCTGTGCCAAGCAACAGGTGGTTCAATCCACCGCCGATCAAAATGCCCATGAACAGGGCGAGGAAAATTAGGGTGTTGTTGTGTTTCATGTGTATTGTTATCTGAGGGCCGGGCGTTCCCTTCATTCACCGGAAGGAGAGCCTACCATAGTTCGCCCAAAAGAGGGGGTCTAGACTAGGGTTTCGCGGTTCGTCCCACGATTAAGAACGCGGGCAGCTGAGGTCCCCCGCAGCTGGAAATACACGCCCCCCCCCCCGATGCTTTGGTTCTTACGACCAAACAAACAAAGAGGGAAGCGTGCCGAACCAGCCTATCCCCGAGTCGCTCGACTCGGTACTACAACCATTCGATTCTTGTTTCTCGAGGGCGAGTTCTGCGAACTTCAAGCTGCTCGTAAGCGGCTGGATACTCTGCCGACGACATCGATGGATCACCCGGGTGGTCTACGCCAGCGGAGGCTTGGGCTATGGGCATATCTCCGTCTTTATTGATTCTTCACTTCGGCTCCGTGGGACCCTGATCAACTGGGTCGGC
>JAAETM010000428.1 GCA_024228395.1 bacterium | reverse complement strand
AGATGACCGTCTGCATGCAGTCGCCCTCCAGCACGTACTCCTTGATGCGGTCCACCGCCCGCTTGAAGTTCTCTTCAGAGAAGCCGGAGATAAAGTCGCTCTCTTCGATCTGGCGTGCGGCACCGGTTACCGGGCGCGGTGCCCGTCCCTGCATCTTCTGGATCAACTGTTCGATCCGTGCCTGGGCCGATTCCAGGGTACCGCCCTGGGTAGGGTCGGCATGTACTATCACAAACATGGAGCCGCGCAGGTTATCAAACACCACCACCTCATCGGAGACCATGAGCATGATGTCCGGGTTGCCGATGGTGTCTGGATTGGGGCAGTTGGCCAGTTTGGGCTCTATATAACGGATGGTGTCGTAGCCGAAGTAGCCCACCAGGCCACCGGTAAAGCGCGGTAGCTCTTCGTACTCCACCACCCGGTAGCGGGCCTGGAACTGTTCGATATACTCCAGCGGGTCATCCACCTCCAGCTGCTCGGCGACCTCACCATGCTGCTCGATGGTTACCTGGTGGCCATGTACCTTGAGCAGGGTGTGACAGGGCAGACCGATGATGGAGTAACGCCCCCACTTCTCGCCGCCCTGGACCGACTCAAACAGATATGAATGCGGGCCGTCGGCCAGTTTCAGATATACGCTGAGGGGGGTATCAAGATCAGCCAGGACCTCGCGCATTACCGGGATTCTATTGTGGCCCTCTGCTGCCAGGGCCGCGAACTTTTCGGGGGTCATCTCTTTCTCCACAATTTTGTTGTCGACAGGGGTGGTACATGGTCTGGCTTCACCAGCGCCATCGTGT
>JAAETM010000427.1 GCA_024228395.1 bacterium | reverse complement strand
CCCACTCCCAGGGTGGCACCCAATTTCCAAAAGAGCCGCATTCATGGGTAGGGAAACCCTGTTTGGCAGCGCCCCATCCCCTGGCCAGATGCAACGGTTGGCTTCCACGCCGCGCGCTGCGGCCCTGAACCCCATGGTCACATCTCGCCCCCGAGCCCCGCCGACTCTTCCGACAACCCACAACTTGATCTCAACATGGCGAACCACATGACACCCGAGCAAACTGCGGCAGCTTGTCCTTCAGGCTGGTTTGATCTGCGCCGGCGGCAACCTGCCAATCCAGCCGACCACGCGGGTGCCGGCAATCATTCCCGGGGAAAGGGCGCGAACTCGTTATCCGTAACCGTGGGGCCCACAATGGCCGGCACGTCGATGGCCTACCGGCCCCCTGTTCCAATGCAACATGGCCCCTTGTGCATTGGCATTTGGATCGAATTCAGCGATTGATTTCGGTGGGGAACCCCAGCAGACTAGGGTTCCAGCCTCCTGCGGAATCGGGGATCTTCTTTTTGCCCAACTCAAATGCGGGCTCTTGGGTTGGGATTGCCCGACCAAGCTTCTATCATGGTCGTATGAAGCTGATCTTAAAACTTGCTCTCGTCCTCCTTCTCGGCTTGCTTCTCTTAGGGGGCGCCGGGTACTCATTCCTCCCCCCTGCAGCGCGCAAGACGATCGAAAACGGCACAGGTTCAGCCCTCGGCACGCCCACCCACCTGGAGGGTATCGATGCTGGTTTTGGCCTGAATACAACCCTTGGCATTGCTGGGTTCACTGCGGATCAACCGCAGGGTTTCGATGGCCCCCCCTTGCTTGAGATTGGCAAGATCCAGGTCGGCGTGAACCTGTTTTCGACGCTTTCGGATACGGTCCGCGTTCGGGAGGTCACCCTGGATGGGTTACATCTTCGGTTGATACAAAATGGAAAAGAGAACAATTTCCTGAAGGTATATGAGAGCTTGAGAAAGTTGACGAAGGGCGATTCCAGCAGCCCATCGGAACCGGAGGGAGATGCAAGTTCCGCCAAGAACATCGAGATTGGGTTGGTGAAAGTGTCTGGTGTCGGAGCCACCTTTGACCTCACCGGTATCCCAGGCATCGAGCAAAGTTATTCGTTTGAGCTCCCCCCGTTTGAGATCGATCTGTCGAAGAGCGCCAACGAGAATCGCATGCAGAACGTGGAACAAGCCACCGCCCGAATTGTGGAGCGCCTCATCGAGCAGACAATAGCCAACGCACAGGCCCAGGTATCCCCGGAGTTGGCGCTGCTCATTGGCGGCGATGTGGCTGGCCTCAAGGAGCGGGCACGGGAGGAGCTGGACAAGCTCAAGAGCAAGGCTGGCGCCGAGGTCGATAAGCTCAAAGAGAAGGCGAAGAGTGACCTGCAAAAGAAACTAGGCGAGAAGTTCGGCGACTCTCTGAAAGGCGAAAGCGGGAAACAACTCAACAAAGCGATAGGAAACAAAGTCGACGGATTGCTGGAGAAGGGTGCGGATGCGGTGCTCGAAGGGAGCACTTCCGACACTCTCAAAAAGCAAACCGACAAGCTGCTGGAGAAGGGCTCCAAGGATCTGCGCAAGGAGCTTGACGGACTACTCAAGAAAAAGGACTGATCCTCCCAATGCCCGCAAGGACTCAAGGGCACACCGGAATGCAGCCATGGTACTGGCGTGGCCAATGCAACCCGCCACCCGTCGTCAGTCCTTGCCCTCGTCGGGTTCTGTCCCGTGTGCGTACCCCATGGCGCCCAGACGGGCGGCCACCTCTTGGGCTTGCGTGGGATCAAAAACGCTGGGCAAGGGTTTTGCGGAGGCTCGGAACGCGTTCAGCAACCCAAGTAGCTGCACATGCGCCCCACTCGCTTCCTGATCCAGTTCTTTCGCAGCGAGCAGGTTGTTTTTTTCGCCGGGATCCCGCCCAAGGTGGAATAGCTGCTGCACCGAGTTGTATTTGGAGTCGATCAACTTCCAGGGGCCCAGACGCACGGCGTGGGGCTTTTCCGCGTTTGCCCATTTGGGGGATTTATTTTCTAGCGCCGGAAGGATTGGCTGGGTGGCCACGGAGTAAACGGGTCCACGCTGGAACGCCTCGCCGCGGAACGCGGGTCCCCAGTCCTCGCCTCCCAAGTCGCCCCCCACGGGCACATTCAACAACCCACAAAGGGTGGGCACCAGGTCCACCGTGGAGCTTGGCTGGTCGATGCGCGAGCCGGGCTGCCAGGGCGCGTCGGGCCAATTCATAATCCATGGCAACCGCGTTGTCGTCTTGTAGAGCCAGAGCCCGTGATTCCAGGAATCGCCATGCTCCCAGAAGGTCTCGCCATGATCCCCCGTCAGAATGATCAAGCAGTCCTCCAGGATGCCCTGTTCTTCCAGGCCCAAGAGCAGTTGGGCAATGGCCTCATCCACGGTAGCGACCTCGGCGTTGTACAAACTGCCCGCTATGCGCTCGGCAGGAAATTGGCGGCCCTTGGCCTTGCTCAGGTGATCCGCCGTTATGCCCTGGGTGATCATGCCGTGGAGCCCAAACCCCCTATCGCCCTCCTTCAAACCCAAAACCAATTGGTGCCGTTGTTTCACGAGCCTATCTATTTGATTGTCATCGATTCGAAGCACCGACTTATCCGCTGTGTATCGCATG
>JAAETM010000426.1 GCA_024228395.1 bacterium | reverse complement strand
GATCGCTATGCAAAGCTGGGAGGGTGGGACGCATGGCCGCCCACGCTCGCCGTACATTTCCTCAAAGTCTTCGTCACGGAAGTAGCGGCCCCTCATTTCCCCCAGAGCGCTGTGGAATGACTCGAACCCCACATGCTCCCGTAGCAGATTATCAGGCCTGAAGAGTTCCCCCTGTGGTGATTTGTGTCCGAGCATTGGTCTCCTTGGTGCGGGAAACCAGCTTACTCTGTGGCATTCGCCGATTCAGCCTTTTTCGGCCGGGTTTCTAGGACTGTTTTCACCCAAAGACCCGGTGACCATCACCGCCAGACACCCCGACTTCGTGCCCATCGAGGTCGGTCCCCTGACGCTAACACCCGACACTAATCTGCCCCCGTTCTTGATGCAAAGTGGCCGTAGCCTGAGGGTCTCGGTTACCGATTCGAATGGCATCCCCATGCCTACAAACCAGCTTACAGTTGAGGCTCCCGGGCACCCGCCAATTTACGCTCGAGCCCAGGGCCAAGAACCCTTGGTCCTAGAGCACATGCCCGAGATACCGTTGAATATTGGTTTCGATTATGACGAACAGGACTTCACTTGGACCTGCGACGCCTCCGCCCGTGAAACGACCTACATCATTGAAACTCACGGCACCGTCGAATTCAGGCCCGAATTGGGTGTCCCTTTGAGCGACGACGCCTGGCTGATCTTCTGGATCACAGCACTCGACTCCCCGTCAACCGCCCCTGGTTCCGAATCCATGCGAGCATGGGAAAAGTGGTTTAAGAGTAACGAAATCGGAAAGGTACTACGCGTGCCCCTGCTACCCGGCCGCTACAAAGCCCAACTATTCCATCTCCAAAAATGAGGGTCAACTCAAAGCGCCGCCGGGCCGGAACAGCCCTTTGAAGTTCGCGCCAACGCACATACCAAACTCACCTTGGACTTCTCCCGCTAGCGGGTACCAAAAAGTGAGGCTGGGTGTGCAACTCCGTATTAGGGGATCGTCAAATTCAATCCGTGCTCGCCTCCGCACCCCACCCCTCTTCCCGCCCTTCCCCCGAAACAGCCCCTTTGGAACGTCTATCCGCAGAGGAATCGGGCACCCTAGACGCCCGAACGAAACTTAGGATTGAATCCTGAGAGTAAAGCCAGAGAGGCCGGAGAGATCTAACGATCGTTCTCCGGCCTCTCTGGCCATGGTCAGCAGGGGGGACTGACCTATTGGAACGTCACCGAAACGCCGTCGGTGAAGTTGCTGGTGCCACCGTTCTCGCGGAACCAGGCTTGGAAGTGGTAGGTCTGGCCGGATTGGGCGGCAACGGTAGGGGTGAAGGGCAGCACGTCCGGGTCGACCACTAGGCGGAAGGCGCCGTCCATGCCAGAGTTGCGGATCTCGTTTGTTTGGTTGAAGCGGCCCATGTTGGTGCCCAGGCACAGCATGCCGTTGCTGTTTGCGGGCATCATCATGCCCTGGTCGGTGGCGACCAGGAAGAATCCGAATTGGTCGGTGGGCATGGAGTCTGCGGCCAGGGTCAAGGACTCGCCGGCCATGCCGCTACCGAAGGCGTCGATCTGAGCGGACATGCCGGTGGAGTTGGGCACGGCGGGGCCGCAATAGTTGGTGCCGATCTCGATGCGAGTGAAGGTCATGGTACCCAGCGGGTTATTCACCAGGAACGGACCGTGCTGGATCAGGGAGATGGGCGCGGAGGGCACCATGTCCATGTCCGGAGACGTGAATTGCATACCCATGTCGGTGCCAGCATCCCAAGCGGGCAGGGTCACGATGCGGTCCACCCATTGGCCGTTTTGCATGAGGGGAAGGCTGTCCACGCCCACGAACCAATCGGGGCTGGGCGCGATCATGGAGACCAGGGAAACCATGGGGAAGTCCTCGCTCACTGTGAACTGGAAGGTGCGGACTCCGGGCGTGGCGGGAGGCGAGAAGGTCAACACCGAGCCGGCTTCCCCGGCTGCGATGAGGTTTTGGATCTCCGTGGTCAAGGGGCCGGTGGCCCCGGTTTCCGCCATGACCTCGATGCCGTTCGTGGCCATGCCTCCGTTTTCCCAGAGCCGGCTGGTGTTCTTGTGCAGAGCGCCGATGGGTGGGGAGAAGTGGGCGTTTGTGGGGTAGGCTCCCGGATGCGTGGCGGCACTCCAGGTGGCGTCGATGCGCACCTCGTAAGTGACCATGGAAGGGGCCTGGGCCCATGCGGAGGCGCCCAGAAGGCTAGCGCAAGCCAGGGAGAGAATCGTCTTTTTCATGTCGGTTGTGGGGAGAGATGTTTCGGGAGAATGGACGCAATATTGGAGCGGGGGCCGTGCCGCGAGGGGTCATCCCTATCACGCGCCGTACGACAATCCGTTTCAATGCACATGGATTTACTGGGGTTGCGCGATCCTGTGACCTGCTTGACATGAATTCTTTTTGCAACTCCCCGACACCTCATTTGGTGGTGTGGAAGCCACCCCGAGCTCCCCGATAAGGTCCTCCCGCCCGCAAGAAAACTTCCAATATGAAAAGGCTGTTCGCTATCACTCTTGGTCTGTCTTCATTCATCGGTTTAGCCCGCGCCCAAAGTAAGGTGATCGGTATCTACAACGATCTGACCAACCGGCAAATCTTCACTTTCTACACAAGCCCACTCCTCGCCTTTCACCTCCAGCGCAGCAGGCGCAGGCCCTACGCCTTGAGCCCGACAGCCCACCAAAACAGAGATCCCAATCATCAAAGCCCGCATAAACCACTCCTCCATAGAATTGCCTGCCCCGAGTATTTACACAGCACCGGAAACCGATCAGAACCCATAAAGAGAGATACGGGTCCAGCCCATCCCAAACACAGGGCGGGGCACCCTTCTTAAGGAATGCCCCGCCAGCGGAGACCTGAGCCACCGGAGGAAACTTAGAAAGCCACTGGCAGTCCATTGGAAAAGTTCGAGGCTCCACCGTTCTCCCGGAGCTACAACTGGAAGTGCCAGGTCGAGCGCGTGGGGCTGGACACAGCTCCCCGATTTGTACTGACCATTTCGGATCAAAAAGGATCGGGATGTGGCGGCCTACTTTGGGTTGGTGAGCAGGTGCAAACAACCAGGCGTGTGCATTCCGAGTCAAGACAACTCATCCCATCTATCCACACAGTCAACCGAGAGGTGTGCGCGACTACGTCCAGGTGTTGCCCGCATCGTTCGAAGCGATCACCTGCTCGATGAATTTAACACCGCGCAAGCCCGCCTCGATCGAAGGAAGATGGGTTGGCAGGGGATCGCCACTCCGAATCGCGTCGGCGAACTCCCGATAGAGATTCGCGAAG
>JAAETM010000425.1 GCA_024228395.1 bacterium | reverse complement strand
GATGCGCACTACACGAACCACAGCTCGTTGGCTTGACCATGTGTGCCTCGCTGATGTCCTCCGGCGATGCGGGTGGGCGATTCTTGCCTTTGTGACCAGGCTGACCACCTTGTTTCTTATCGCATGGCGACCGCTTGGGGGCTCCGGCTTTATCCCATGGGGCATCGCTCGCCGGCGGCTTGCTACATGTGCGAGATGTCTTCGGCTTCCGCGAGCGTCGGCGAGCCACTTCTTCACCGAGGCTCTTGACCAGAGCCTCCAGTGAGTCGATCCGGACACTCAGCGCAGCGCAATTCGGGCATGAGGGGGCAGCTTGAGGATGTTCATTCACACCCTGACTAACGGTGACAACCGTGGATTTCTGTCCCTTAAACCCCGTGAACGCTTACGGCGCAATGCCCGAGAAGTTTCCGACCGAGGACTTGGTGAAGTAGGTGTTCGGGGCTGGATTCATCATGCTTCGGTGGGTTCTGACGTCAAGGGGTTGGCGTGCTGAATTCTCCAGCTTCTCGGGCCGCACTTCAGGAGGTGGGCATGGTGTAAGAGTCGATCTAGCCCGCATTTTTCACGAAGGCCATAGGGGCTCTTCCCGGAATTTGGTGGCTTTCCCCTTTGGGCTGCAATTCCAGCTTTCCGCAGAAGAATAGGATCCGCGTCCTGTAGTTGGCAAAGTTTCGGAATCCCCGGGCTGCGGCTTTCACTGATTGGATTCGACTGTTGAAGCCTTCGGCGGGCCCGTT
>JAAETM010000424.1 GCA_024228395.1 bacterium | reverse complement strand
GACCCACAAGTGCCGGGCGCCGGCCATGGTGATGCCAGATGCATTGATGGTGGGATCTCCATCGAAAAACAGGGTGGCTTCTCCCACGTCCAAGGCATCCCCGTTGCCGTTCAAGTCCGCCAACAACAGGATGATGTCCTCCGCCCCATCGGAAAGCAGCAAGGACCCATCGGGCCTCAAGGCATTGCCACTGGGCGATCCGAGGTTGATCGATCCGAGTAGGTCGTCATAAAATCGTCAACTCCCCCACCCCGTTGCAGTCCCCATAGGAGTCCAAATCCTGGCAGAGCCGAACCGAGTCGGTCCCGGTACTGTTGTTCACGTAACTACGCGAAAGACCCTGGGCGTTGAGGGGTTGGCCGAATAGGAAGATGGCGCCAGCGAAGGCCACGGAATGGATACCTTTGTTGGCAAACATAGTGGATAGCTTGGGTTTAGGGCGCGAGACTGTGCGCAGGGGTTGCTTGGCAGGGCAGTGATCGCATTGCGTGCGTACAGTCTACCTGCGAGTTGCTTTATCGGCTAGAAAGCACGTCTGGAGCGCCGGAGGGTCATTCCTTGTACCTTTCGATTCCTTGCCTTGGGCTCGGTACCGATTGGGAGCTGGTACGACATTGAGTACACAGCCCCACTTTCGCTTTGCGGTGCTGCTCTATGCGCTGTACACCTGGCAACTCGTTCGACGCCCCACAAGAGAACCTTTCGAGGGGCAGTAGTGCTTCGAGTGGGGCTGCGTGAAGAGTATTGCTGAGCAAGGGGCCTCACTGCTCGGCCGGTGTTTTTTCTCCAGTGAAAGATGGGTAGGGTGGGCCAGCTTTAGGCGTGAAATGCGGGACTTGTTGTAGCCAGTGACTCGGTCCAGATACACTGGTTCCCAATGAACGCAGAAACCAAGGGCATGCTAGTGGGAGGTTTGGGTATCGCCACTTTTGGTGTGACCTTGCCGGTGACGCGTTGGGTCGTGCCGGAGTTTGGGGGTGTTATTGTGGGACTTGGGCGGGCGGTGATTGGGGTTCTTTTAGCGGGGTTGGTACTGATGGTTGTGCGGCCGGGTTTTCCGAAGGGTCGCCGCAGCCTCTAAGGCTTGATAGGGATGAGCTTCAGTGTGTGCTTGGAGCCCTCCTTCGCCGTCCACGAGTAGTGGAGGAGTTCATAGTGGTCGCTTTCCAGTTGCACGCTACAGGGGCCTAGTTCCGTTTTGAATCTCGCGACCAGGGGGTTGGCCGCGGTTTTGGGTTCGAAGAAACTGCCTCCTTTGCCCCACTGCACTGAGAGGGTCATTCCGAGCGTGGTTGCTTTCGTTGCGGGTTCCCCATCGGCTAATTTTTTGTCCCCCCCCACTCGCAAGGCTACAACTTCTCCCAGGCTCGGGCGCGGCCTGGAAGGCTTGTACTCAATGCGCACCGGAGGTTGCCCCGCAGGCCGCGTGACAACAAGCGTGAACGGATGCTCTGGGCAGTACAGATAGCCGTTGTGGTTGTCTTCTTCGCTGCCCTCTGCCATAGCTCTGCGCTGCATGATGAAGAATGTCTCGCGGGCTTCCTGGGCGCGGATTACCGGTGTGAGAATGACTTCCAAGGGTTGTTCACGCGCTTCAGTGAGATCCAAGGTGACTTCGGCGGTGGCGTCGCCTCTGCCTATTGTCAGTTGCACTTGGCCGGCAGGCAAGCCGTGGATCGACCCATTCGCGCTGTGTACGTTGATCTTGCGGGTTGAGGAATAGGGGCTCACCGTGAACTGAATGGCCGTTCCATCGGGCCCTGATCCCTTCACCCAGAAGAAGTCGATGGGCTCACCATTGCCCCACTTGCAATCCATGCGAAGCGATCGGTATGGGTAAAGCGTGAAGAGTGCATCGTGGACCCCTACTGAGTAGTGCTTGTCTTCGTGTCTATTGTCGACATAACCTTCTGCCGAAATACTGGTTCCGAAATAACCGGGGTCCAAACCGGCTGCTTCCAAGCCGTTTGGGCCAGGTGTCAAGGAGTGGAGCCTTCCACCCTCTTCACGCCAGTGGCGGAACTTGAAGCCTTCGATAGCTTCGCCCGTAATGGCGTCCTGCACGATTGGCCGGATGACGACCTTTTTGAGAGCAGCCTCCGTGAAGCGGAAGCTTAATGGGCCCTGACCGGAACGGGCATTTTGCGTCAGGTAGAATTGGCGCACCTCGTCGGCAAAGACCTGGATCTTGAACATCCCGGGGTACAACTCACCAAAGTGAAAATGCCCATTTGCATCGGTCCTCACCTCGTCGCACCTCGCTTTCTTCTCCCATGTGTGGGGTGTTCCGTTGCTGTATCCCAGGTCGTGCAATACGCGGTCACCTTCGATGCGTACTGCGATGCTAGCTGCGGGGGTGCCGTCCTCTTGCAGAACCGTACCTTCAAGGACTCTTCCGGGTAGCAATTGAATCGAAAGCGGGTTGATCGAATCCAGGTCCGCCGGCAACTCATCCAGAACCTGAATGGCGTACCCGGGGGCGCGCACAATGATCAGACGTCGGAAGTCGTTCTGCGCTCCTTCCGGCTTGGATAGTCCGTTTAGAACGAAGGATCCATCGGACGGCTGGCAAGTATTCCAGAATGGAGTTGTGTGAACATTACTCCAGAACGGCCAAAATGCGACTTCAGCGCCTTCCACAGCCTTGCCATTGGAGTCGGTGACCGAACCGGTAAGCGAATGGCCAGCTTCGAATCGCGCCTCTACTTGGTCTGGTAGCAAGGCATGGTAGCCGGAGTAGATAAGGTAGGGAGCGAGCTTTGCGGTGATGCTATGGCCGCGGGGCGGCAGCCCCGCGATGAGGAAACGCCCGTCGTGGTCTGAGGTGCACTTGCCTTGGCCGGCCAAAAAACGACTGACCTGATGGTCATGGGTGATGTCCGTATCCCCGGAGTGGGACGTTGCGTGCTCGATGCGAAGTTCGACCCCGGCTGCAGGTTTCCCGTCGGGATGCATGATTCTTCCCGCCATGCTGCCCAGCGCGGCGACGGTCAACTCATGCCCTGTTAGTCGATCACCGTCAAGCAGGCTGCCCCGCAAACCCTGGTAACCAACCCAGCGATCGGACTTGCGCGCAGTGACAATGAACTCGGCTCCGAGATGCTCAAGGGTGAACTCTCCCTTTGCGTTCGCGAGGGTCGTCCTATCGGCCGTGCGGTCATGACCGCTTCCCATCCAGCCTTCCACTGTGGCATTCGGAACGGGGGTTCCCTGTGGATCGAGAACGACGCCGCTTAGAGATCCTCCTTCACCAATGTGCAAAGTGGGAGTTTCAGCCAACACTGCCGGGGTCATGAACTTGTGAACGCGGGGACTGGTCGCAGTCGCAAGCGCTGTTGCGGACGAGGGCACCTGTCCCACGGACAGTGTGAAAGTGGCGAACCCCTCTGCGTCGGAGTCAGAAACCTGACGCTCCTTGTTCTTAAGTTTCAGTTGGACGGTTCGGCCGACCACGGGATCCCCGCTCGACTTCCAAAGCAAGAGGATCTTGAAGTCCTTGACTATCGCAAGCGCCTCTCGAGCGTTCGCCGGCTCAATGGTGTGCAATGCGGCCTCTTCTGTTCCGGCTCCCAATCCCGCGGGGGCATTCAGAGCCAGTTGCTCCTGCAAGCCCAATGAGCCGCCACGATCGGTTGAATACAGTCCCACCAGGATGCCAATGATGGTGCAAGCCGCCAGGACCCCCGCCAATGTGAGCCGAAAGCCATAGGCCGCTCCACCAATGGCAGGGACCGATCCTGTGACGCTAGCCGACATCAACACATGCGACCGAACGGCGGCCAACCCACTCTCGCGGAATCCAAAGAAACCGACGAGGGCGAGTATGGCTCCCTTGAGAGTTGTGCGAAGTTCGGAAAGACCACGGCTCAAACGTTGGCGAACGGTTCCTGCTCGTAGGCCCAGGTTGACCGCGAGTTGGGTCGGCGATTGCCCATCGACGAGCGAGGCTTCGACAGCTTGCCGCAAGGCCGGAGTGAGCCCTTGGAGCGCGTGTGTGAACTCCATCTGAAATTCCCGTGCCATGGGCGAGGCATCAGGCAATTCCACATGGCGTTCTGGCAAGCGATGCGGGTCAGGTTGGCGCCTTTTGTCATCCCAGTTGCGTCGGGCACGGTGGGCCAGGATTCCCAGGAGCCAGGGCATCAGGGGGCGGCTGTTATCCCAAGCGTCCGCTTTCTCCATGGAGGACAGATACGTGTCCTGCAGCAGGTCATCGGCCGAATCCCCCCCCAAACGCCGAGCTAGGGTATGCAGATGGGGCGCGGTCCTATCAAAAACAGTTGCCAAGGCCTGCACGTCGTTTTCAGCGCGGAAGCGCTGGAAGAGGGTTTCGAGGGTGTCATTCTTCATGTCGCAGGCAGTGCGGACCAAACCGCAAGGCGCCACACGGATTCTGCGGGAAACTTAGAAAAGGGGTGCTGCTTTTACCGCCGGGCGTGCTGCAGGGGCCTTTGGCATTGATCAGCGCCAAGCTCCAGGGGCCTGCAGCGCTCCCCCCGCGCAGTAGATTGTCGGGGAGGGGAGCTTCTAGCTCACTTCACTTCTTGGCTCTGAGCATGATGATTGGGGGCATCATGTTCTCGCCCAACTCTTCCGCCTGCCATGTGAATTTGACGTTCTCGTAGTAGTCGCTTTCCAGCTTGAGGGTGCATTCGCCCAGCGGTGTTGGGAAGTCGATGGACAGGGGTTCTCTTGGATCCCGGGTGGGAGAGGCCAATGGGTATTCTGTAGCGGGCATGATGGTGGTCATGGTATTGGTCATGGTATTGGACATGCGGGCTGAGATCGTGCGTTTGGGGACGTGAACGGTAAGGCCCATGCTCTTGTGCCGCGCTGGTGTATCGGACTCCTTTGCAGCGGCAAGTAAGTCCTCGGGCATTGACTCGGCGGGTTCGTAGGTGACCCGGATCGGTTTGGCGGGAAAGGGCCGCTCGATCACGACAACAAAGCACTCGGTCGGCGTGGACAATTGATGATCGAGTGCCGATCGGAAGGCGCTGAGGTTTGCTTTGCTGAGCATGGGATTTTCCAACATGCGCGCTTGGAGGGTTGCCTTGTCCCCGGGGCCGAATTCTGATGGGGGTTTCGCGAACCAGAGCGCAACTGTGATTTCGACCAAATCAACAGGGGGCGCTTTCTGGAAGACCACCAGCACCGGCCCTTGTCTGGGTTCCGTGAGGTCGAGCGATACCGTTTGCGCGCCAGCTTCGCATTCCACCTGAAGCACGACCTTGCCAGCGGGCAGGCCGTGCATGAATGAGTTGGATGGGGTGGTTTGTATCGCGCTGCTGAGGCCGCCGTCCGCAAAGCGGAAAATGATGTCGACTCCGTTTGGGCCCGTTCCTCGAATGTCTAGATTGGCTATGCGTGTGCCCTCTTGGTCGACCCCGTGAACCTCAATAGTG
>JAAETM010000423.1 GCA_024228395.1 bacterium | reverse complement strand
TTCGAATGGGGTCCGCGTGCCCTGGGCGCTCGCTCGATCATCGCCGACCCGCGCCGCGAGGAGATGAAGGAGAAGCTCAACTCCAAGATCAAATTCCGCGAGGCCTTCCGGCCCTTTGCGCCTTCGGTGCTCGAGGAACGCGCCAACGAGTTCTTCGAAATCCCCGAAGCGGAGAAACACTTCCCCGCACGCTTCATGCTCTACGTGGCACCCGTTCGCGAGGAAAAGCGCTCCGACCTGCCGGCCATCACCCACGAGGATGGCTCGGGCCGTTTGCAGACCGTGTACAAGGAAACCAACCCCGCCTACCACGGCATGATCGAGGCCTTTGGCAAGCGCACCGGCGTGCCTGTGGTCATGAACACATCGTTCAACCTGAAGGGCGAGCCCATCGTCGAATCCCCGGCCCACGCCTTCAATACTTTCAGTTTGAGCGGCATGGACTTGCTACTGCTCGGCAATTACATCGTCAAGGCGGACGCCAAGAAGAAGATCGCCGAGACGAAGTTCCACCTGCGCCATGAAGGCGATTCCGTAACCGCCCTGGTCAGTTGAATCCGATGAAAGCTATCAACGTACTGCTCGCGATCCTGGTCAGCCTGGCGGTTTTTCTTGGGGTCTTTGAGATCGGCCTGCGTGCCACTGGCATGGGACCACCCAAGACGCTCAATCAATTCGATGCGGTCGTCGGCTGGAGCAAGACCCCCGGGCGAAAAGTGCACCGCAAGACCCGCGAGTACGACGTGCACTTCGCCATCAATGAACTGGGATTGCGCGACGACCAGAGCCTCATGGTCGAGAAACCCGAGGACACGCAGCGTGTGATCTGCCTGGGCGACTCCTTCACCTTGGGTTATACGGTTGAGCGTCAGCACCTCTTTGTGGACCAACTCGAAAACTGGTGGCAAGCGGAAGAGCGCCAGGTGCAGGTGATCAACACCGGTACCGAGGGTTATTCCACCGACCAGGAAGTGGCGTGGCTGATCGCGAATGGGGAGAAGTGGCAACCGGACCTCGTGCTGCTATTCGCCTACGAAAACGACCTGTACTACAACGGGGCCACGCACTATCGCTACTTCCCCAAGCCACGATTCTCCATGGATGGCGAGCTGGAGCAGAAGGACCTGACGGATCCTGGATCCCGGGGGTTCTTCGCGAACACGGCCATGGGCAACCTGCTCATGAAACCCCAAGGCGTGGACCTGTTCGAGCCGGGCACCACCCGCGGGCCGGTACCCAAGGAATGGGGCCCCCTGTTCGTGGATCCCCCCGACTTCATGGCGGACGCCTTGGCGCGTACCGGCGGCGCCTTCAAGGCCCTGCGCGCCCAATGCGAAGCTCTGGGCGCCGAGGTTGCGGTCGTTGTGCTCCCCTCCCACAGCGCGGTGGATGAAGAATACGCCGGGTGGTATGGCAGCAACCACATGCACATGGCACGCGATGACTGGGATCCGAATCAACCGGTGGAGCAATTGCTGGCCGCTGCAAGGTCCGCTGGTTTGACAGCCCTCGACCCCCGCGCCGCCCTACGCAAGGCCACCGAGGACAAGGGCGACACCTTCTACAAGCGAGACTTTCACCTGAACGCCCTCGGCAACCAGGTGGTCGCCCAATTTGTGCACGATAGTTTGGGGACCATGGGGCTGACCCCTGGAACCGGCAAGCAGCTGGACACCATGCCCACCCCCCCAGCTCCTGAAAAGCCTATCCCGCGTTGGATACTGATCTACTTCACCCTCTGGGGAATCCTGGGCAGCTTCTACGGTGCCTTCTACAAGGATGAAAAGATCCTGCCCTTGTTCCTCAAGGTCGGCGGTCTGCTCGCGATTGTTTTCACTGTGGCGATTGGCGGGTCCATGCTCCTGCAACTCATGCCCCCGACCACGGCGAAATTTGCCCTGGCTGCGGGCCTCATCGCTATCTTTGGATTCATCTTCTACAAACTCGGGAACCGACTCGCCACCATCTTCGAGTTGCTCCTGGCATTCGTACGCCGCGGGCATTGGTACCTCATGCCCCTGGTCATGATCTTGTTGTCGGTCGGCAGCTTGCTCGTTGTCGCAGCCTCATCACCCCTTGTGGCTCCCTTCATCTACACGCTCTTCTAGGCTTTCCCCATGGGCAAATTCCTCAAAGAAAACTGGCTCTTCATCCTACTGCCCATTGTGCTCGTCGCCGCCGCGATCCTGTACCTCGTAATGTACGGGGGCGGCAACAACGACTTCGGCGGATACGATCTGTAGGTCAGTCGGACACCGAATTCACGCTAGGTCGATACCGAAACGACGCAACCACTGATAGGCTCCCGAGGCTTCCATCATGATTTGGTAGATGGGCAATTCCTCGCTGAGCATGAGTCTTGCAATCGCAAGTTTGTCCCCCCGGCCTTCGTAAATGCCGGCGTGGGTTGTGACTGCGATGCTGTAACCGGCAGCAACCACAGCGCCCTTGCAATCTTCATCAAAGTCCCAGTTGCGTCCAAAAGGGTAGGCAAAACATGGGGACAGCTCGGGTCCAAGGATTTTTTCCATGGAGTTCCGGCCTTCTGCGATTTGCTTGAAGGCCTCCTCTGGAGAAAGGGTTGCAAGTACCTCGTGATCCTGCGTATGCCCTCCAAGCTCCACCCCCGCCGCGCGCAGGTCCAGGGCCTGTTGCCTCGAAAGATACAAGCTATCCCGCAACACGCTTTCTTCCCCGCCGTGGCCGAGGAAGATGCGCTGCACGGCAGCATCGCGCTGCGTCGCATCGCACTCGTATTTCAGCACACGCTTGAGTTGATACTCGCGACCTTCTGGCGCCCCCCCCGCAGCTTGCGCCAGAAGACCGAAGCCCTTTCCTTCTGGTGAATTGTTCAGTAGCTCACTGGCAATGGTTTCGGGCGCGACACCCGCCACGTGAATCAGCCAAAAGTACTTGTGGCTCCAGCTCACCCTGCCGTCGACCAGGGGTGCGCCCTCCAAGAATACCGTTGCCTTGGCTCCGGTTTGATTCAGTATCGGAGCCAGTACCTCCAGATTGTCCCGGTAACCATCATCGAATGAAAGGGCCACCATGGAGCGAGCCAGTGAGGGTCCCTCGAAGCTCTCCACCCCTTCACCCACCGTGCACCAATCGAAACTCGCGCCCAGGGTCTGGAGGATATTCCCCAGGCGTACCTCGGAGATGGCCAAGTCCGACGGCAGCCCGCTGGGTCTCCCCACGCAATGACCTGCCAGGATGGTCAAGCGGCGCGGCATACGGCGATCGAAAACACGCCACAATCCCGAGTGCCACACGACGCGCCCGAAAGCGATCCGGAACCAGCCTTTGAGACGATGTTTGAGCATGGGAGGTCTAGGGACTAACGAACCAATTCATCGTCACGGTCCGCATCGGTAAAGAACCAACGCCTGGCGTCCATGGCAACTTGAGCCAGGGGGTGGTCGCTTTGATGCACAAAAACGATGACCCGCTTCTCGTCTTGGGCCTTGGGTGGCTGAAAACCAGCACCAATGAGCTGGTTCTGCCAATCGGAACCCGCGATAGCGTGGGCGCGCACCACGCTGGCTCCCAATTGGTGCAAGCCGGCCACTGCACACACGATGCCTGCGCCATGGGCTCGGGGATCGGGTGCTACCAAATCCACCAGATAGCCGACCCCGTACCCGTCGAGCGGCGCTTGCACAACGACATAACCGGCTGCCTTGCCATCGGGTCCATCCAACCTCCACGCCATGAAGTGCGCATTGGGGCTATCAAAAAACCGCCAATTCAGATAGTCGGCATCTCGCCGCACCATCCAGGGGTAATTCTTGGCGACCTGCTTGACGGGACCTTCCACCCAATCGCCGAAGCGGTGGATGGGAACGGCATGGAAGTCCCGTCCTAGTTCCTTCAAGGCTGCCAGCTTGCGCCTGCCCTTGCGGAACGCGAACCCGGTCCAAAGGGATGCCAAACGTCCTGCCCGCATGCGCTCGGCACGTGCCACAGCATCCACCTGGCAAATCAAGGTCCAAGGCTTCAATCGACCCACGCCCGACCAACCCAACTTGTTGAGGAATAAAGGGGCGGACTGTCGATTGGGCAAGCCGAAAACAACGGGCCACCCAGCTTGTACGGTGGCCCCCATCGCCTTGCGGTCCAATTCGGAAAAGAACCCCTTGCCGCGAGCCTCGGCCAGGGTCATCACATCACCGGTTTGCCCGATAGTCACGTCCCCATCCTGCCAGCCAATCCGGCGCGGGTTGCAAGCATACCCGGCAACAGCCTTGTCCCCGACCTTGCCGATCAGGGTCACCGATTGGCCGTGGGGACAGCGGTCATAGCGCCAAATCAACACGGCAAGAGCCCCCTCCACACCGAAATTGGCCCGAAAAAGGGCGGCCTGCTCACTCCGCTCCCCGGTGTCGCACGGTTGTACTTCCAGCTCAGCCTGGGGCTGTTCGGGTAGTCCATGTTGATCGGCAGCGGCCATGGGCCCATTTTGACGCGGGGGTGCACCAGGAACAAGCCTGGGGGACAAACTCGCGGTTGGCATAGGACCCCGCCCCCCTTAGAGTGTCGCCCTCAGAGCCCCCACCTCCCCTCAAAATCAACAGCTCCCCCATGAGTCGCCTCATCGAATGCGTCCCCAACTTCTCCGAAGGCCGTAACCACCAGACCCTGGATGCGATTTCGGCTGCCGTGCGCAATACTCCCGGGGTGACCCTGCTCGACGTGGATCCTGGCGCGGCCACGAACCGGACCGTATTCACTTTTGTGGGTGAGCCTGAGGATGTCATTGAGGCGGCCATCCATGCCGCGCGGGTGGGCGCGGATCTCATCGACATGGCCCAGCACGAGGGCGAGCACCCGCGTTTCGGCGCCATGGACGTTTGTCCGCTTGTCCCGATTGCTGGGGTCACGATGGAAGAGACTGCGGCCTATGCTCGCACCCTCGCTAGACGTCTCGGCGAGGAGGTCGGCTTGACCATTTATTGCTACGAGAATGCGGCCTCTTCCCCCCAACGGCAGAACCTTGCCGACGTTCGGTCTGGCGAATACGAAGGACTCCAGGCCAAACTCAGCGATCCCGAATGGGCTCCTGATTTCGGTCCATCCGAGTTCAATGAAAAAAACGGAGCCACGGCCGTTAGCGCCCGGGACTTCCTGATCGCATACAACGTGAATCTGAATACCACCTCTTCACGGCGGGCCAACGCCATCGCCTTCGACGTGCGCGAGAAAGGTCGCATCAAGCGCTCCCCCGATCCCCTCACAGGACAAATCGTGAAGGGCGAGCAGGGGGAGGCCGTCTGGATCCCCGGCTCCCTGAAATGCGTCAAGGGCATCGGTTGGTTCATCGAGGAGTACGGCGTGGCTCAAATTTCCATGAACCTGACCAACATCTCGATCACCCCCATGCATGTGGCCTTCAACGAGTGCTGCGACAAGGCCCTGGCCCGCGGCATCCGGGTCACTGGATCTGAGTTGGTGGGTTTGATCCCCCTCGCTGCCATGCTCGATGCGGGACGTTACTTCCTGCACAAGCAACAACGCTCAACGGGGGTGTCGGACTCGGAACTCATCCATATCGCGGTGCGCTCCATGGGGCTGGACGAGCTGTCGCCCTTTGTGCCAGAAGAGCGCATCATCGAATATGCCATCGCGGACAAGAGTGCAAGGCGGCTCGTGGATTTGAGTTTGACCCGCTTCGTCGAAGTGGCAGCATCGGAGAGTCCTGCCCCTGGCGGTGGTTCGGTGAGCGCCTTGGTCGGCGCCTTGGGTGCGGGCTTAGCCACCATGGTCGGCAACCTTTCCAGCCACAAACGGGGCTGGGATGAGCGCTGGGAGTTCTTCTCCGACTGGGCCGACAAGGGCAAGGCACTGCACCAGGAACTGCTGCGCCTGGTGGACGAGGACACGGTCGCATTCAACGCCATCATGGTCGCCTGGAGCGCCCCCAAGGATCAGCGCGAAGCCGCCATCCAAGCGGCCACGGTGCAAGCGATCGAGGCACCACTTAAAATCATGCGCGCGGCTACCGCAGCCTTGGAAATTTGCGACGCCATGGCTGAGCACGGAATGCCCGCCTCCTCCTCCGACGTGGGCGTGGGGTCCCTTTGCGCAAACCTGGCCGTGAAGGGCGCGGGCCTGAACGTGCGCACCAACGCCAAGGATCTCAAGGACGACGCGCAGCGCGAGGCCTTTCTCGCCGAAACCAAGGTGTTGGAAGCTCGTGCCCAAGGGCTGGAAGACAAGGTCCTCGCCCGCGTTGCCCAATGAGCCCAGAATAGATAAGGAAGGCCCCGCAAACCGACCAGGTTTGCGGGGCCTTCCTTTGTGCAACCGAGCTCAATGGATCGACCAGGTGGTGTCAGCAGCGGCAGCATTGCCTTGGAACAGGTCGAGGTCCCCGTCGTTGTCGAAGTCTGCGGCCAACCCTGTCAGCACCATTGAATTCCCCAGGCCCTGGGCGAGGGTCGGAAAGAGTCCGGTTCCCGCACCCAGGTATAGGGCACTGTTTGCCCCCGCAAAGTTTCCCAAGGCAGCATCGATGTGGCCATCCACATTGAAATCCCCAACAGAAATTGCGGTGATGACTCCGCTTCCAAAGGTCGTGAGTATGGGGAAATCGCCCGTACCATCCGCCATGAACACGGTGGCAGCTGCCCCGTTGTTACCAGCTAGCACATCCAAGTCACCGTCATGGTCCACATCAGCTATCGCCAGTACCAAGGTATCCTCCGCACCAAAGTTCTGCCCCGTCAGGGTGAACTGTCCAGCCCCATCATTGAGGGCCACGCGGTTGGCCGCAGGTGTGCCGATGAAAACGTCGAGATCCGAATCACCGTCGAAATCTCCCAGCTCTAGAGCCTGGGAGGTGAGTCCCGCGATCAAATGGGATGAATCCACAAACGCACCGGTTCCGTCCCCCAGGTAAATGGCATCATCCGCAGCAAGGAAGCCAAGAATCACGTCCAAATCCCCGTCGGCGTCCAAGTCTCCCACGGCCAAACGGTTCGCCTGAAGGACACCGAAAGCGCCAGGGCTCAAAGTAAGGGCGCCGGTGCCGTCCCCGAGGAAGAGGCCCGTGATGGATCCTGCCGCTGCCTGGATCATGTCCAAGTGCCCGTCGCCATTCGCATCGAGCAGCTCTAGCTCACCCGCTGTGACATGGGAATCCGCCACCGCTATCGCGGTGCCAAACGTGCCGTCGCCTTGCCCGAGCAATACTTGGACCCCTGCAACGCGCATCAATACCAGATCCAAATTTCCATCCCCATTCAGATCCCCGGCGGTGCTGCCGCCCGTCGTCATAGTGTCCACATCGACCGCAGGTCCTTGCAGGAGAGTCACGCTTCCGAAAACACCGGCGAGTGAATTGAGCCAAACCTCATCATCGTTCTGCTCCACGCCGGGGGCGAAGTAGTCCATGTCCCCATCAAAGTCAAAGTCCCCGACCGCGAGATCGGCGGTGGTGCCTGTGCCAATGTTTTGGGACAGGCGGGAAGCAAAAACCCCTGCTCCATCGTTGAGCCAAAGTTCATCCCTGTCGAAGTACTTGCCGAGCAGTGCATCCAAATCGCCGTCCCCATCCTGGTCGAAGAGGGCCAACCCACGCACGTCCCCGTTGCCAAGGAACTGGGAGGTGGAAGTGAAAGTACCGCTGCCGTCGTTCAGCGCGACTTCACTCTGGCCGTTGACACCAATGAATGCATCCAGGTCTCCATCCCCATCCAAGTCACCGAGAGCCACCCGACGGGTTGAAGTCACGAGCACCTGGGAGCCCTGCGCAAAAGTGCCAGAGCCATCATTGAGCCAGATGGTGCTCCCTTCGGAGCTGCCCTGATTGCCAGCGAGCAGATCCAAATCGCCATCGCCATCCACATCACCGATATCCAGATCAACCGTATTGGTCGATTGGAAACTCTGGCCAGTTCCCGTGAACACACCGGCCCCATTGTTCAAGTAGGCGCGGGCTGGGCCCCCAATATCGTTGCCAAAGACCAGGTCCACATCCCCATCCTTGTCAAGATCACCGGCGACCACAGCCTGGGAAATGCTCGCTCCAAGAAGCTGCGCAGAATCAGTGAATGCTCCCGTACCGTCCCCCAACCAAACCCGGTTGGGGCCCGCACAGGCGGACGCGATGTCCAAATCCCCATCCCCATCCAAATCCGCGAGAACCACATCATTCACCGTATCGGTTCCAAGGGGCGAACCACCCGTCAATGGGTACTGCCCCACACCATTCTCCAAGCGCAGAGCAATGCCCAATCCTGCGGAACGGCCGATTGCGAAATCGGTGCGCCCATCCCCGTCCATATCCCCGGCTGAAACGGAAGTGCTCTTGTCGGAACCAGCCTCCGTCCTCGACAAGACAAAGCCGGCCTCAATGTCCACACCTCCGACGGGTGCCACATCCGTGCCCCCTTGGTTTTCAATGGAATTGGGGCTCACCACATCCGCCACGTCCATTCCCGAAGACTCGCCAGCGCTCACCAGATCTGCGTCAAAGACGCCCCGCGCCTTGAAGTCCATGCCCGTGCTGAGCACGATGGCCAAGTCCCCCACTTCGTTGAGGTCCACAATGGTTACGCCGGTGCCCACGCTGTCTCCAGTCACGTACATTTGAAAATCCGCCTCTGTGGGGGTTCCAAGGACAATCTCTTCATTGAATGACAAGATCAGGCGGTCCCCCGTATCCAAAACTCCATTCAGGTTCACATCCAAGTAGGTGGCATTGCGCTCTAGCACAATGTTCTCCAAAGTGAAGTCTCCAGGACTGTCCGCGACAAGGGAGCGATTGCCTGCCCGGTCCACACCGATCACGCGGAGGCGATAGGTGGTCCCGTCGGGGGACAATCCAGTGTTCCAATGAAAGGGCCCCGACACCGATGCCAAAGGTGCGAGGGTTTCGGGGTAGGAGACACCACTGTCCGCCGATAGGAATACGGCAACCCCCAAGGGGTTCGCATCGGCCATGGTATACGTGACGTCCTGAATGGAAGCCCACACCTCACCGCCCAGTGGGGAATTCAACGAGATGGTGGGCGGCGTATTGTCGATCTCCGCATTGCCAGAGGATTCGTCGGCAACCCCAAGATTGCCCGCCAAGTCGGTCGGCGTCACCCGGATACGGTACGTGTTCCCTTCGGATTGAGAAGTCGCGTCAAAAGTGAAGCTTCCCGTGTCGGGAGCACCGCTAGACAACATGGTCGGAAAGGACCCACCACCATCACTGCTTAGGCTAATCTCAACAGTACCTGGATTGGCGTCGACTGTTTGCCACGTGATCGATGCATTGGTTCCTCCAAACACTCCACCTGCCTGGGGACTGATCAGGGAGATCACCGGGACGGTATTGTCCACGGTGAAGTCCGCAGCGTGACCAAATGCTGCTAGTACGACATTGCTCGTATTTGTGGGCGTGATTTGGATTCGGTTCTGGGCCCCGTCGGCCCCAGTCGTTGTGTCCCAGGCAAAAGAACCCGTGTCTGGAGCTGCCCCCGCCAATACCGTTGGGTACGATGCCCCGCCATCGGTCGACAAGCGGATCTCAACCGTGTTAGGGCTAGAAGGGGAAACCCAGGTGATGGATTGGGTCCCTGCGAGGATCGAGCCAGCATTGGGTCCCGTCAGTGTGGGAGTGGGAGCGCCACCGCCCCCCCCGCTGCTACTTCCGCACGATGCGATGAGGGACAGAAGAAGGAACGCGGTGAAACCGCCCAGGGCACGCTCAAAACGCATGGTGTGGATGAGTGGAGAATTGGGGAACCCGGAAGGCTTCCTGCCCCCCAGCAAACCCATTCTAGCCCCGGCGAGCTTCGGCTTTCGAGCCTGCGGCTTCCTAGCACGTCCAGGATTCCCAAGAGTCCCACCCCCAGGACACGTGAAGCTTCACCCCCCTGAATCAGGGCCCCAAAGGCGATCAGCCCCCCAAACCTGAAACCGATTTTGGGGGCTGACCAAGCACTCCGATGGGTCCCTAGTGATGCCGCGTGACGACCTTGCGCTGTGGAGCGGGGACCAGGCCGATGGCGCGCCCCAACCGTTTGCGGCCAAAGTGCGGGTTTTCCATGTAATACAGGCTGCGCTCATAAAAGCGCCGGGCCCGTTGCGGCATGGAGTAGTACCACTTCTCGTAGGACCGCACCATGTTCTTACGCAGCTCCTCAAGCTCTATCTGGGTGAAGTTCTCGTGACGGTAGCCAGACCGGTTGGAGGACACATAGTTCTCCGAAAGGTCGGCGACATCGATGGATGCCTGGTAGTTATCCCAGGATTCCGTGCCAATCAAGGGGTTGAAGACCGATATGCGAATCAGGTCCGGGCCCGCCAAACGCAGGACCTTTTCGGTCTCTTCGATGTCGGCCTTGGTTTCGCCAGGCGTACCCACGATAAGATAGACCTTGGCCCAGATTCCCGCGCGACGCGTCATGCGCGCAGCTTCCACGATTTGCTCCGGGGTCAAGTCCTTTTTGAGCACGTCCAACATGCGCTGGCTGCCCGACTCCCACCCGTAATAGATACGACGGCAACCGGCGCGATGCATGTGTTTGAGCAACGGGAAGTCCACGCAGTCGGCGCGCGTATTGGCCACCCACTCGAACTTCAAACCGCGGCGCAAGATCTCATCACACATCTCATGGATGCGCTTCTTGCGCAGGGTCAGGATCTCGTCCACGAACAGCATCACGCCCGGATCATAGGTTTTGATCAGGAATTCGAGCTCGTCCACAATGGCCTCGGTACTGCGCACACGGAAGCCTCGACCGGTGAGTTCCTTCTGGCAGAAGATGCACTTGAAGGGACAGCCGCGCGTGGTGAACATGTAGATCAGGCGCTCGGGGTTGTTTTCGAAGTAGGCCTGTTGTGGCAACAGGTGGCGGGCGGGGATCGGCAGCTCGTCGAGTTTTTTGATCAGCGGCGGGGCAGCATTGTCGACCCAAAGTTCGCCGTCGCGCATGGCCGCCAAGCCAGGCACCTCTTCCAAGGTACTGTCCTGATTGCCGTCGATCGCCTTGAGCAGTTGCGGCAAGGTATATTCCGCTTCGCCCTTCAACACGTAGTCGAAGTGTCCGGAGTCTAGGAATACACCCTGGTCCACCGATGCATGGGGTCCACCCATGATGGTGACCTTGCCCTTCTCCTTCGCATATTTGGCCCAGGCCATGGCGCGCCGGATGTTGGGCGTCAACGCGCTGAATCCGATGATGTCATTGGCTTCGATGACCGCTTTCATCTCCTGGTCGGTGCCAATACGCTCGTCGTACAGGGCGACGGGGATCTTCTCCCGCTCGAGCATGGCCGCCAGATAGCCAATCCCCAAAATCATGGAAAGGGGGTCTTCCTGGACGTGGGGTTTGACGTAGGTGAGCAGTGTTTTACGCATGACGATCTCTTATATCGGCGGGACTGGCAGTGCCATCGCGCGATTCCTGGCGAGAATGCCGGAAAACCCGATGTTCAAAGAACCGAAGAAGGTCCCTTCCTTGCGGACACGCCAGCCAAACCAATCCACCCCTTGCGGTAGATTATGGCAGGAGGTCAGCCGCCCGCCTCAAATCTACCCCACAAGGGGCCCCAAGGGGGCAAAAACCGCTATTCTGCCCTTGGGGAAGGAAAATCAAAGCGCACTGAAACTCCCCCGACTCCTCCCGAGGTGACTCTGAAGGGACCTTGGGGCGCGCTGGGCTGATATCGACTCACCGGCGAGGGATCCACCGTGATCCACACTTCACCCGGCGGAACCCCCTGCAACCTGAACGGGATTACCGGCCCACCTCCGACCCACGCGCACATCAGGAGCGTTTCCCGATGTGCGTCCCCCCAAATCCGCAGATAGACCCCATTGGCCAGGGGTTCGCTCCCTGACTTGCTGGCGGGCCAAGCGCTGAGGTCGCACTCCCCCCTCAACTCATACAAGCGCTCCCACTCGACATTCGCCTCCACGCTTGAAACACCGGGGGGGAGCACCACATCTTGACCCGGCTTCACCCGCCACCACCGATTGCGAGTATTGCCCGCACTGGCCACTCGATACGTACCCGGAGGCACGCTTTCCCAGGTGGCTTTGCCCCCCGTCCAAGAAGAAACAAACGATGTCAGATCCCCATGTTCCGCGTTCCGCATGGTCAGCTTGACCGGGCGTCGCGCCCCGCTCGAAAGGGGCGCGTCGGCGCCCGATCCAGGGGGCAGTTGCAGGGTTATACGACCATCTTGAAGCGCGATATCCAGGGAGGTCCCTCCACCTGGCGGCACGTCCACAAGTGCGAAAGACACCTTCCGGCGACGCCGACCTTCCAGGTACGAAACACCGTACACACCCGGTTCCGCCAGTGTTGCGCGGTACTCACCATGGGGGCCCAATGGAATCAACGTATTCGATCCCCTCGAACCGGGGATGGAGAATTTCAATTTCCCCGAATCCACCTGTTCTCCGTTCAAGGTCACGCGCCCCGCCACCAAACAAGCGCTTGTGATTGGCTCCACGTTCAAAGACGTCACAACACGAGCTCTTATCTGAACCGGCACATCAGCGAAAATGGGGTTGGCCCCGGGAATCTCATCGCCCACGCGGAAGCGCATGGTGTACGAACCCGGCGGCACTTCAGGGAAAAACAGCTCAGCGGGTGTTTGCACAACCGCGGACGTGCCGAACGACTTGCCATTCTTATGCAGGGTTCCATTCACCGTTCTGCCATTCGCATCCCAGCCTACGACCACTCGAATCGAACCGGATTTTGGCATTTGTGCGCGAAGCTTCCGACTCTCCCCGGCTTCTAAGGTGATGTATTTCTTCGGGAAAAGGGCGGCTTGCGCCCCCCTAGCGGCCACCGCATAACGACCTGGTGTGAGCCCTTCCACCCGGGCTCGCCCGCCACGGTCAGTGTGCAAGACCAAACCGTCCTGCGCTGGAAGGCCGATTTGCAACACCACGTCATCCTCGCTACTCAACCGCAGCGTCTGATCGACCCAGGGCTCCCCCTGATCATCCGTCAGCACGACCTCAAAGGATGCGGGGGCGGGAAGGGCCCATTGCGCATCGATCACATTGGGTGCGGAAAGCCCTTCAAGTTTTAGGCTGCAATGACCCGCAGCATCGACCCTAAGATCCCACTTTCCAGGCGCTACTTGAATGCGGAATTCCCCTCCAGTGTCCCGAACAAGGTACTTGCGTCGTGCGCTGAATACCTCTTCATCGAACCACCGGGTGGAGGGCGATCCCCCCGTGAGCAGGGGCGAGCGGTCCGCCTCAATGACCCCCCCACCCGCTCCACGCTTCGAACACTTGGCCTGCCGATAACCCGGAACGAGGGTCAACCAATATTCGCGGAGCGGTTCTCCAGCCTGGTCGACGACCCGACCTTGCAGCAGGCAGTCCCCGGGTGCAAAGACCAATCGCTGGAGACCCGCGCCCGGCTTCACATCCTCAAAGTGCTGACTTCTGCGATCGGCGCTCCAAAGACTCCCCGGGGCGATAGACCCCCCCGAGGCTGAATCCAAGGAGACCTCCAAGGGAACGGACTCGAAAGCTCCAAGCCCCGTGAGCTCAAAGCGCCCCTGCCCGTCGGTCACCGTCGAGTGCATGGGGCCCATGCCAGGATCATCCGCGCTTCCTTCATCGCTGTACAGCCACGCCAAACTCCGCACCCAAGCCCCCACAACCGGTTCGCCATCGGAGCCGACCACACGCCCGCGAAGGGTTCCGAGGGGGTTGGCCTGCAGTCGCACGCCGCGGCGATGCTCACCCGGCTGCAGGGTTCCGATGTTTCTCCAAGAGGCCCCTAGTCCCTTGGCCCCCACACGCATCTTCAACTCCTGTCCGGCCGGAACCTGGAATTCAAAATTGCCGCTAGAACACGCCATGTGCGTCATCAGCGGACCGAGCTCGCCGTTGCGCACCCTGCGAAATGGTTGCGTGCATTGCAACCAGCCCCCAGCCTTGGAGCTCTGCTCAGCCAATTCAACGGTTACGGATACGCGCGCAGGCCGGCGCAAAATCACGCTCGATTCCGACCGGGAGGCGGAGCGTGCGGCGCGGGGGGAGACGAGCACGGGGGCCAGCTCCGCTCCCCACGCCAAATACTGCGTGGCCTCACGTCCCGGGGGAAAGTCCTCGAAGGCTCCCCCATTTTGGTTTGGCACCGGCGTGCGCGTCGCATCACTCAACACGCCCCCCTGCAAGCGGTCCAAGCGCAACTGATCCACCGCTCCGCCATGCCCATCTTCCAAGTGAACGGAATAGGTGTAGTACGAACGCTGTGCCGCTAGGAGCAATACCCCCTGGAACCAAGGCCGCCAAACGACCGTGGGCGCGAAGACCAGGCCGTCGGAATCCAAGGTGATCAAACCCCGGTAGGTACCCGGCGAGAAGGCCACTCGGAATTCCCCGTCAGGGCCCACCGGCGCGCGCATCTGCTCCCGGCCATCGGGCCAACGATTGCCTTCTGCAACCACAAGCATGTCATCGGGCGGAAGCACCCCATCCGGCCATTGTATGCGACCCGCGCACCATTGGGCGTTTTCGGGAAGCGGGCTTCCCCCATCCCCATCCAGCACATCTAGGGTCCGCAGTCCCACCCCTGGTGCAGCTTTCGCACCATCATCGATCAAGAGCTGCGCCCCGCCGACCTTTCCATCGGCATGCCCGCTATCCGAACCCGCGCGCACAAGCCCCACCCCAGCCCCATCCGCCCCCCCCATACCGATGGACACCAGCCATGCGCCCAGGGTGCAGAACAGAAGGGCCAACAGGCAATGACGCGGTTTCATGGGAGCTTCAACGGGGCGGAGAACGGAGAGTTCAACCCAAAGTTACCGGCCAAACGGCAATTCAAGTGGCCCGAAGGTTCAGGGTGGCCACATCTCGCATCGCAAGGAGACAGGAGCATGACCCCTTTTGATAACCGGCAGACGCTGCCGCAGGAAGGTCGTCCCTCGGGCCAATACTCCAGAGCCCCGGTTCTTGATGCCGAAAAGACGCACGCTGCGGTGACGATTGGTCTTAGTTAGACGGCCTTGGCTTGCTATCGTAAAGCACCGCAGGCTTTGAGCCTCCTGCGTTTGCCCTATGGACCCCCTGACCCACGTTACGCTTGGCGCTTGCATCGCCATGGCGATCAGCCCCGCGCCCCGGCGTCGGGCCGCAGGGTTTGCTGGGGCGATTGCTGGTTTGCTGCCGGATGCGGATGTGCTGCTACGTTCAAACAGCGACCCCCTGATGTTCCTGGAGTTCCATCGGCACTTCACCCATGCGTGGGTGGTGCAGCCGATTGTAGCCTTAGTGGCATGGTTCTTGGCGGCGGGTTGGCACCGGGCGCGGGGCAAGGACCCAGCTTTGCGGGCGCCCTATTGGCCCTTGATCTTGGCAGCGGCCTCCCACCCCTTCTGCGACCTGTGGACGAGCTATGGAACCCATGTGTTATGGCCCTTTTCGTTGGAGCGCTCCACCCTCGACTGGGTTTCCGTTGTCGATCCCCTGCTCACGCTACCCCTGATTGGGACCTGTTTCGCAGCGTGGAAGTGGTCTCCCCAGCGGTGGCTTTGCGCGTCTGCAATTCTGTGGGTCAGCTTGTATTTGGGATTGGCGCTTCATCAACGGGGGCGCGCCGTCGAGGCCTTGCACGACCACTTGCAAGTCAACCAAGTGAAACCCGAACGAATTTCCGTCCGCCCAACACTCGGCAACATCGTCGTCTGGCGAGCTATCTGGCTGCACCAGGACCAAGTCGCATGCGCGGGGGTTCGAGTGGGCAAGCAGGTCACTTTGAAAGAGGGCGACCGCGCAGAGCTCCTCGATCCGGCAGACACCACCACCTGGCAGGCGCTGGCGCCCGCAGGGTCCGTCCTACTTGGAGATGTGAAGCGCTTTGCCCACTTCTCGAATGGCTGGCTAATCTGGCACCCGGACCACGAGGGTGTCATCGGCGATGCGCGTTACTCCATGGCGCCAGGCAAGCTCCAACCCATCTGGGGAATTCGCATCGGGGACAAGGCTCCCAGCGAGCACGCCACCTACGAGACCTACCGCGAAGGCAGCCGCGAACGTTTGGGCGGGCTATGGTCGTCGATTTTGGGCTCCCCTTCTGAATAGGCTGCCTCGGAGGCTTCGGCAGGGAACGAACCGGGCGCATCCTCCACTTCAGTTTCAACCCTTGCCGAATTCTGACCCCGGCTGGGTATCCCGTCCGCTTCCTGTTCCGGCAACAGAGCGACGAGGCAACCCAAGCCAAATCCAAGCACTACCAATATCAAGCGCAGACCTATGGATTCCACCATGTACGCGGACAGGGCGAAACTCACCGCGATCAGCATCCATGCGCGATGTTTGGCCGGCTTGGGTACGGTGTGGCTCCTGTCCCATTGGCGCAGATATTCCCCAAATACGGGCATCTTCAAAATGCGATAGTGCAAGCGTGGCGAGGAGCGAGCAAAGCAAGTACCGGCCAACAGCAAGAAAGGTGTGGTCGGCAGCAGCGGCAGCAATACCCCCAGGAAAGCCAACCCCACGAAGAACCAGCCGCCTGCCAAGTACATGAGTCTTGCGCTTTTCATGAGAGGGCTTGTCGCCCGCACGGTTCCCTCGCCTGATTCATCACGCCCTAATCCGCGGGCCACGCGCCCCTGATTCGACCCTATAGCCTTTTTCATACTGTCCCAGGGCCTATTCCGCGATTTGTTCGTACAAGACCATATACTCGCGCCCCAACCGATCCATGGTGAAGTGCTCCAAGAACCTGTCCTGGCCGGCCAATCCCTGGCCCCTGCGCAGGTCCGCATTGCGCAGCAACTTGGCCAAAAGCTCACTGTAAGCTGGCACGTCATAGGGGTTTTCGATGTATCCGGTTTCGCCGTGCTCAAGGACCTCCTTGGATCCACCGAAACTGGTGGCGACCACCGGCTTGGCATGCTGCATGGCCTCGAGGTTCACCAACCCAAAAGTATCAAAACAAAGCGAAGGCGTTACGAACACATCCGCGGCAGCGTAAGCCAATTGCAGCTCCCGACCGTCGAGCCACCCCATGGGGACCACGCGATCGGCCACCCCCAAAGCCTGCGCCTGGGGCTTGAATTCACGGTCATAAATGTCGGACTTGCCCATCACGATCAAGCGCAACTCGGGGAACTCCGGAGCGAGGCGCGCCAACATTTCGAGCAGCTTGCCCACCCCTTTTTGTTCATGCAGCCGCCCCCCCATGGCGAGCACCAGCTTCCCCTTCAAACCCAGGCGTTCACGAAATTCCCCTACCTGCTCTTCGCCCGGAGGTTCACCCAAAGGCACCAGCGCGTTGTGCACGGTAGCATCCACCCGGATGTTGTTGGCTCGGATCACCCGGCCCAATTCATCCGAGACCACGACAAGGCGATCCACATCGCGTTGCAGGACCTTGCGGATCTGCGCGTTGCGCCCCGGCCGGAAGCGAAAACGCTGACACTTTAAACACTTCACCAGGCCAGCTTGCACATCATCTAGCCGCCCAACCGCAGCCTCTCCCCCGTGAAAGCAAGTCAGCTTCTGGTAGCAGAACACCATCACATCGTGGGCGGTGAACACCACCTTGGCGCCCGCAGATCGGGCCTGGGTCAAAGCATGATATCCCAGGTGTGTGTGGATCAAATGCGCATGAACGATGTCCGGTTTCCATTGCTGCAGAATGGCTCCAAAGGGAGCGTCGATCGCCTTGTTGTGCAATGAAACCCAAGGTCGAAAGCGAATCGGGTAGTCCGAGTGTAGACGAAACACTTGGGTGCCTTCGATCTCCGTTGGAGAGGTATGCGCCGGATCACGCACCGTGGAGACCACGCAGACCTCATGCCCCCGCTCCTTCAACCAATCCGCATGCCCATACATTTGCCGCACGGACGACCCCACACCCGGATCAGAGATTTCGGCGAGGAACAGAATGCGCAAACTCAATCCCAAAGTAAACTGTCGTAAAGGGCAAGCACACTCATGGCGTTGCCATCCCAGGTTTCCTTGCGGGCATGCTCTAGGCCCTGCCTTGCAAAGGAAGCGCGCTCGGCGTCATTGCCCATCAAGCGGCGCAACCCCTCTTCGATTGCATCTACGTCTTGATCAACGAGCAAACCGGTGCACTCCTGCACAATGGCATCTTCGGCCCCCGAATCCCGGGTGCCGAGAACCGCTGTCCCCGAAGCGCTGGCCTCTAGATACACGAGACCGAAGCCCTCAAAGCCACCATCTGCTGCCGTGACGGGCGTATGCACGAATACGCTAGCGCGCTGCAAAAGGTCGATTTTCTGTTCCTCACTCACGTTGCCCAGAAAGAAAATCCGATCCTGAAGACCGGCACTGCGCACGGCTACTTCCAGGCCGATTTGGTACTCATCATTCGACAAACGGCCGACCAGGTAATGGCGCCAGTCCGGGAAGTCCTTGGCCAAGCGTGTCCATGCCTTCAACCAGAGATGATGCCCCTTGCGCTCCTTCACCTCTCCAATGGCCAGGGTGAATTTTTGTCCATGCCATGGTTGCTGCTCAAGGGGCATGGGCATTGCATAAGCTTCTGCCGCCACACAATTGGGGACCACAGTCACTTTGCTTTCATCGAACTCGGAGTCCTTCATGAGGTCTAGCAAACGCACGCGTGTGTAATTGCTGACCGAGATGAAATGATCTATCTTCTGATACGTGCGATGGGCGCGCTTGGCGTGCACCTTGGACAACAGGGGCTGAATCGTGTACGTGCCATGGGCGGTGGCCACGCAGGGGATCTTGCGCAGGCGGGCGGCGTCACTCCCTATTTGGTTGTGGGGATAGTCCTTGATGGCGTGGATGAGGGAAGCGCCGCGGGCCGCCAAGAATGTCTTCCAAGTGCAATGAAGTCTGGATACCAGGTACCGCAGGGGACTCATGTAAAAGTAATAATCGGGCGGCAATGCAACGTCGATCCTCCAATGGCTCGGCACCGCCTTGGAGGTAGGCCGGTGCTTGCGCGCCAACAGCACATGCACCTCCATTTCAGGTCGTTTGGCTTCCATGGCAGCGATCAATCGCATGGAATATCGACCGACCCCATCCAGGTCGGATAGGGAATCGGTGAGAAAAAGTACTTTCATGGCGTCCTTGGCAGGTGGCTCTGCATCCAGTCCAAAAGGCGGACTGCACGCGCATCAAAGGTATGCTGCTGAGCCCTTCGACTCAAACAGATCCCCAGTCTCTGGCGCAGTTTTGAGTCTGAAAACACCCTCCGTAGTCCCTGTACCAGTGAATTTGGGTCATCGGGAGGCACAAAGCAGGCATCTTCGTCAGAAAGTATGTCGCGCATGGAGGGCAAGTCGGAAACTACCAGTGGCAAACCAATGGCCATGGCTTCGAAGACTTTCAACGGCGAGGTGTAGCGCGAGCTTATGGCTGGTTGGCTGCGGTTGGGAACCACTCCCACATCCCCTGCCACCAAATAGAGCGGCACCTGGCCTGGGTCCAGGAATCCGAGCAGGTGCACATTGGGGAGACCTGCGGCAAGCCCCCTCAAGCGTTTCACATCCGCGTCCATCCCCCCCACGATGACGAAATCCACGTCGGGCATCTGGGCAGCGGCTTGTACTAAGATTTCCACGCCCTTCCAAGCCAGCAAGCCACCGGTGTACACGACCAATTGGGCGTCGGCGGACAGGCTCAAACGCTTGCGAGCCGCTGCTTTTCCTGGCAGACCCTCGAAGCGTTGGGAATGGAAGGCGTCATGCTCCACCAAAATCTTGGACTCGGGCACACCCAAACGCACCAAGTCATCCTGAACTCCTCCCGAGATGGCGATTACCCCCGCCAGTGCCGGCATGGCCCTCGCCATGAGGCCCCTGCGCCAGCGGCCTCCGGGAACGCGATGAACCTCCCAGAAGATCCCCGGACGGGGCTTGAGCCGGTAGGCCGTTTCGATTTCGCGGGTCAATACCAACGCATCTGGAAACTGAGCGTCCACGCGCTTTGCTGCACGCGAGGCAAAGGTCCACTCCTGCAAACGCGCCGGCAGGAACTGCAAGCAGGTGGGAACACTATCGATTCCGTCGACACATGAAACCGCTTCCACCCGCAATTGAGAATCGGAGGGCAATCCGTAATACGTGGACAGGGCCCCTTGCCCCAGGACCGTCGTGCCCCTGCGTTTAGCATGCAACAAGGTCGTACTCAAACCCCGATCGACGAAAGCCTGCCCCGCATGCATCACTTGAAGGCTTTGGGCCCGTTGTGACGGAATGCGTGTATTGGCGACCACCACCAACTGTTGAGGGCCCATTTCCATGGCCGCGAGCCTATCAAACCCAATGGCGAGCCTTGCCCTCCAGGGCCCAATTTGGTCCGAATCCCACGCCAATTCCATACGCTGGGCCTGCCGCACCAAAAGCCCAATAGAATCACCCCAACCGGAAACTCAAACCCGCGCCCTGCGTAGAGACATCCTCGGCGAGCAAGGGCACGACGTAGTCCTTGCCCGGCACCAGGGACCCCTCCCGCACGGTTTCGCGCACCAGAAGGCCCTGGCCGTCGACCGTATACTCGCGTTGTACCCGACTGTCGGAAACGGGATTCCCACCCCGGTGCGCCAAGCGGGTCCGCAGCCGTACGCCCATGGGAACCGCCTCCAGCTTGGCCGCGCAAGCGAAAGCGGTGGACGCCTTGTTTGAGGCCCCACCCAGCAATCCGTGCTTCAGGACAAAACACGGCTCTCCCCCGGCAGCCCAGACCCCTCGCGTGCGCATGGCGTTACGCGCTTTCCATATGGAAAAACGAATCTCCTCCCGATTCAATATCCAACCACGAAACAAGGATACAATGCCGACCCGCCGGGTCCATTCCGCCTCATCCCCCAGTGCTAGTGCATCGCGCGCCAACAGCTCATCCCCGGTGAGTTTGCTCACAACCCGCAAGAGTCCCCCACCCCTACGGCTGCCGTGGTTCAGGTTGTTGACCGGCTTACTGCCGCGCACCCAGGCCACCACCCGATCGTTCTCTAGCCGCGCCAACTGCGCGTCTTCGAAGAGCACGACGGCGGGGCCGCCGATCTCCGGCGTGCCGGCGAGGCCCTCGCGTTCGATCCACAACAGATCCTTGATCGCCCGTGCCATCCACTGGGAGTGGCCAGCCCAAAAAGTCACGCACTGATACGATTCATGCCGCCCCTCACCGGGTTTGTGGCTTTGTGGGAGCCCTTCGGCATCCACGTGCGAAGCCCAGGCCCGAAACGAGTTCACCGCGGCGCGCGCCAGTTGCGCATCCGCAAACAAGCGAGCCCCGCGAGCCAAAGCAAACACATCAAAGGGGTGACTCGCCACTTCGTACTCAGCCCCATGATACCAGGGTTTGGCCTCTATTCCGCCAAGCTTGATCCCCTTGGGTCCATAGAGCAGGGCCAGGAAACGCAGCTGCTTGCGCAAAGGTTCGGCCCAAGCCGGACCCGTCGAATCTTCGCCGACAGCTTGCAACGCGAACATCGTGAACGCGGTGGGCCGGGATTGGTAGAACGCTGACACATCGCTGGCACCCGGATGGCCAGGATTCTCATGCAAGGGGTGATAGGGATAACTGCCATCCCCGTGCATCAATTCCATCACCTCGCGCGCCCCTTCCAACGCGGCATACCTGAGGACCTCGTGCTTGCTTTGGCGATAAGCCTGGGCAACACCGGTCAGGGCCCATGCGCGTTGGGCGGGGATACCCTTGTCAAAAGCCGCGTAACGCAGATACGTTTGCGCGTGCAGCACACACGCACGCTCCAAAAGGGTTCGCTCAGCCAGCGACAAGCGATCCGCGAAACTCTCGAGAAAGGCCCCCAAAGCATCCGAGCAGGCTCCCCCATCGATCACGTTGTTGGAGCAATTGAATGGATCGTGCCGCCCGGGTCGAAAGGTCCAACACGTGCTCTCCCCTTCGCGTTCTAGCCGCCCTGCAATGCGCAGGCTCTGCTGTTTGGCGAACTCGAACAGGCGTTCACCATCCCCGACACCAAGCCCTGCCAACTCGCACGCCATCACCACGGCGCCGGCATTCTTGCCCGTGTGCTCAATCGAATGCTCGGGACACATCAAAATCCCCGCCCCAGAGACCTGTCGCATCATGCCGTGCAGCACGCGCTCAACGGGCTCACTCCACGGTTCGAGGGGAGTGGCCATGACTAGGCTTTCGCTCCCATGGCCTTGACCAGGCGACCCATCAGATCGTCCACTTCGTGATCGCGCACGACGATATCGCGCAGGCACTGCCCCAAGGAATCGCGCTCGACGCCCCCCTGCTCCCACAGTTTCTGTACGCGATCGGCCAAGGCGACCGCATCGCCCTCCGGGAAGGCCAGGTCGGCGGCACGCTCTCCGAGGCTGGTCACCACGGGGGCATAGGCCTCGCCGGAAGCAACAAACGGCAGGCTTGAGGCCATGGCCTCAAGCACAACCTTATCCACACTACCCGTCTGACTGGAGGAAACCATGATGTCGGCCTCCAGGAAGTGACTCGCAACCTTGAAGTAGGGCACAGATCCCATCCATTCCACATGCTGGGTGAGCTTCAACTCTTCGCATTCGCGCAGCACCTCGCGCCCGTAGTTCGCATCCTCATCGACCAAACCCGCACCGATCCAGTGCAGGCTGGCATCGATTCCGCGCGAACGCAATTCGGCGACTGCCCGAACTGTGGTGAGTGCATCCTTGGAAGGCGTCAGACGCCCCACAGCCAACAATTGGGGACCGGACCGCTCATTGCGCTCGCGCTTCCCAGCAAAGTGTTCCACATGGATGCCATGCCCCGTCACGACCTTCTTGGGAGTGTCCACGCGCAAGGATTCGTTGGAAGCGGTGAAGACCTTGTCCACTACCGACACAGCCCGAAGCAAACGTGCATCCACCCCGCGGTGCGTGTACCAAAGAAAATTGCGCGCACCGTTCTTGCGTACGATACTATCGGCAAGACTCGCATAGCGCGGCACCATGTGCGCCAGAAGTGCGTCATAACCCAACTTGGCAAAGGCGGAACGCAAGAAGCGACGATAGCGTAGGTAGCGTGCAACATAACCCTTGCGACCGATTCGGAGGACTTCCGCATTGCTTGGAAGCTCGCCCAGGTCACCGACCTCCAAGGCCAGCACCATGACGTGATCCGCATGACGAGCCAAGCCCGCCACCCAACCGGGCACAAAACCAAGCACCGCGTCCTCGCGATCGTAAACCTGCGTTACAAAAACCAGTTTCATAGCGTTCGCTTCTCTTGTCCTGCCAAGTGTCGGAGACCATTTGCATAGGTCTTGATCGCTTGACTGTATTCAAAAACGCGGACCCGAATGGCCGCATTTTCCCCCATTGTCTTGCGGCCTGCTTCATCTATGAGCACCCCATCGAACGCATCGGAGAGGCTCTCCACGTCGAAACCACACAACCTTCCTGCAGCCCCATCCGCCAGAAGGTCCTCCATGATACCCACGGGGGTCGAGATGCAAGCTGCGCCACAGGACATGGCCTCGACAGTGAATCGGGGTCCTCCCTCGCAGGTGGAAGCACACACCACCGCGCGTGAGGAACGGTAGAGAGCAGCCAGATCCTCTGGAGAATCCACCCATTCAATCCAGCGGGTAAAGAGACCCTGGCTTTTGGTTCGTTCCATCATTTGTGCGCGCAGTGGTCCCTTGCCGACAAACAGGGCTTTCCACGTTTGCCCTCGAGCCTGGCACATTTCCAAGGCCGCGATGATGCGGGGCAACCCCTTGTTGTTCACCATGCGGCCAACGAATACCAAATCGTATTCGTACGCTTCTTCCAGGGCCGCCGCTCGGAGCTTGAAAACATCCAAGTCCAAGTACTGCGAAGGCAACACCACAATCTTTCCAGGGTTCACTCCCCACGCTCGCAACAACCTCGGCATTTGTCCGGGGTTCACAACTCGGAATGCGGTCACCCGCGACTTGGCCCAAGCCACATACCGCTTGGCCAAGAATCGCTCTAGCCGCTCCCGAAAACTATCCGCCACCGGCTCACCCGGAATGTGGTGCAACTCAGAAACGTGGGGCAAGTCGAACCTCTTGGCGAGCCAAGCTGCACCACGCCCGTTGGCAAACCGGCCGTAATCATGGCTGACAACAAGCGCATATCCGTGCTGCCCAATCAGCTCGGCACCCTTTTCTTGCACAAACCCCTTCATACGCCGGCTCGGCACGTTCGCGGGGTGGAAGTGAACATTGCCATGGATCTCGCGGACCTGGATGGGTCCATTGGGTTTTGGGCAAATCACGTCCACGCGATCGAAGTAGCGTGAGAACTCCGCCTGCATGGAATAGAAGGGCCCGCGCTCACCGACGACGATTTGGCGATCACCACTCACCATCAACAGGTTCATGGTGTGCGCTCCAGAAGTTCCATGTACAACATTTCCAAGCGATCTGCAAACGCCTCGCCCCCGTGCTGCTCCAATGCCAAGGCCTGCGCGCCCTTGCCCAATGCACGGCGCAAGTCCCCATCCGAACCCAGGGCCACGAGACCTTCCGCCAGGGTTTCCACCGAGTCACCAATGAAACCCGTCTGGCCAGGAATCACAAACTCACGAACCCCGCCCACAGGGGTCGCCACACTCGGTACACAACACGCACCCGCCTCCACCATTGAGATAGGCAAGCCCTCGTGATGCGAGGCGGATAACAGGATGTCCAGGTCGGGCAACATGTGGGCCATATTCCCCCATGGGCCCACAAGAAACACGCACGCTTTGAGTTCAGGTGCACACTTTTCCAAATCCTGCTCCAACCTGAGCCGGTCGGGCCCGTCCCCGATGAAAACCAAAAACGCACCCGGCAATTCACGCCTCGCGATTTCGAAAGCCCTGAGGGCGCAGGGGGTGCACTTGATAGGCGCCAAACGGCCCAACACACCGATCAGGAGAGCATCCTGCCCAAGCCCCAAGGCGCCGCGAAGTTTGGCCTGCACACTGGTCGCCCCCGCCAACCCCGTCACATCCGCCCCCCCGTAAAGCATATGGATCCGGGACTCGGGTGCGACCCCCAATGCCACCAACTCCCGGCGGGTACCGTGGCTCACGGCGACAATCTGATCGGTCCGACGGGCCAGGAGCCTCTCGATGAATACCAACAGGGCGGTCTTGGGGGGAGAAAAGTGTCCATCGAAAACATGGCCGTGAAATGTGTGCAACATGCGGGCGCGCAATCCCCGGGCCGCGATTCGACCTACCCAGCCCGCCTTTGACGCATGGGTATGAACGATGTCCGGACCCCACGCTTGCAGTTCACTGCGCAGAAACCGGGTCACTTGCAAGTCTTGCCAGGGGTGTATAGCCCGTGTCAAACCGGCCACCCGCTGCACGCTGATCCCCTGGGCCTCCAGCAAGGGGCTCAGATCCCCTTCCCCCTCCTCCGGGCTACCACAGAACACGCGCATCTCATGTCCGCGCTCCTGCAACCGCGGGTCGCTCTCCAATACTTGGCGCGCTGGTCCGCCCAGATTCAGGCGCGTCAAAATTCGAGCGATGCGCATGGCTTGCTAGCCGGGGCTAGGTACCGCGTGGCGCGTCCAGGCGTCCCGAACAATATCCTCTAGACTCCAGGGATTGCGAATCAAGCCAAGCGATTTCGCCCGATCCAGTGACGGAACACGATGAATGACCTCCTGAAAATCTGCGCCCAATTCTATGGCTGGGTCAACGCTTCGAAGGTGGGCTTCATCCAACCCGGCTTCCGCCAAAACCAACCTGGCCAACCTTTCGATTTGCGTGGCGGCGGTGCCCCCCAAATTGAGAACCCCCGTGGGCATTTCAGCGCGCAGGCAAAGCTGGACCAAGTCCGCGGCAATACACGCCACGTGGCCAAAGGTTCGGACCTGCTTGCCATTTCCAAAGACCTGCAACGTATCCCTCAACCGGGCAGCCTCCACAAAACGGGGCAGGACCATTCCACTTTCGCCGTTCTGACCGGGACCGACCACATTGAACAAACGTAAATTGAGCACCGACAAACCGGCGCCAACGAACCCCTGCTCAGCGCGCAGCTTGGACGCCGCATAAGCCCAGCGCCCGGTGTTCCATCCCTTATCCGTGGTTTGCCAAACCGGGGAGCTTTCTGCCAGGGGCTCCTGGCTGGCCCGATACACCTCACTGCTAGACGCTGCGATCAACCCCGGGCGATCCCCTTCCTCCATGGCCGTGAGGGTCTCTATCACCGTCTGAGCCATGGCCAATTGCACATCGGAACAACCCCTGGGGTCCTCGAGAACGCGGCGCACCCCCACGTGTCCGGCCAGGTGCAAAACCCGGGTTATGCGTTGCCGACCCTGCCAAGCATCACTCCAAACATGGCGATCGGTCATGTCTCCGATGACCGTGCGCAGCCGGGTGCTTTCGGGCAGATGCTCCAACCGCCCCGTCGACAGGTCATCGATGACGGTCACTCGCGCACCGAAATCGAGCAAGTACTTCACCACATGCCCACCGATAAAACCCGCGCCACCCGTCACGAGGAGATGCGGACGCGGGTTGGGGGTTGTCGGGGGGGTGATCACAGGGCGAAGGGCCGAAAGGCGAGGTAACAGGTACTGGTGGGTCGAGAGGGACGATCCTGAGCGAGCATTCTTCCAAAGTCTGGGGAACTTCAGGGCAATAATCCTGGAACTCCGGGTGGGGGAGGCATGGCTTGGCCCACCCACGATACGCGCCTAGGCTGTGGAGGCGCCGCCGTAGGCCCCCAAATAGGCCCTGATCTCCTGGTCCAGTTTCGTGCGCAATTCCACATCCAAGCGGGCCTGCGCGGCCAATTTATCCCGCAGGTCCCCATCCCCTAGAAGCTCCAGAATGCCTTGCTCCAGCTCGGGCAGCCGGCTGAAAAGCAAGCCGTTGGAACCATGGCGAATGAGGGCCCGGTTGCCGGGATTGCTGCGCGCCAACACCACGGGCCCCACGTGCATCGCTTCTAGAATCGCATTGGACTCTCCCTCGGTTTCGCTCGTATTCAAAACCAGGTCACTGGTTCGATAGCAGGACCCCATACTTTCTTGAGGGAGCGAACCCGCGTAATGGGCCCGCTCATTTCCGTCCACGCGCTCCAGTAGCTCCCCCGCAAAGGTCCTATCGAGCAAGGGCCCCACCAAGACAAGATGCCATGGCACCCCACGGCCCACGGTCGCCTCCAAAGCATCCATGGCCCAGTCCTGACCCTTCACCGGTCGCAGACCACCGGGCAGCAGCACCAGCTTCTCATCCGCATTCACGCCCAATGCGCCGCGCAGGTCATAGGGCTGCCCCCCCACCCGAACGGTTTGGGGGATCACTACCGCATCCCCGAGCGCGTGGCCACTCAGCTTCCGTAGTTCCTCCAGATGACTCGCGCGTAGGGCAACCACCCGCGCGCCACTTTCCAGAACCCGAAGCACGTCAGCACGCCGGCTGTCATCCTGCCAATCCAGGGAAGTCTCAGTCCCCGTCAAGGTCACGACCAATCTGGCCCCAACCCGCCGGGCCACCTCCAAGGCACCAAGCCCACCCTTGCGCACGTGGAAAGCATGCACCACGGCATATTGCCCCTCGAATAATTCCCGGCGCGCCAAACGATCCGCGGAGCACAAATCCACGCAATGCCCCAGCCCCTTCAGCCCATCTCGCAAACGCAGGATGGAGCTGGTATTGCCCCCCGGCACATCTAGGGGCCCAGGGGAGATGAGGAGGATGCGCATGCTGGAATCCTACAACAAACGCACGTACACCCCACCGTTGCGAACCGCCAGATTGTCTGGACAGTTCGTAACGTTGGGGCGAGCCTGGATCCGAAGGTCTAGCCCGGATAGTTCATGAACACGCACCTCAGGCTTCGCAAACGGGCCCCTCTCGGTTCCTGGAGCACGTCCTCATGCAAATATTCTGGCTAGAAGTTCACAGAGGTAGCAGCCTCTTCCATGAGGTGACCGTAATGGGGTGCGATCATGTCCTCAAGCGGATTGCCATGGCCGTCCTGGGTCCAGCCCTTGGCGTCTGTGAGGAAGCGGAAGGAGCGGCGATAGATCAGGCGAGCCCGTACCTGGACGGTGCCAGTACCACTTGTGGGCATCTCGAAGGTGTAGTTCGAGGTATCCGTCTCGTTGGCGGGGATGCGGTTGTCAAAGGTGATGCCCGTGGCGTCCGTGAAGAACGTGGGGCCATTGCCATCGGCATCGTGGTTGACCTTGCCGAAGTAGCGGCCGGGGCGGCCAGCAAAGTAACCCTGGGCCGGATCGCCCACGCCACCGAGATCGTGCACCACCTGGGTCCCGGTGAAGTTCAAGAGGTCCGTGTTCGGGTCGTTTCCGTCCTCCCAAGCCTCAACCACAAGGATCATGTTCCGAATGGTCACGCCGGTGGGCACATGGTGCCCGGTCAAACTGTTCTCGACGTCCACTTGGATCTGAAGCTCACCGTCGACCTGCTGCACGTCCATGGACATCTCAACAGCGTTGTCAAGGAATGCCGGTGTGGTGCCCTTGATGTCATGGGAGCGAACGGCTTCCGGACCACGCTCCAAAGTAATCACGGAGCAACCGTTGGACGCGCCCGTAGCGGGCATGTGACAATCGACACAAGTTGCAAACGAGGGGGAATGGGGGTCGCCATAGGCGGACTCAGCCCACTCGGTGTAGGTGGGTTCGGAGATCACCCCAGCAAACCTGTGGCTCTCGTCGGGATCGTTCTTGTCCTGGTGGCAGACACCACAAACCTCTGCCATCAACTGGGGTTGATAGGCGGGCTCCATGATTCCGCCGAGGTGATAATCCGCATCGGGATAGGCCCCGTACATCACCTGCTGAAAGCCCTCGGGCAGGTTCATGGTGACGGCTCCAGGATAGACACCGGGGAAGTTGATCTTGTTCACATTCACGTCTGCGATCTTGTGACAGACCTCGCACGAAATTCCGTGGTTGGCTCCAATCGAGGGATAACCCGGATCTACCGGGCTCTCCATGCGTCCCGCAAAACCCGCGTTGATATAAGGCTCGGGCTGGTGACAGGAGGCACACTCCGAATCCGGGTTGCTGTCCTTGAAGGCCGAGTCACGGGTATAAACGAAGCCCCCCATACCACCGGCCGTACCTTCGCCCGAGTAAATGTCATGTACCCAAGTGTTCAAACCGGCCTTGGCCATCGCAGAATCTTCCCACTCGGAAACCTGGTCGGGGTGACAGCCAGCACACGACAGGGGGTCCAAGAAGTTGTAGCTGGTGTTCGATCCGAAGGGCACGGGTTCCATCTGGATGTTCACATCGAACGTCGAGGCATTGGCCTGGATCGAAGTGTTGTAGTAACCCTTCTTGCCCACCGTGAGGGTCTGATCCATGCCTGGTGCAAGGTAGATACCGAAGCGGCCATCCACTCCGGAGAGCGTGTGGTGTTCGGAGGCCTGCACGCCAACCGTGGCGAAGAACACCGGCATCCCCGAAACACTGTCGACGGCGATACCTTGAACCAGTGAATGACTGGCATCGGGTACGCTGATGCGAACCCGCCGTGTGCTAGAAAGCGGCGGGGTGGCATCGTCAGTCACCGTGACAAACACCTCGAACACGCCCTCGTCACCAACGGCGGGGTTTAACGTGAAGTCCGCAGTGCCATCGCCGTAATCAATCAGGCTTGCAAAAGAGAGGGCAGGATCCACTGAAAAGCTCAGCTGATCCGAGGAATTCCAATCGGTCGCCGAGGCTTTCAAGATCAGGGAATCACCCTCCTTCACAGCAGGGTCGGTCATCCACGCCAACACCGGCGCCTGGTTCACTCCGACGGGGCCTCCAGCCAGGTCTGCGGGACCCACCTGAGTGGCCCCGGAGGCGCTGGATCCAGTTCCACTGGATCCGCTATCATGGCGGTGACACGAGCAAAAACTGATGGCAACCAAAAGGGGGAGTGTTCGGAGAAGAGTATTCATGGGAGTCTTGGTGCTAGAACTAGAGATGGTTCGTGCAAGCGGAGGAATTCGGGAAACCGCCCCCCTAACCACAACAGTGTAACGCACTCACCGAGCCGCTTGGCCGAAGTTGATCCAGGACAAGGAAGTTTCTCAGGAGAAGAAATCTCGATTTAACAATAAACGCCTCCACCATGCCCCCTGAAGCGCAGGTTAGGCAGGGGCTTGCAGGCCCCTCACTGTCAACCCAAGGGGATTGGGGACGCAGTCATTTCACGTACACTCATCAGTGGAACGTGATCGAAACAGCATCGGAGAAATTGGACGTGGAGACCAAGTAGAAGTCTCGGAACCAACACTGGAAATTGTAGGTCTGCCCAGAGATTACCGGGGTGGTTCCGCCGGCCTGGGTCGGGATCTGACCCAGATCCAAGACCGCAGTCATGACCCCGTTACTGTCTGAGTACTGCACAGTACCCAAGTGCCGACCAAGGCCCGAAGAACCTCCGACGCACAGATTTCCTTGGGAGCCACCCGGGACCACGATCATGGTTTGGTCCTGGGAACTCAGGAAGTAACCAAGCTGGTTATGAGGCAACTGTGTCACGGTCAAGGCCACATCATTGTCAGCCACATCCGTACTGCCTGTGGCGGCAATGTAGGCTGAAGCAATGGTGCTATTGAGATTTGCTGGGGAACAATAGATCGTGCCGATCGAACCCGGGCCTGAGCAATTGGCTCCGGCACCCGAAACTACCAGGTCATAGACGTTGCAGTTCGAGGAGGAGGACACATGCATGCGAACCTCGATCAGGACGGGCGTACTGACCGTGTCGGGGTTGGTCCAATTGATGTTTTCATCGTCGCTGTTGGAGTTCCCTTGGGCCAGGCTATTGAGGGTGCCACCCCCACAGCTGCCCAATGAATACAGGTAAGTATCGATGTCGCCTCCCGCCTGGGAAAACAGGGCATCCACCTCCAAGGTACCTCCGCCGGGCACGCACAACTCGTAGAAGTCCGCGTCGGTTTTGGAAACAAACAGATCCGTCTGAGTGCCGTCCAGCATGGGAGTGGCCGTGCCGCACGAATCGTTGTCCTCCAGGGAATCGTCAGGAAGGCCAACGCATGGGTCGGATGGGACCAGGGTCACATCCATCGAATAGTCATTTCCCGCTCCGGCGCTGCCACCATACAGGATCACATCCAATCTCAAGCTCGCACTGGACCCACTGATATTGGTCCATGTGACGCTCTCACCATCCCCTCTGCTCGTACTGCTATCCAGGGACGTCAAGCAAATCGAATCCCACAGGGTACAATCAACATCACCGTTGGCATGGGTGAAGAACAGGTCGAAGGTGACCGTTTCATTGTTCGCAACGGAAATCTGGTAGTAATCCGAATCGGTTCCGCACGCTGTCAAATTCGTATAGGATCCAGCCCCCACGCTTGTGGCAGCACCACAGGTGTCGTTGGGCTCCAAGGAATCAGCGCTGCATCCACCACCCAAGTACGGCTGCAGGCAAGAATTTTCGGCCTCGGCGCGCATGGTTGCAGCGACCGTCGGGTGGAAGTAGGTAGTGATGTTGTTGATACCGCCACTGCAGGTGTGGCAATAGCTCATGATCGTACCGCTGTTGATGCAGTTCCGTGTGCTCTGGCATTGGCCAAAATAGATGAAAGAAGCGCATTGATCGAGCGGCGGGCAATACTCATGCGTATGCACGGTGCCGAAGTTGTGTCCCACCTCATGGGCCATCACGACGAAGTCCCAGGTGTTCGAACCTTGACTCACGGGGAACTGGGTACCGCCATGCATGTTTCCGCTCACGCCAAAGCCCCAATTGGAGTCGCAAAGTTCATCCGGGTGTGCGATTCCCCCACCTAAGTTTACGCCACTCAGGAAGTGAGCGAGATTGCCACCGGCAGGAATATTGCCAGCCCACGCGTTGCGGAACTGATCGAGCACGGCGCCCGCTCCACCGCCTTGAGCGTTCCACGGATCATTGAAACTCGTGTAGAACTGCAGGTAGGGGTAGGTCAAAACCACATCCAACTGACTGTTGTAGCGATCGGAGATCTCAGCGAGCAAGGTCGCCGTATATGTCTGACAGGCCTGCAAGTTGCCCCAGTTCTGGTAGTACTGGTAGTCTGTTTCCACGGACACCTTGCACTCCAAGGTGATGGCCCTTCCAAGATTGAAGGTGCCTCCCAAGGAGGTAGGACTTGCTACCCCCCCGTTGTTGGTGGCTGCGGGGGTCAACGAAGCATTCACCAGCCCATCGATACCACAGAGATTGGCGCGGGATCCTCCCAAACCGATCAAGACCGTCTCAGGAACCAAGCGCACGTTGGCTTGACTCCAGTCGTTGCCCGGAGCCGCAAAGGCCATCAAATGGTTGTACTCGCCATTGACGAAGATCCAACCATTGCAACCGTGACTGGAGAAGGACAGGAACACATCCGAATCTACTAAGCCCGACGCGTGGCCGCGCCACAGGGTCAGGTCCAAGGGATCAAACGGGCTGGGCTGGCCATTCACTTGCACCCCCATCGAGGCAAAGTCCGCATTCACGCGGATCAGTTCCAGATCGACAAACTGCCCGCTGGGCAATTCAACCTGGGCCATGGTCACGGCTTGACGCCCCATGAGATCTACAAGAGCACCAGGGCGGGGCTGATACTCGAGAGTACCGTCCACAAGGGCTCTGGGCAGGACCTTGAGGGGAAAGGAAACCGTGTCCACGTTCTGAGCCAGGGCCGGAGTCCCCAGAAGTCCAGCCAAGGTCAAGAGCCCAGCAGGTAGGATGTGCTTGATAGCCATATGGGTGGGAAGTTTAAAATTGAGGAGAGGGTAATGGAAGGGTAATAGACCAGAATACTTCTTTTTGGCCTGGGGTGGGAGAGGCGTTCCCGCCGAGGCAACCTTGACGTTACACACGCCAGCTATGATCCCCAAGTTTGTCCGCTTCTATTTGGAATTGGGGCCCCTCTCCCAAAAAAATTTGCAAAAACCCAAATCAAGACCGCCCGCGTACCCCCCAAATAGCCCAGGCACATGGGGCCTCCCACGGTACCCGTTCACGGGGGGGCACCCCCTTCTCGGCCCCAGGAAGGCCGTCAAGTGGGGTTGGGGTGGTTGTCCAAGCCTAAATCCCGACTTCCAGACCTCCGAATAGTCGCTAAAAACGGCCTTGGCGAGCCTCCAGGCGCCCT
>JAAETM010000422.1 GCA_024228395.1 bacterium | reverse complement strand
CCTGCATCGTCCGGATTTCGTCGAGTAACTGGAGCGGGTCAAGGGTCGCGAGCACCGCGCGCAGCCGCTCTTTCTGGTGTTCCTCGATGCTTTCGCAGGCGAGCAAGCGGGCACATGGCGTGGCCGGTGTTTCGTACTTCTTGCGGACACGTGATCCAATGCGTTCTTTCGATAGGAGCTTTAAGGACGGTTGAAAGAAACTGACAAAGAGTCTTGAGCTGCTGTACAGGCGCGCGAGCGACTCGGTGTTGACGGCTACCAATAAGCGCGGGATTCTGGCGATCTCAGTTCCGCCCCCCACGGGTAAGAGACTAGGAATTGGGGCTGCTGCTGTGGCTCGGCAAGACCGGACTGGCCTGGGTGCCCATTCGGGAGACCCTGATGCGTTACGCCAACCCTGCACCCTGTGAGCAACCAGCCAATGGAGACAACCAGAGGGGGGAACCAGAGCCACCCATGTCAATTTGACATAGACCCAGAGCCAACTCTGGCTGCAAAAGCCAGATTCACGCGGAAAGTTAGAGCCACCT
>JAAETM010000421.1 GCA_024228395.1 bacterium | reverse complement strand
CATGTCGGGGGCTCCCCCATCGAAAAGGGGCATGATGTCCCGCCCCGTGGAAATCGAGGTGATATCGACACCGCTCAATCCCATTGACCCGAGAGAATACTGAGGCGAACCTGGTTCAGGATCATTCCAGGTTGCCGGAGCAGAGCATTGATCTCCGGGGAGCTTCAAGAAAATCATATCATTGCCCGGAACTGCGGCCGTCGAGAAAGATATGCCCAGGGCAGATGCTAAACCCTGGCGACGGATAGATAACGGGGGCTTGGTGGGTGAACCGGTCTGAGCAAATGCGAGGGCAGTGCAAAGAAACGGAGCAACCGTTAGGACCAATGTGAGCTTCTTTGACGAGTTATTCATGGGGACGGGGTGTTGGGGAAAGGGACAATGTGACTCGGAGCGGCGAGTGCAGCTCGCGAGTTTTACGAGAGGGATCAGAACGCGCGCAGCTCCGGTAACGCATCATTTAGGCGCCGCAGCGCGCGCTTGAGAGAAACGACTTGGGGCTCGGTCAGCTCGGCAGGCATCTGTTCCAGGGTCTTTTTGAGCCGATCAGGCAGCAGCGGACCCTGCTCAAGCAAATATAGGCGCACGTCGAATTTGACGACATCTAGATCGCCATCCAGAACCGACTGAGCGATAACATCGCGCGGGCGTAAGGGCTCGTCGATCTTTTTGCGCGCGAGTTTGCTCAGCTTCAAGCAATGCTTGGCAGCCTTCCGCGCCGTGACCAGGTCGTCCTTTTCCAATGCATGGTGGACTCGCGCCAGCCAAACTTCGGCAAGATTTGCTTTCTGCCACCCCATGTACTTTTTAGATTTTCCCACAGGAGCGCGTTCAAGTACCCGTTGCGCCTCCGACAACAACGCACTCGCGTCAGAGGGTTTAGACTCGGAAGCCAATACGAGAACCAGCCCCAAGGTGAGGTGAGCCTTGACTTCCATGGGGCGAAGCTCGATCGCGCGCCGCAGCATTTTCTCGGCCTGCTCAGCCTTCCCGAGCCGGTAGGCAGTGCGACCTCCGTTGACGCGCAGCACATGCGACCAAGGTGACAATTTGATGCCCTCAACGGCACACTCCAATGAGTCTTCGAAGCGCCCCAGGTGAAGCAGGCAATACGCCGCCGAGTTGGCTATGCGCGCGGTGCGCACGCCAATTCGTTCCTCGAGTCGAATGATCGAATCGTAGGCATCTTCAGCTGCCGCGATGAGGTTGGGCCCCTCCAGCTCCTCCAAGCCCGCTAACTCCAACAGTTGCCGAAGCTCAAGGGCCGGTACGAACTCATCCAGGTCCGGTGTGTTGAGCCAATCTTGGAGTCCTGCGTACTCTTGACGCCGCAGGCAATTGTAGGCGGCAATGTACTTGTCCATCGGCTGCTCCGGCTCGGGCAGCCCGGACAGATCCAAGTCGCTAGCACTTGAGGCCGAAGTTGGGAGTTTATCAAACGCATCCGCCATAGCTCGGACGTAGGGGGTGTCCACAGACCTGGCCACCACGCGCATGTCTTGTCGGGCTCCGACGGGGTCCCCGTGGTCGAGCCGGAAGGCTGCGCGCAACAACATCGTGGGAACCGGATCGTTGCAAAGCTCAGCCGCTCGATCGAAAATCCGAGCGTGATGCAAGCGCTCCTGCTCAGATGTTGCCTTTCGATTCTCGAAGTTCAGCAGCGTCAGATTGAGTGGGAATTGAGCGTAGACCTCCTTGTATGCGGATGCTCGGTCCGCGCGGTCCGCCTCTGCCCTGTCCGATTGCCACCCGGCAGCGAAAAGCAATGCAATGCCAAGGAGGGAAGCGGCGGCACCGCCCTTGAGGGCGGCGGAGCGGCGCATACGCCGAAACCAGCGCCTGGCCCGGGAGATGGGTCGGGCCATGACGGGTGCGTGATCGAGAAAAGCGCGCAGGTCTGATTCCAATTCCTCCATGGACCCATAGCGATCCCGTTGCAGTCGAGCCATGCCCTGATCGAGAATTGCGCGCAGATCATGGGGCAGATCCGGGCACAATTTGGCGGCTGGAACGGGTTCCTGGAAGGCTAGGCTAGTGAGGATCTGAGAGGGGGTTCCCGAAAACGGTTGATGCAAGGTCAGCATGTTGTAGAGAGTTGCGCTGAGACCATAGACGTCCAATTGAGAGCTTCTCGAGGCCCCCGTCCTCAGTGACTCCGGAGCCATGAAAGCCGGCGTTCCCAGGGGCATATCCGTGGCGGTAATCCGACCCCATTGCTCGTCGGAGGCGATTCCGAAGTCGAGTAGGACGGGCTGACCATCACGCCGAATGAAGATGTTGGAGGGCTTTACATCCCGATGCAAGATGCCTTGTTCATGGGCGCTACGCAGCCCGCTCGCAATTTCGGCAGTCCAAGCGACCATGACTCGCAAGGACTTGCGTTCCCTGAGTACTTCCCCTTTGAGCGCCTCGGAAATCCACTGGGAGTCCTCCCTCAGATTGGGTTCTGAAACCTCGAGAGCGAGCTCAAGCAAGCGATCAAGGGGGAGCCCCTCATGCAACTCCAAGACTAGGTAGAAATCCCCCTCGGCGGTTAGCCCCTGATCGTATACCGCTGCGATCGCTGGGTGCTTCAAGGAAGCCATCACCTTCGCCTCCCGCTCAAATCGTTGAGACGCCTCTTCGGTCCCCAGAACGGCGGGGCGCAATATTTTAACGGCTACCTGGCGGTGCAATTTCAGATCCTCTGCCTGGAACACGACACCCATGGCACCCGCCCCAAGCCGACGGCCGAGCAGGAAACGCCCGTCGAGCAGCACACCGGTGTAGCCCCCTGGTTGGGAGTGCAGACGCACGGCTAGCACTTCGTCAGGTTCTGCTGCAGAGAGCTCGTGAACAAACGGCAGGAGGTCCGGGCGCTCGCGACAGAGTTCCTCAAGGTTCACTTCTTGACCTTGATCTCGGCGCTCAAGAGCAATGGCCACAAGCTCCTGAAGCTGCGGGTCAAAGTACGGTGAAGAACTCACTCCCCGACCTCCAGATAGAATTGGCGAAGCCGAATCACGAACAGCGAGTTGGCGCAATAGAAGGCCCGCCGCACTGTAGAGACCGAATTGTAGCCGAGCTCTCGAGAAAGCTCCTTAAACTCGAGCTCCTGCTCTAGGCGGCCACGCAACAGTCGTTGTTCCAACGTGGAGAAGCTGGTGATGACGTGCTCGTAGACACGGCGCCCGTCCGCTATGGATGACAACGTAGCTGGGCCATTGGTGAGGTGAGGCAGCTCATCACATTCCACATCCAACTGTGCCCGACGCCCATCCCGACGGTCAGATTCGTGAAATCGGATGATGTCGATGATTCGATTTCGTACCACCTGCGTCAGATAGGCGATGAAGGAGCTCTCGGTCGTGCCGTTGAAATTCCCCAGATCCTTGAGCACGCTACGAAAGACCTCTTGCACCACGTCTCCGGTGCTAAAGCGCGCGCTAAGCCAAGGCCTCTTGCTTCCCATGTCGCGGGCCAGACTTCCGTGGACTAACGTTTCGACGCGACCATACAACGCTCCAAAAAGTAGGTCCAAGGCCTCAGCCTGCCCCTCCTTGGCAAGTCGGAGTGTGTCCTCAAAATTATCAGTGGTCAGATTACTGGAGTTCATAGGCGATGGCCGCAGGGTTGACGGGAGTCTCACAAGCTGGCCCTACATTCTTGGCGAACTGGGGACGAAGGAACGCAGGCTTATCTCCAAAAAGATTCGACCTTTTTTGCTCGGATCAATCGAAGCCAGCTGGTGGCAAGTACTTACGGCTCGGCTGACCTTCGCAAGCCGCCGCAAGATGAACGTCGAGTTGAAGCAGTGCGCCTAGATACTGGGGCCGCATGGCTTCCATCATAGGCACTGAACCTTCGGCTTCGCGGGCTCAGAGCTCGCGACGCAGCGGGCTGCTGCACTGGTTCTGCGCCATACTCAAAACTAATAAAAGGAGAATACTGAGATGAAACATCTAATTGGAACGGCAATCCTGGCTACCACACTGGTGGGGCTCTCGAGCGCCCAGACGGCAACCATTTTCGGCGAATACGACACGACGGAACTTGGTGGTGCACCAAGTGCAGTGCTACACATCTACGTGGATTCGAGTCTCCCCGCCAATGGCAATGGGACCGTTTGCTCAGAGTTCAACAACTTGGATTCGGCGATAACGGCGGCCAATGCCTTTGCGGGCCGGGCAACCATAAACCTGGCGGGCGGATCTTACACAACGAGCGTTGGGATGCGGGGCCATGGTATTGCCCTGGAGGCTTGGCCGAAGAGTGCAGCGTTGGCCTCGTCTCCGGTCGTGATTGAAGATGCAGTGGGCAGCACCAGTCCCATCCTGCGCATTGATTCGGAGGGCCCCAGCGATCTGCCCGATACTATTATTCGGGGGATCGTTTTTCAGCCGCGATTGCAATCTATGCAACCCACGGTGATCGGTTTGAGCATCGACGCGGGAGTATTGGAGGAACCTCTGGCCGTTGAGGTAACCCGCTGCCGCTTCCAAAACCTACTGGTGGGAGTCTCTATCGTGTCCACCCTGAGTCCGATCTCCAATAATCACATGATCTACGACAATGACTTCTTTCAAACGGAGTTTGAAGAGGGCTTGCCGAATGCTTCGGTAGCCATTGATATCGTATCGAATGGAACGTCGTGCACGCTTGTGCGTAGCAATCGCATCACGCGCTGGGGTACTGGCGTGAGCGTGCTGGCCGAGGAAGGAGGTAGCGCCAATCCGCGCATCATGAGCAATACGATGCAGTTGTGCAAAACTGGGGTCAGGGCTGTCGACGCCGACGTGCATGCGACGAACAATACGATTGCCTTCATGCTGGACTTTGGTTCAGGAAGTTCGACGTGTTTCTCCCAAAGCAGAGGCCGTCTGGACCTATTCAACAATGTGCTCTGGAACGTGGCCGGCGCCCCTACTGGCATTCGTCAATCCCTCGCCCTAACCGGCGCCCCACTTTTGACTGCTAGCAGTAATCTGACGAGCCCTCTAGCCCCTAGCGCTGGCTCCGTGCCAGGCGCCACGCTTCCGGGCTTTGTAGGTGGCAATACCCACCCAGGCAAGGCGACCCCTTCAGACCTGCACCTGGCTTTGGGTTCGATGCTCATCGATGCGGGCGACGACGCCGCGATCGGGAACTTCTCGTCTCCGACAACTCCTGCATTGGCCGCAAGCAGTGGCGCATCGCGCATTGACGTCAGCATGGATGTGGATCGTGACCCGCGCTGGTTTGGCGGCCGAACCGACGTGGGAGCCGACGAGTTTTGCAACATGGTTGGCTTGGCTGGGGTGCGCAACATGCCTCTGCGCATTGAAATTTCCAATAGCACAGTGGGAGCGACCTGGGATTCACTCGGGAACCTCCTGCCAGATGCGAATGGATCCTATGTGGTTGATATCGATGTGACGGGGCCTCCCATGGGCTTTTTTGGCCTATTCGGCGGTCTCATCTACATGGACACTACGAGCGCGGGTATGACCATCGTCGAAAACAAGATGGTCTATCAGAACCTCTTGCATCCTTGGGGCAACGTTCTCTGCGACCTGACCTCCGGCTTCAGCTCGGCCCTTTTCATGGGTCTCTACCTTCCCCAAGGCGGGATGGCAGCGCCCACCTCCACCGTACAACTGGACGCCAATGGTCAGGGAAAAATCCGCCTTGACTTCGGCAGCGTGGCTCCGTCTCACTTCGAGTCTGAGGTGGCACTTCAGGCAACCATGTTTGATGTGTTCTCCACCACGGGGGAGCTGCGCAATAGCAACCAACTGCTAGTGGAGCTGAACAACGCCTGTGGTAAGTAGCCTCGTCCCGTAGTCGAGGCATCCCCGCTCGCTGGGGATGGTTGGATTGCATCTCCCTCGGGTTGCCCAGGTGGTGACTCGGGGGAGTTCTGTTAGCAGTCATTATCGCGTGAACGGTTTCAGCGGAAACCCAAACGGCAACGACGCCATGTTCAACACACACGGAAAGTGCGGGAATTGTGAATGTCAGCAACCCGCTCTCCGCCAGTTTGTGAGGCGCTTCAATGTCATCTTGACTCAGCGATCGTCAATTCAACTAGGAAGCACCTAATCTGACTTGGGTGAGGGATATCGCCTATCTCCGGACCGACGAGGGTTGGCTGTACGTGGCCACGACCATGGACTTGTTCTCACGTAAAATCGTGGGATGGGCCATGGCCGATCACATGCGCACAGACCTTGTTACGAAGGCGCTGCAAATGGCCATCGATACTCACGCTCCTGGACCAGGCTTGATCCACAACTCCGACCGAGGCTCCCAATACGCCTCCCCCGACTTTCGCAAAATGCTCAAGAAGCACAACATGCTTGCCAGCATGCGCCGTAAGGGTGATTGCTGGGACAACGCAATCATGGGGAGCTTCTTCTGAAGCCTGAAAGTGGAGGGTGTTCTCCGTGATCACTTCAGTGATCATCGACAAGGCAGGACCGCTGTTTTCAAGGGCATCGAGACGTTTTGTAACACCACCCGCATGCACTCGAAACTCGGCTACCAATCTCCGAATGACTTTGAAGCCGGGCAGTCTTCCAAGGCCGACGTCGTCTAGAAGTTATCCCCATGTTATCAGTCTCCGCTTCCCCAGACCCCATCACCTCCCGGAGGCTCCGCCCCCCGGAGCGCCGAGCCGCGCGTAGCCAGCTTGAGGCTGACTACGCGCGGCTCTCCCAATGGGGAAGGAGGACATTCCCCAAACCCCATCCGTCCCTTGACTTTCCCGCTGCCTCGTCTCGAATCAGCCTGTCGCTACGTTCCGTGTCAACTTATCGAAGCACGTCGTAGTGGAGTGATCCTGGCCGCTTTTGCGGCCTCAACCACACTGATTCCATCGCGTTCCTGTTCCTCAATGATCGATGCGTACCACTCGGATCGCGCAGCTCGATTCTTGGGACTCTCATTCGCATTTGATTTGCACATGCCTCAAACATGCCGTCGCCGGTCGCCCAGGCAAGGCCCTGCCCACCCCGCCTCCGGACGCCAACGGTCAATCGTCCAGGTCCTCCAGAATGCGGTAGTAGCGGACCAGGTCGGCTTTTGCACTGGGGCTGCCTTCGACTGCCTCTGTCAGCGCGCAATGCTCCTGCCCATGTTCGCAGCCTCGCGGGCAATCCCGAGCAAGATCCACCAACTGGGGGAACGAATCGATCAATTCACCCCGGCCCACATGGCTCAAGCCGAACTGACGCACGCCCGGTGTGTCGATCAACCACCCGCCACCGGGCATGGCGAACATGCTCGATGACGTGGTGGTGTGCCTTCCGCGGTTGTCGGATTCCCGTACGCCGCCCGTATCGCGCTCATGATCCGGGTCCAGTGCATTGAGCAAGGTCGACTTGCCCGCTCCACTATGCCCGACCACCACCGTGGTCAACCCGGCGATGCGTTCGCCAAGAGCGTGCAGACCTTCACCCGACATGGATGAAGTCAAATGACACTCGTGGCCCGAGTCGCTCAGCAGCGAGAGGTCCTGCTCCAAGCGCTCCCGCGCAGGCCCCACATGCTGATCCACCTTGGTGATCACAACCACCGGGGTCACGCCCCCAGATTGCAAACCAATGCGAATCCGCTCCACGATTCCGAGGCGCAGATGCCCATCCTTGCGGGGTGGCAGCGTGATCAAAGCCAGATCCACATTGGCCGCTAGCACCTTTTCCCGGTGCTTATTGCCCGGATCCTGACGGCTCAAGACACTGTCTCGCTCCGCCATGGACAGCACGCGGCATTCACCGAGTGGCAACTCCTGGACAGCGATGCGATCCCCCACCACGGGCGGCCCGCCGTGGATCGGCTTGCCTCCCAGGTGAGCATCTCGCCGCTTTTCGTTGCGTTGCACGCGCAGGCGATTGGCGTGCACGGCCACCACCAACCAGTCGTGGCTTAGGTTCGGATCGACCGTTCCTGGGCCGGCAACCGATGGGCGCGCCGGCGCGTGGTGAATTCGTTCGAAATCCTCGAACGGGTCATCTTCGTCGTATTCGCTCCAATCCTGGCGCGCTCGCACGCGCCGCTTTTGGGTCGACTTGCGCTCCTTGGTCAGGCGCGCGTTTTCCTTTCGTTCAGCCAGGGACTTGCCCCTGTTTATGCCCTTGAGGGCTCGTTCTGCTTGTTTGCGTTTTTCTTCGTAATCCAATGGATCTGTGTTTGTCCGACGCCCGGACTAGACGCAATTCCGCCGCGAAAGTGCACGGATAGCGTGAATCGATGACCGTCTTAACCCTGGGCGTTAGACATACGGGGGGCGCGGAACGGCTCTTTGGGCCTCCGTTCTCGCGCGAATCTGGGGGCTAAATGCCCGCGCCAGATCAGCGAAGAACGGAGGCGGTTTGGGTGGTGATCTGCATCAACATAATGGCCTCCTATTCGCTTGGGTTTGTTTTACGGTGGGCCCCGTGCCCTTCCGCGTTCTCAAAGTCTGCGCAATCATTCAGAATTGCGCAAGCTCGAAATCAATCGTCATCGTGTTCGCCGTACCTGGCGGCCCAGGCTTTCAGCGTCGCGTGCTCTTCTTCGGTCAATTTGGCCTCGGAGTGCATGGGCAAATACACAAACATGGGCATTTCCCCCTCCTCGACCTCT
>JAAETM010000420.1 GCA_024228395.1 bacterium | reverse complement strand
CCAGATAAATGGGACGGTCCGTTGTACGGTTTTTTTCCGCGGCTGCCTTGCGGCTGAGGTCCGGGTTTGGGGCGGCCTGGTTCCTTGCGCTCGCGGCTGAATCCATTCTGCGGATCCGTGAGCCCAAACAGCTGCTTCGCATCTCGAAAACTCACCTCGATAAGCCAGCGCTTTGCAAAGCGCCCAAGCAGTTGCGCCGGGTTCGCATTTAGCTCGGTAGAGAAGAAGGCGCGGTCTTCGAAGTTGCGCTTGGGGTCCCGTGTCACGAGGACGCGTGCCAATCTCTGACCCGTGGCCGTGTACCAAAAGCACTTCCGAGTCGCACGAGCAGAGTCACCTGTTTTCCATACAGGTTCAGCTTGATGCGCTTCCACTTGGCTTTCTTATGGGTGGTCCAGATCCTTGGATTAGGGAGCTGCTGCGCCTTAGGTCGTGGACGTCCGATTCCACTGTAGCTCGCTACCTGTTCATTCAGCGAAGCATTCATAGGCATGGAGCCTGTGAAATTTTTCCTCCTGTCCATTCCGCGAAGTACCGTACTACAAGCGTATTCACGGTCTCCTGTCAGATGT
>JAAETM010000419.1 GCA_024228395.1 bacterium | reverse complement strand
TCGAGTGATATTGGAGCTCATAAAACCAACACCGAATGAAGGCCAATACGACTTCGAGTGCACATTGGTGCGCTGAGCACCTGCCCAGCGATCACGCCCCACATTTACCCGTGGCACCGTCTAGTCCAGTGTTTCGCGGTGCTAGGCAGCCATTCCGAGCCTCAGCAGGGTCTTTCGAGTTTCTGCGAGGGTGCGGTTTGGCAGCGGCCTCGCCAAAAGTCCTCGGGACACGACCCCTATTCGCAGGGATCCGAGCATGCCCTCGCAGCTGGGTGCTACTTTGGACCGGTACCATGGCGCCCGGTCGCGGTGGGTATTCGCGTCTTGCTCCCATCGATTGGTGCGCAAATACCAGATGACCACGAGGCCATAGACGGTCCAGATAAATGGGACGGTCCGTTGTACGGCTTTTTGTCCGTGGCTGCCTCGCAGCTGAGGTCCGGGTTTGGGACGGCCTGGTTCCTTGTGCCCGCGGCTGATTCCATTCTGCGGATCCGTGAGCCCAAACAGCTGCTTCGCATCTCGAAAACTCACTTCGATAAGCCAGGGCTTTGCAAGGCGCCCAAGCAGTTGCGCCGGGTTCGCATTTGGATCGGTAGAGAAGAAGGCGCGGTCTTCGAAGTTGCCCTTGGGGTCCCGTGTCACGAGGACGTGTACCAATCTCTGACCCGTGGCCGTGTACCAAAGGCACTTCCGAGTCAGCACGAGCAGAGTCATCTGTTTTCCATACAGATTCAGCTTGATGCGCTTCCACTTGGCTTTCTTATTGGTGGTCCAGGTCTTTGGATTAGGGAGTTGCTGCCCCTTTAGCCGTGGACGTCCGATTCCACTGTAGCTCGCTACCTGTTCATTCAGCGAAGCATTCATAGGCATGGAGCCTGTGAAATTTTTCCTCCTGTCCATTCCGCGAAGTACCGTACTACAAGCGTATTCACGGTCTCCTGTCAGATGT
>JAAETM010000418.1 GCA_024228395.1 bacterium | reverse complement strand
CTCCCGTCCCCATCGAGCCGCATCCCAATGACAGGCACATGAAAGCCCAGGTCCCCAAGCCCCGCAACATCGGAGGTGAACGGGCCGGTTCTGATCACGCGACCGATCAGGCGCACACCGCTGGCGAGCGCCGCGTTCTTTTGCACTCCGGATAGGGAGCCGATCATCAGTTTGCTTCCCTCACGCCAAGGCGCAGCATCCGCCATGGAACTGCGCTCGATCGGAACCCAAGTTCCCCGCTGACGATCATCCAAGCTCTCGGCAAAGGCATCCTCCGGGGATGATCCGGTGTGAATCAAAACCTGATACAGGCCGCTTTCAAAATCAACTTCAGGCACCACGCCCAATAAATCCATGCGCGTGGTTTCTTCTGGCTCTGGAGCTCTCCTCAGACGACCCAAGTGAAAACCGTTGGCGAGCCACGCCTGGTCGCGGCCATCGCCCTTCTCCTCGCTGACGAGCACGCTCCCCTTGTCCAGGAGGCGGTTGGAAGGATGGTGCACCGCCAAAACTTGGCGCGCTTTGCCCAACTCAAAATCTTCCGGTGCGAGCAGCCCCCCCACAACAAAAGCCGAGTCCCGCTCCCACTCGCCCTCCACAAAAACACGGGCACCAATGCGTGACTCGCTCGCGGTGATCAATTGAACGGTGACGTCCTCGAACGACCCCCGCTCTCCGCGGCGTTCTTCCACCCGACTCACCAAACCAATGAAGTGATCCCCGGTGGTCACAGGTTGCCCGACCTGGGCCAGCCCGATGCGCCAAACGCGTACCAGCAGTGAATCGAGTTGTCCCTTGGGTCTTCCCACAGCCTCCGCGTGCAAGGCAAGGCCGGTCTGCAACTGGACCGATTGGGGAGTGGCTTGCCCGCGGACCCAATGCTCCAGGAACTCACTCTCATCACGCTCCAGTTCCCACAGCTCCTGCAATTCCGAATCCGCAGCATGGGCTGAACCCGAGCCCCACAAGGGTGCTCCCAAGCGCAACAACAAGCGTGACGGAGCCCCCACCCAATCAACCGCTTGGTCGATTGCAGTGACCGGCCAAAGCGCGAGCGCCGCCAAAGCCAGGCAGGCCACGGTTTGCATGCCCCCCAAGCGATGTCTCCCCATGGGACTATTTTGCCGATTCAGGGCGCCCAATGCACGGATCCGATCCGGGGTTACCCACCGGTAACTCCGTTGAGCCCCATGTGATCCTCGGGAAGGCCTTCTGGCAGCGAAAGATGAGCAAGCGCCACGCACCCGGGGGACGGCCTCTGGCATACAATTTGCCTCTCACCTGGGGTCCTCCCCCCCTATCCAACCATGAAAGCACCCCTCCTCGCACTCCCCCTGATCCTCGCCATCGGCTGTCACAACCCCGCCACCACCTGCCCCGAAGCTGCCACGAGCCTGCGCCCCGCCGCACCGTTGGAAGCGAGCGTGGACCCCGTGGCCAGGGCCCAGACACACCCCATGCCCACGGCCCAGCCCACGGAGCTGCCCGGGATCCACAATATCCTTCACCTGGGGTCGCACATTGTTTCCGGTGGAGAGCCCATGGGGCGCGAGAGCCTGGCAACCCTGGCCGAACTGGGTATCAAGACCATCCTCTCGGTGGACGGCAAGGTCCCGGACGCGGCTTCTGCTTCCGAACAGGGCATGCGCTACGTGCACATCCCCATCCAATACTCGGGCATCGATGAAGTCTCGCTGGCCCAAATCGCAAAGACCTTCCGTGAACTGGAAGGTCCTTTCTTCGTGCATTGCTTCCACGGCAAGCACCGCGGCCCGGCTGCGGCAGCTGTGGGACGCTTGGTATTGGACGGCATCTCGAGGGACCAGGCCATGGCCGAAATGCACCAGTGGTGCGGGACCTCGCTCAAGTACGTGGGCCTCTTCCAGACCATCGGCCTGCAGGAAATGCCCAGCCTTGAGAGCACCGCGGCCCTCGATTTCGATTTCCCCGCCGCCCACACCTTCGCCGGCTTCCGGGGCACGATGATCCCCATGGCGCGCTCCTGGGACGAGATCAAATTCGCACGCAAGCGTGATTGGGCTCTCAATCCGGCCAAACCAGACATCGTGCCCGCCCAAGAGGCCCTGCAGCTGAGCCAAATCTTTGCATCCTGCTTGGAGCAATCGGACCTGCCCGCGGATACGGAAGAGGTCCGGGGCTGGCTCCAGGATGGACAGCAGGGCACATCGGACCTGGCTCGAATCCTCAGCGGACAGAACGAGCTGGGAGCCAAGGGCGAGGACTGGCGCGCCCAAGCGGAAAGCGCCTACCGCGTGGTCTCCAAGAGCTGCAAGGATTGCCACACCCAGTATCGAAACTGATCCCGGGTTGCAATCGGGGCCCCTGCCCCGCGCAGAAACGTATGGGCACAAGAAAAGCCAGCAGCCTTTCAGCTGCTGGCTTTCTTGTGCGCGTTTCGTTTCCGCCCAAGGCGGGAACTGCGGCAACGGCCCGGGTTTACCGGTCGTCCTCTTCGGTGGCCAGCACCTTGCTGAAGACGTCCAGCTTGTCGAGGAAGATACCCGTTCCGCGGGCGACCGCCGTCAGGGGATCGGACGCCATGGTGGCCGGCACTCCAATGTAGTCGGAGATCGCATCGCCCAACCCGTGCAGCAGGGCACCGCCGCCGACCAGGGTGATACCCGAGTCGTAGAGGTCCGCTGAGATTTCCGGGGGTGCTTCCTCGAGGATGCCGCGAATCGCCTCACAGATCAGTCGCACGGGATGCTGAAGGGCTTCGCGAATCTCGATCGAAGTGATCGTGGTCCGACGGGGCATGCCCTGGATGGAGTCGCGGCCCTTGACCTCCATGGACAGCTCCTGCTCCATGTCGAAGGCGGAGCCGATGGTGAGTTTGATGCGCTCGGCGGTCTGCTCACCGATCAGCAGGTTGTGGTTGCGGCGCAGGTGCGAAACGATGGCCTCGTCCATTTCGTCGCCCGCAATGCGCAGGGAGGTCGAAACCACGGCGCCGGCGAGGGACAGAACGGCGATCTCGGTGGTACCACCGCCCACGTCCACGACCAGGGAACCCCGGGCTTCGGTGACCGGCATGTCGCAACCAATGCCGGCGGCCATCGGCTCGTCGATCAGGTAGACGCGGCGTGCCCCAGCCCTTTCCGCCGAGTGGATCACGGCGCGGCGCTCCACGGCGGTAATGCCCACGGGAACCGCGATGACCACCTGGGGTTTGATCCAAGAGCGGCCCTCGTGCACCTTTGTGATGAAGTAGCGCAGCATTTTTTCGGTCACATCGAAGTCGGCGATTACGCCGTGCTTCAAGGGTCGAATGGCCTCGATGGAACCCGGTGTTTTGCCGAGCATGGCCTTGGCCGTATTGCCAACGGCCATGCCGTCGAGCAAAACCTCGTTGGTGCCTTTCTTTACGGCGACCACGCTAGGCTCGTTCAGGACGATTCCACGCCCGCGTGCGCACACGAGGGTGTTGGCCGTGCCCAAATCGATACCCATGTCGACAGAGAAATGCCCAAAGGCCCATTCCATCGGCTTAAAGAGGTTCAACATCAAGTCTCCCAGGATCGTTGCATGAGTTAGATCGTTCCGGTTTTCCGGAATCGTCCATGGTTACGATGGGTCAAATCGTCTTGCGTGCGCGGTCCCCACCGGCTGCCTGCAAGCTCCCCAAACCCTTCCCGTGAAGTCTAGAAGGGCGCAACCGCACGATTCAAGGCTTTCAGCCAGCCTCTGCTGCGCCTTTCCCCCATTGTCCAATTTTTTGGTGGAGGTTCGCGTGTTTGGGAAGCGGAAGGGGGGGTGGGTGTGCTGTGGGCGTGAATACGGTGTCAGGCACGATGTCAGGCACGATGTCACGCCACCGGCCCGGATGCGCGTGGTGCACACCCGGGCCGGGTTGAGATTGCTTGGGATGTCAGCACCCCAAGGGAAAGGAACTAGCCCTTGAAGAACATGCCTTCCCCGTACGCTCCGAGACCTTTGTCCAAGAAGAGGAATGCTACGATGATCAGGACAGTCGTGAAGAAGACAATGCCTTCCTCGAGGCCGAAGCCTGACTCCTCTTCCACCACATCCACCGATGCGCGGGGGGTGCGGGCCTTTGCGGCGCCTTTCGAGCTCTCGCCGCTGGAACGACGGGGTGCGGGTTTCTTACGGGTACGAGCCATGGTGTAGTCTCCTTGGGTGATTACAGGCGGGTAGCAGCGATGTCGCCGGT
>JAAETM010000417.1 GCA_024228395.1 bacterium | reverse complement strand
GTTCCTTTGGCGGAATAGCGAGCAACTCGACTCGATCCCCGGAGACTAGCTCTGGATTTCGGCTCCCCCTCCACCTTCGACCTCCGCCAACTTCCGCCCTAAAACCAACAAGGGGCTCTGTGGAATCAGTACGAATATGAACCACAGCAATGGACCCCAGGCTAGGGCGAAGGATGGGCGGAGGACCTTCCTCCACTTTCCATTTCACTGAGGATCCGAGAAAGTTGTATCGACCGACCAACGACAACCGAGCCCGGCGTGTTCCTTTGGCAACGGCTACCCGATAGCGCCCATTGGCATCAACTGGAACCCGATGCTGCCGGCGCCCCTGGAGGCCCTTGAAGGCCTTCCCCCGCGCGATGACTTCCATTCGCTCGTCCGCCGGAGTTCCTTCCGCAGCTTCTACGACCCCTTCGATCCACAGCACGTCCGAGCCGGAAGGGGTGGATGTGTCGGATCCTTTGCTGACTGATTTGGCGAGGGCACTACCGGGAACACCTTTCCTGGCATCCTGGGGCTCGTTCTCTTCTTGAGCTGATACCAGTTCCGCTTGGGGCGTGGTTTGGCTCTCAATTAAACTGGTGTCCGCGCTCTCCAAACCGGGCGTTCCTGACTCCTGCTCTCCGCCCTGGTTGACGACCCAAAGGATCATCCCCAGCCCGATCACCAGGAGCGTGATCCACACCGGCCGCCCTTTCGTCCAAACAGCCTTTTTTGCTCATTGTATTGAATTGTATTGAACGCGGCGCTGTTCGCTACCGAATTGAGGCTCCTCCGGAAAAGGCAATTCCCGATTCACTTCTCTTTCTTAAAGATCATCAAGTGATTGAAACCACGCAGAAAGAAGTTGCCTTCGGCAGCGGCCTTATGGAAGCCAGGCTTTTCCAACTTGCGGTTGCCGCGCACGACAGCCACGTGGTCAATGGGACGGAAGCGGGATTCGAGCATGGCGCCAAGGTGCGAGGCGATCGGGATGAAGCCCTGTTTCTTTTTGAAGGAGTCGCTGACGTAGATGGCGAAGTAGCGGCGGTTGCGCAGGATGCGGTCGGCTTCGGCGATGGCGGCTCCCATGGCTTCGAAGTAGGCGTCCTCGAAGGCGGAGAGTTTTCCGATGCAGTTGGGGTCTTCCGAGTATTCGATATGGGTCGAATAGGGCGGATCCATGAAGACGAAATCGGCCTTGCCATCTTCGAGGGGCAACTTGCGCGCGTCGGCGCGGAAGATGTCTTCGCGGATGGGGCGCAGGTCGTAACCCAGGCCTCGACGTTCCATGCTGCGCGCCACGTCGATGGTGGTGCCTCCACCGCAGAACGGGTCCACCACCAGGTCGCCCTCGCGCGTGTAACGCTCGAGCAGGTTCCAGATCACGTACGCGGGCGTGGCGCCCTCGAAGCCCGGGGTTCCCATGGGTTTGTCCCCGTATTGCTGGGACTCGTGGTACCAGAGAGTGGAGGT
>JAAETM010000416.1 GCA_024228395.1 bacterium | reverse complement strand
GCCGTGGGCTTGTGGGTCTTCCGCAAAGTTGCCAAGAGAGCCCTGACCCGATTGGAAAGTGAGTGATTTGGTACGCGAAGGTACGGAGTCGGCACACCTTCACTCTATTATCGGGGCCCGAATCGCCTCATCCCGCAACACCTCAGCCCCCGATAATCGATTGAAGTTGTCCCGACTCCGTACCTCGACCTGGAAGACGCGATCTCGAAGGGGAATAAATATGTGGAATCTGGGAAGCACGCGCATTGGCATGGATTTAGGCCTTGGTTCGTCAACAAGGTACGGGATGGAAAAAGGTACGCGCGTACCAAATCACTCACTTTCCAATCGGGTCAGGGCTCTCTTAGAAACCTTGCGGAAGACCCACAAAACCACGACGGTCGCCAAAATTCCAAGACCCAATAGGCGGCGGTCGGCAGCCTGGGTTAGGTCCAATTCGGAAAGGCTCGATCCGATCCAGACCACCGCGATGACGCGCGGGGCCATTCCGATCAAGGAACCTATCAGGAAGGGAAAGAGGCGGATGCCCGTGGTGGACATCAGCAGGTTGGTGGTGGCGAATGGCAGGGCGGGAGAGAGCCGGATCAGGGCCAGTAGCATAATGCTCCGCAGGTAGTGGCCCTGGTCAAGCTCCCGGTGGATGGCCTCCGCACGGGGGTGGTGGGAGAGTGCATGCAGCGCCTTGTTGCGCAAGAGAAGCCGTAGGGTGGTGAAGCCCAAAGTGGCTGCCATGAGGATCCCGAGCGCTGCCATGGCGGAGCCAAGGCCCACACCAAAAGCCATTCCGCCCAGCAGGGACGACGCGTGCGTTGGGATCAAGGAGTAGGCAGCCAACACCGCCGTCAACGCCAAGAAGACGGGGACCTGCGCGCCCCCCATCTCCCGGAATTCATCCACCCACAGCGGCCCTGTTCCTGCCAGAACGAAGGCACCGATCAAAGGACCCAGCCCCGTGAACAGGACGACAGGACCCAGGACACCCAATTGTTTGAGGCGGTCACGCACACCATACACGATACAGCGTCCGTCACTTTTCTCCACTTTTCCAAGCAGCTAACGTCCCGGCAGCGACCTATCCCGCGCTCCATGCAGG
>JAAETM010000415.1 GCA_024228395.1 bacterium | reverse complement strand
AGAAGTCCGTGAACGTTGCGAGGAAATCCAAGGGCAACTGAAAGGAATGGTAGGTTTGACCGTTGAAGTGGCCGCTTCGCAGTCCCAGCCGGGAAGCGGTAGCGCACCGACAGCCGCGCTGGATACCTTCTCGCTCCAATTGAACCTGCAATCGAGTTCCCCTGCAGCTTTTTCCGAAGCCCTGCGCCGCGCCGAGCCGCCCGTGTTTGCGCGCGTTCAGGAGGATCGTGTTTGGATCGATCCACGCACATTGCTGGAAGGACAGACCCCCCTGCTGATCACGGCCATCGGCCAGGCGATCGACTCCCTGGACTCCTAGCCCGGATATTTCCTGAAGACGTGTTCCAGGAATCGAGAGGGGCCCGTTTGCGAAGCCTGGGGAGCGTATTCATGAAATATTCGGGCTAGGGTTTTCTCTTCCATGACCCTCGCCCCCGACGTCAGCGCCGACGGCCACGCGGCACTTCGCAGTACCATCGAGCAACGCACCGCCCCCGTGGTCGGTGTGGATCCGGGCGACGGAGCGGTTTGCACCTCGCTCAAGGGGAGTTCGCCCATGGTCCGTTTTCCCGAGCCTTGGTGTGCAGAAATGGCTGGGCATGATGCCTTGCAATTGCTCACCGAGCTGCCACCGGAGGGGCTTGCCCCGGTGCCCCATGTTCCTGGTCCCTTGCCGGTGAATGCGGCAGCCCTTGCGAGCAACACCAGCCAATTGCTAAGTGACGCTTCATTCCATTCCTCCGCGGCTTTCATCTTGGTCACCGACCACATAGCCTCGCCCTACGAGCAAATCGCAGCCGAGGCGCCCCTGATCGTAGACACCTGCGGAAACGCCATGCTGTGCACCGCAGGCCCCGCTACCATCCCGCCTAGTCGGATTTAGGGGGGGGGCCGCGGCCATCCTTCCATCCACGCGAAGCGAGCGTGCGTGGCGCGAACCCTCCTCCCAAAGGGGGAGGGCTGGGAGAATTTCCATTGGAAGGGGCGCGGGACTGGATTAGGATCGAGCCCCGCTGGAATGGGTTCAAGACCTGGGCCCGATGGCGACCTCTACTCCCATGGACACCGAAACGAACAAACGTCTGATCGATTACGCCGCCTGCTCGGGCTGAGCTGCCAAGTTGCCACAAGGGCAACTCTCGCAGGTTCTGCGGGAAGTAGGCGTGGCGGAGCGGCATGACCTCTTGGTCGGCCCACAAACCATGGACGACGCGGGCGTGGTACGCCTGGGTGCGGCCGGGGCGGATGGCATGTGTCTGGTTCAAACCGTGGACTACTTTCCGCCCGTCGTGGATGACCCGTACCTGTACGGTGCGGTCGCTGCGGCCAACTCGATTTCGGACGTGTACGCCATGGGCGGGCAGCCGCTGTCGGCCTTGAACTTGGCGGGTTTCCCACCGGGCTTTTCCGATGAATGGATGATGGCAATCTTCCGTGGCGGATTCGACAAGGTGCGCGAGGCCGGAGCCGTCTTGGCGGGTGGACACACCGTGCGTTCGGAGGAGCCCCAGTTCGGTTTTTCGGTCACTGGCCTGATCCACGAAAAGGACGTGATCGACAATGAAGGCGCCCAGGTCGGGGACGTCCTATACCTGACCAAACCCTTGGGCATGGGATCGATCACCACGGCCAACCGCAAGGGGCTGCTGACCCCCGAGGACTTGGTCAAAGCCGGCAAGGTCATGGCGATGCTCAACCGGGATGGCGCCAAGGCCATGGTTGCCGCCGGAGCCCATGCCGCCACCGACATCACCGGCTTCGGTTTGGTGGGGCACGCCTACAACATCGCGAAAGCCAGCAACGTGACCCTGCGCTTCGAAACAAACGACTTGCCCCTGTTCCCTGGAGCTTTGGCCTTCGCCAAGGACGGGGTCGTTTCGGGTGGCAGCTCACGGGGTCGCGTAGCGATCGGCGAACACGTTTCTACCGCAGCTGGCGTGGAAGCCGCCATCGCCGACATCCTGTTTGACGCGGAAACCTCCGGCGGCCTTTTGATCTCCATTCCCAAGAGCGCAGAAAAGCACCTCCAGGATGAGCTCACCAAACTCGAGGTGATGGTGCGAAGGGTGGGGCATGTGACATCGCCTGGGGCCCACCGCATCGAATTGACCTGATCCCTACCCCCTTGAAAACCACGCAATGCGCAGCCCAATCCTCTCGTTGACACTGACCCTGATCATGATCTCCTGCTCAAGCCCGCCGGAGGTCCGGGAAACGCCCCTCGATTGGGCGCCTCCCGAAGCAGCGGAGGTGGTGATGCAGGGCCCCGCGAAGTTTGGAGGTTGCGCCGCTGGGGATTTGGATGGTTTCCCCGGGGACGAGATCATAGCCGTCTGCGGCGACGGTTCTGTTTGGGCCGCACGCTTCGATGACGGGGGCTGGCAATCCGGTGTGATCGACAAACTTCCGGGGGAAGCGATCGGTGTTGCCACCCTGCCGGGTCTCAAGGGGCAAACCGGTTTCGTGACTGTGGGCAAGTTGCGTGGGGATGAGGATTCACCCGGAGAGGGTGTGGCCTATCTGTTCACCCGACCCACAAATGAAGAGGGATCCTGGTTGGAGGGCTGGGAGCGGGAAGTACTGCTCCAGGATTCCGCGCTCGTGCACGCGGTCGCTGCCGACAAACAGGCGATCTATCTGGCTGGTTATGCCAAGGGCGTGCACCGCTTTTCACCCGCGAAGGGGGGGTTGAAGCATCAAGTCCTCGGCCATCTACCTGGTCGGGCCAAGGGGTTGGCCCTGGGTTTTGGTGGCTTGGTGGTGGCTTGCGCCAGTGGCGACTTGGTGAGCTTGGTTCCGGCAGGGGACCCGCTGGGCCCGTGGAAAACCCGCGTGCTTTGGCGCTTTTCTGATGCCTTGGCCCGTCTGGACGCGAACGAAAGTCAGGTGGCCGTTTCTTGCAATGATGGGGGGCTCTATTGCTATTCCGAAGGCTTTCGTGGGGACATCCTATTCTTCCGAAGCCCCGATCGCCTGCGTGGCGCCCTGTTTCTGGAGCAGCATGACCTCGGTATTCCTGCGCCCTGGTTTCTGGCGACGGCAAGTTATGATGGAAGGGTCAGTATCTTGCCACGCATCGGGGCCAACAAAGCTGCCGTGCACGTGCAGGCTGACGATGACCGCTTGCATCACCTGTGCAGTGCGCGCATCGAACGCGGGGAAGGAACGTTTACCCCGACCCTGGTGACCTGCGGATACTCCGGCAAGGTCATGGCCTTGCCCTTTATGAATCAGGACCGTTGAGTCCCATGCAGGACGGGTTGGATGTGTATGGGGGACTCTTTGAGTCGGATGCCACGGGGCGCAGCGTGCCGGGCCCGCCCTTGATTCTGGGCCACCGGGGTACACCCCGGGAGGCCCCTGAGAACACCCTGAGCGGCATGCGCCGCGCCATGGATTGTGGCCTGGATGGTTTTGAGTACGACCTTCGGGCGTGCCGCAGCGGCGAAGCGGTTTTGATCCATGACGCCGATTTGCAACGCACCACGGACGCCACCGGCGCCCTGTCGGAGTGCACCCTGCCCCAGCTCTTTGGTATCGATGCTGGCTCCTGGTTTTCCAAGCGCTATCGGGGGGAACCTCTGCCATTGTTCGACGAGGTCTTGGATCTGATTGGGCCCGAAGGGCAACGGCCCTTCCACATGATCGAGTTGAAAGAAACGGGGCTGATCGAGGTTGTGCAAGAAGGTCTGGAGGCCACCGAACCGGGGCTTGAGGTGCGGGTGGCTTCCTTCCTGCGCGAGGTGGTGCTGGAAGCCCGGCGCGCGGGTTTGCCCTCCATGTTGCTGGCAGAGATCGCAACGGACGAGGACTTCAAGTTCTGCCGGGACCAAGGGGTCACCGCCATGGGGATTGGCCCGGGCGGCTGGGAAAGCGAAGCCGGCCAGGCGGATTGGGGGCGCGTGGAGCGCTGGGGCTGGTCCCTCGACAAACCCGAGCAATTGCTCGACGCCGTTCGCAGCGGCATGTTCGGCTTCAACACCAACGAACCCTACCGGGCCCTGGCCGTGCGGGCCCTCTGCCACTTGGCGCCCGACGACGAGGGTCCTTATCCCGTGCAAGTGCCCGAATGGGTGCTTGAGCCGGAAGCCTTGGGCGATCTGGAGCGTGCCCGGGGCGAGTGGTTCGGTGACTGGCAGCCCACGGTGATCCTGCGCAATCCCTTTCCGTTCCCGGTGGAAGTGCGCGCCACGGTGGTCTTTCCCAGCGGGGCCTTCGAACTGAACGGATTGCCCTGCATCCTGGACCTGGAGCCGGGGGAGCAGCGCAGTGTGACCTTCGAAATCCGGGGCGGCGCCCGCAGTCCAGGCCGGGATCCCCTGTTTGCGGCCCTGTACAAGTGGAAGGTGTCCACCGGCACCACCGAATTGCGACCCGGTGGTCAATTGCTGCTGGATGCGCCCCTGGTGCGCGTGCGCCGAGCGATTGCTGAAGGTTTGACCCGTCGGCTGATCATGTTGTGCGAGAGCCCTGGGGAGAAACCCGCCAGCGTGACCCTTCGCCGGCAGGGCACCCGGTTGGTGATCCAGATCGAAGACCCTGCGGGCATCGCGGATCCCCACCTGATCGTACGTTTGGCGGGTCAAACCCGGCGCGCTGGACAGGGTTTGAGCCTGCTGCTGCCCGAGGACTTTGACCGGTGCAGCCATGGCATCGAATTCACCTGTGGACTCGAAGGCTTGCGCGATGGCCAGCCTTGCTTGGTGCGCTGGGCGGGGGGATTGCCTGGTAGCCTGGGGCATGGGGTGCCCGGGCGGCTTCTGCCCTTGGCCCTGGGCTAGTGGTCAACCAGGGCCGGTATGGCGGGAGTGCATGGGAATCGAACCCACCGGTCACGCTGTTCACGCAACCCAACGGCTTTGAAGACCGGGCGGCACACCAGTACCGATCCACTCCCAACCGGGGGGCACTTGTACGGCATGGGACGGGATAACGCCAACACCAGTTTCCTGGTTTTTGTTGCCCGAAGGGTGGTGGGGCGCCCCATGGGCCCGGTAGTCTGGGCTCCCCAGAGCCTTCCCACAAAGCACCATGCCCAAGCAACGCCAATACTGGTTGATGAAGTCCGAGCCCGATGCCTTCTCTTGGGCCAACCTGCTCGAGAGCCCCGCAAAGACCACCTTCTGGGACGGTGTGCGCAATTATCAGGCCCGCAACATGATGCGTGACCTGATGAAGAAGGGGGATGGCGTGCTGTTTTATCACTCCCGAACCAAGCCGCCGGGGGTTGTGGGCGTGGCTCAAGTGGTCAAGGAGGGGGCTCCCGACCCGACCCAGTTCGACGCCAAGGACAAGCACTTCGACATCAAGGCCAAACCCGAAGAGCCGCGCTGGTATGGCGTGGAGATCAAAGCCGTGGCTGGCCTGCCCCGGTATGTGAGCCTCACGGACATCAAGGACAACCCGGAGCTGGATGAAATGCCCCTGGTCCAGAGGGGCCAGCGTTTGTCGGTTCAGCCGGTTTCGGCGGCCCAGTGGAAGGTCGTGCTGGCCATGGGGGGCTACAAGGGCCGCAAGATCTGAAGGACCCGATCGGCGTCGCCCTCCGGCCCCATGGGACCCCTCGGGCTCAAAAGGGGCGATTCTGGCGTCCCAAGCCGGTTCTGGGCCAGAATTGCGTCGTCGCGCACGTAAGCCGCTTTCTTGGAATGGTTTAGGCCCGTTGAGGGGCGCTTTTCCTGCCCTAAAGATGGCTTCTAGACCCTTTCCGGGCCGTTTCGAGCTTGATCCCTCAGCAGGAAAGTGTCTGCTATTACCAGAGGCTGCGGGCCGCCGACCCCGCTTCCTGCCCCCTAGGGGCCGCCCACCCGGGTGCGATCCCATCCGGCGACATCCATCACGACCCAAACCCTAGCCCCAAGAGATACAAACATGAGCGACTTTTACAACAAGATGATCGAGACCCTCGAAGCAGCCCGCGCCGACGTGGAGCGCGCAGAGGACGGCAACAAGGCCGCCACCTCCCGTGTCCGCAAGGCCATGCAAGAGGTCAAGAACCTGGCCCAGGACGTGCGCAAGGAAATGCTCGAACTGCGCGACTCCGGCGGACGCCAGAGCTAGCAATACGGAGTTAGGCACGAATCTATCGCCTGCAAGGAACGGGTTGCCGGGAGTCGGCGATGCGGATACAGACGGTGGAAGCGAGCCAGGAACCTGCCATTCACGGCAAATATCAGGAACGACCGCGCCTTTGGGTGCGGTCGTTCTTTAACGTACGGAGCCAGGCACGAATCCGCCGCTTGCGGAGATGCGGGGTGCCGAGAGCCGACGGTTTGGGCCGCAAGCGGCCGATGCGTGCCAGGCACCTGGGCGGTTTGCTTGGGTATGGGGTCTGGCCTCGGTGCCGCGTGGAGTCAGGCTGCGTATTCGTGTGTTGGGAAACTACGATTATCCCGGGCGGTCATTGTGGTGGGCTCTTGCCTTAGCCGGCTTCGTTGGGGGGAGGGCGGTGTGGAGGGGTTTACGGGAATTTCAGATCGAGCGTTTGTTTGCTACCCGGGTAGGCGGGAAACTCTTGGATCAGGGCCCAGTCCTCTTGGCCTCGCTTGCGAAGCTTCACGATGCCAGGGGTCTGATCGGGGCTGGTGTGGACGAAAAATGTGAAGGAACCGTCCCTGCCCAGGGGCACGGTCTTTTTGAAATCGCGCCCGTTATTCCAATTTGGGTAGGTCACCTGCATTTCGATCTTGTGCGCTGGCGTGGATGCGGGCAAGCGTACACGCCCGGTCACATCACAGGGGCGTGGGCGCAGAACCCTCAAATCACCCAGGTCTATTGTCTGTCCGGCGTGCAAGTCCAATTCGACCCTCTTGCCCCAGGCTCCTAGCTTGCTGTCACGGTTGCCTGGCTCATGGTCATATATGGCGCAGCTAAGATTGTAGGATCCTGCCAGCAGCCCGGTGATTGCAAAGAGGCCTTCTTCGTCGGTATAAGCTCCGGCCACCCAATCGTTGAAGAGGTAATTTTGAACGTCTTCGGCCGGAGGTCCGTGCGGCCAGCGTGGCATCAACGTCACGCTCATGTTTTTCCAGTAGTAGTCTCCTTCGCCCGGAATTACCTCCAGGTCCACGAGGCGCCCCACGATCTTGGCCTGGCCCTTCTTGTAATGGAAGTTCAGGGTTAGTTGGTCCCCGTTTTCCAAATTGGCCTCTTGCGGTTTGGGTTTGGGATAGTTCTTTCGCAATGGGTGGTCGCTGGAGCCGACCCCTACCCGCACCCGATAGTACCCGGACCGTATCGTGATCTCGTAGAAGCCTTGCGCGTTGGTGGTCGCGTTTTTAAAGACTTGGTAAACACCTCCTTTGGCCGTGCCAACCTGCACGAGCATACCCTTGGCGGGCTTGCCTTGGAAGTCAAACACATGGCCGCTAATGGTGCAGGCACGATGAACGGGTACTTGGATTGCTACTTTCTCCTTGCCAGCGACTTGTACAGAAGGCGCATGGAAACCCAGATCATTGGGCGGATGGTTTGAGTCCTGCAAGGGCGCGGGGATCCAGCCATTTGGCAGGGAGTCCTCTGGGACTCGGAAGTCGTATTCCCCCTCCGAGAGTTTGAAGCTCAGCCGACCTTGTCTATCGACAGACCCCTTGGCCACCACCTTGCGATCCTCCTTGGACCAAGCGTGGACCTCTCCTTTTCCAACGGGCAGCCCGGTAGCGAAGTCCACAAGCTGCACGGCTACTTGGCCCTTGCTAAAGCGGCGGAGGAGTTGACCTAGGGGTGTGTCATCAGGCGCCACTACCCCAGGCATTTGGTCGGGTGTTGATTCGGTTTGGGCATTGGCCGGGATCGGCTGCCGGTCCTTCTGGCGGGGTTCCGTTGCCTGGCTGCTATCCGCTTCACTCTCGGGTTCCTGCAGCAGCGCTTGTTGTGGAGCCAATGTCGCAACCTGTTCGATTGCATCGTCGCCCTCTTGCGCGTCCATACTCATCAAACCCCATATGCCAAAGACAGCGGCGCATGCGATTAGGGCGATCGGTAGGAACCAGGTGGAGGCGACGCTGGCCGGAAGGGGAGCCTTCCAGGAAGAGCCCACTGGCACAGCCAATGCTGCCCATGCGCCGCGGTTTCCGAATTCCGCATCGAGCTCCGTGCGCAGTAGAGTATGGGCTCGACTCAACTGGGAGCGTATGGTCCCAGGCGCGCGCCCCAAACGTTTCGCGATTTCCCTATGCGAAAGACCCTCTTCGTAGCGCAGCAACACAACGGTTCGGTAGGGCTCATCCAGGGCTAGCACGCGCTCTGCAACCCGCTGCCGGGCCTCGACCCTCTCTGCTGTTGTATTGGCTGAGTCCCCAAGTTCCATTTTGGCGACCCGTTCTTCTCGCGCGGCCCTGGCCTTTTCGCTGCGCAGTAGACTTCTAGCTAAGTTGGTGCTGACCCGGCCCAACCAGGTTCGGGCTCCAGCTACGGAATCAAACGTGCGGCTACGGCCCTCCATGATTCGAAGCCAGGTACCCTGCACCACATCATCTTCATGCCCCGAATCCCGCAGGATCCGTCGCACCACGCAGCGCACAAACTCCTCGTGGGCCATCAAGGTCTCCACGCTGAGTACTAGGCCACGCGTTTTGCCAGTTTGTGATTCCATTTCTCTGTCGATCATGGACATGTAACGCGGCCTTGTGCCCTAACGCGGCGTGAATATCAAAAAAACCATGGTACGGAGCCCGGCTCCTGGTGGATTGCTCGACTGTGTGGGGGGGCAGGCCTTGCGACCCCCACGGCCTCTTGTCACCTATTCGGCTCGGTGCTCGGGAGCGATGGCCATGGGGTCGAATACGAAATCGACGTGAACCACATTCCCGGGCGACATTTCCACGTGCACGTCCTTCCAGGGCAGGAACTCGGGGGGATTGAGGTCCGATCGTACGGAGCCCACGCAGATGCCAACGAAGGCCCTCCAGATACCGTCCTCATCACGTTGCTGTGTGCAGTTGATCTTCTCGATTCGGAAACGGCCTTCGGCGTCTGTGTGAGTGGAATCGGAGGGGAAGCGTGTGGCTAATCCTGAATGGGACGTCACCGGAATGCCTGCCAGCGCATGCCCATCGGGATGGGTTACCACTCCAACGATGACGGGGCCCGTCGGAAGAGGGTCGTCCCATTGGGTGACGCTGCCTGACATTTGGGCACAGGCAAGAAGGCTTAGTGACAGCAGGATGGAAAAGAACTTCTTCATGTGGGCGCTCCGGGTACGAGAAGGGACGTGGAGTTATGTGGCAAACTCCAGCTGCGGCAGGTTCTTTGGGATCAAGTCTGCAGCTCGGGCTCGTCGGTCCAGGTATTCGATGGCGGCGCGGCCTTGGGGCCCCAGGTCCTGGGTCCAAGGGTTCACGTAGAGGTCCACGTGTTGCATGAGGACTTCGGGCGAAAATTCCTGGGCGTGGGCGGACATGGTGGGGATGGT
>JAAETM010000414.1 GCA_024228395.1 bacterium | reverse complement strand
TGGCACAGCGCGTGGCACGTGAGGACATTCGCGTGGGTGATTCCCTTCTGTCGGTGATGGAGCTGACCCACGACCGGGAGGAGTTTGAGCGTTCCCCCGAGTTGGCCTTGGCCGCGATTCAAAGTGGCGACGAAGCCTTGAGTCGGCAGACCATCGGACACACCTTGCCCAAGTCCTGGCATCGCACTTGGGGTGCGCTGGCTGGACTCTTGGTCCTGGTGATCGCCGTGGGATCCTCCCAGGTTCCCGGAGCCGCACAGAATGCCTTCTTGCGCTGGTTGCTGCCCGCAGGCTCGGTGGAACGCTACACGTTCACACGCCTCGAGCCATTGCCCGAACAACAGGTCGTTGCCCGCTTGGAAGAATTCCAAGTGAAGCTGCGTTTGACCGAGGACTCGATCCACCAACCTGACACCGGCCGCTTGGTCTTGGCGGGTGGCGAGAGCCTGGATGCGCCCCTGGTGGATGGCGCCTATCGATTCGATCTGCAAGGTTTGCAGCAATCGAAGGTGGCGAGCCTCGAAATCGGTGACTGGCGCGGCACCTGCGATCTGGTCCCCGTGGACCGTGCCGAAGTGGTGCAGGCCCGCGCTTCCATTCACCTGCCCGAATACCTGGGGCTTCCCGAGCCCATCTCAAGCGACGTGCGCGCTGGCCATGTGAGCGTG
>JAAETM010000413.1 GCA_024228395.1 bacterium | reverse complement strand
GATGCGGTCGCCCAAGTCCCCGGTGACGTAGGTGGAGGCGTCCGAAGCGGTATCAGGGTACGCCAAACCATTCATCATGAAGTAGTTGGGCTCGTAGGACGTGAGGGGCGGGCGCGCATTTAAGCTGTTCATGAATGCGTTCCAGCGATCGTCCTCATCCTCGAACAGGATGAAATATTCCTTGTCGTAGGCCGGTCCACCGGTATACAGCTCGCTGGCTCCACTCGAGGGGCGCGAGATCAGCATGGCAGAGAAGCCGTTGATGTACCGGCTGGGCCTGGCCTGTTGGTGGGTGCCACCCCCAGACGGGACAACCTGGGCGGGGCCAATCATGTAGCTGCCCGCACTCGGCATGGCGAATACGAACAAACCCGTGCTACCCGGATAGATGGTGGGGCCGTTGACGCCTCCCACCACCCCAGGCTTGATCGGGATGGGCAATTGGTTTTCGATCTCCAATATCACCGACTGTCCCTCGACAGCTTCGATCGAGGGAATATTGCCATGCATCGTTGCGCCGGTCACGTTCTCCAGGCGAAAGAAGGGCATGCTAGTACCGCTCGAAAAGCTGTAGCTGGATGCGACCGCGCGCAGGCTCCAAGTGGAGGGGGCAGCGGCTGCCATTCCTCCGGCGCCTTGGGGGCCTGTGACCTTGGACTTTTTGCCCGCTCGTTGCTTGCTGCCAGCTGTGACGACAGCGTCCTGGGGGCGAGCGGCGGCGAGGCTTAAGCCGCCGAGAAGGCCGCCAATGAGACTTCGACGAGTGGTACCTCGTTCATGCGTGGGATCAACCATATGGTCCTTTTTTCAGGAGAGAAAGGAGGGAGGTGCGTGCTTGGGGCACGTGCAAACCGATTTCGACGGATTAGGTTACCACGCCGACCCTATTCCAGGTGGGAGCCGTACCCGGTGTGCCCCCGGAGATGCAGAAGTTTGACAATTTCGGGGACGGGCTCGATCGGATTCAGATTCCTTGTACTTTCCTTGTACTGGTTTGGTGGTTGGGGGGGGGGGAGTGGAACACCTTGTCAGATAGGAATCTTGCGCTAAGGTGGGCCCCTTGTCCCACTTTGGTACCCCTTCCGGGACCCCACCGGGTCACCTGCGATTCCTTCAACCTTCAACCCCTATGACCAGATCTCAGTCCTGTTTTTCCTGCGGTGAAAGACTCCCTCGCAACTACGAAAGTTTGGAAACCTGTCCTTCCTGTGGGACGGAACTTTGGGACGACGAACCCGCCGGCGGCGAGATGGATGGCAAGGTCATTGGAGCTGCGATAGGCGCGGCCATCTTGGGAGCTGTCGTTTGGGCCGGCATCGCTATCAAAACGGATTATGAAATAGGTTGGGTTGCTTGGGGCATCGGCGCTTTGGTCGGGTTTGGCACAATGAAGGCGGGTGGAATTGGCATGCGCCCCGCAGTATTGGCAGCGGTGTTGGCGGCCCTCTCCATTCTTGGTGGACGCATCGGCGCGACCCACTATTCGCTCAACGCGTCTTATGATGCGTACCTCGAGGGCGATAAGTTCCAAGGTGAACTACTCGACCTGAAGAGCGATGCTCTGGATTACTCGCACTTGAAGGGCGAAGTTGATGATGAAACACTGACCAAGTTCCTTGTGGTCCACAAGTATTCAGCGGCAGACGGGTCTCAAGATTTCGATGCGGAGTCATTGGCTTCCGCACGTGCCAACTTGATTCCCCTCTTCAAGCAGGTGCGAACTCCGACTGGGGAGTTGAATTATATTGAAGAGGTGCGCGCGGACATCAAGGCAGAGTATGGACTTCTTGATGCGCTCAAAGATAGCCTTGATTTGGTAGACGCCTTGTTCTTGGTCCTCGGCGTCGGCACGGCTTTCAAGATGGTGCTGGGGCGCGGATAACAAAACGCGCACAGCGCCCTTCGCACACTTCGGCCCGAACCGTTGGCAATGCCTGCGGTTCGGGCCGAAGTGTGCGAAGGGCAAGTCGATTCGCCAATACGCTTGGTACCATAGCGCCCCATGAAACCCGCCGCACCCCAAGCTGCCTCCGTGGCGGCCCTTTGGAAGTCCTACCTGGCGAGCCTGGGTGACACTCCGGAGGCCACCGACAGGGTCTTCACCGCCTGGCATTTTTGCGATACGAAAGAGAGTGCCGACGGGTTGGTGGATCTTGTATTGCTAGGGGTCAAGCGCGCCACGGCGGGCTCGGTCGCAGAGTACGAAGCCGGCACGGAATCCATGCCCCTCGAAGGCGAACTCAGTGTGGTGACCGATGGGGATGGCATCGCGCGCTGTGTGATTCGCACCCACCGCATCGACGTGGTGCCCTTTGACGAAGTGACCGCCGAGTTCGCCCAGATCGGCGGCGAGGGCGACCGCAGCCTCTCATATTGGCGCCGTGTGCATTGGGACTACTACACCCGCGTGCTCAAACCCCTTGGATTGAAACCCACCCGCGACATGCCCGTGGTCTGCGAGCAATTCGAGGTCGTCTTCTCTCCCGACTTGGTCAACCCCATGGAAAGCTGGAATGTGAAG
>JAAETM010000412.1 GCA_024228395.1 bacterium | reverse complement strand
TTGGGGGTATTGGCCGACAAACCGTCTGACATCCATTGCATGGGGGGGAGATGCGGATCTCGAAAGACGAGGATATCATCGAGATTCTCACCGGCGTGCTGACGGCCGCTGAAATAGAGGCAAATCGATTGTTCCCCCTCGAACAGCAGAACGGTAGTATGCATCCCCGTGCGTTGTGGCGGCGGGTCGGCCCGGTTTTCCCGGATCAAGGATAAGAGCCGTGCGCCAGTGTCGTCTTGATAAACCAACGGTTGGTTGGCGCCCAGCTGCTTGAGCCATTCATAGATCGGATAGGTGCTGTCGGCCACCTGTTCCACCAACTCCCACTGGGTGGCATCGGGCAACGGCATGCCCAGCAACTCCTGGAAAGATTCGATGCGTTTGAACGGCAGACCCAGATGATAATGAGCCAGGGCCAAGTTCACCTTGAGACTCACATCATAGGTCTCCCGGCTTGCCTCGGGCGGCATGGCGGCCACGCTGATAAAACCACAGGTTGCACAGCGCAGCCGCTCGAGCTCGAAGCGTGTCACCAACGCCAATGGCTGACCGGTGAAACGCAGGCGGACCAAAGCGGGTAAATTGTACAGCCGGCTGCGCTTACATTGCGGGCACTGATGCCCTGCCTGGAACTGATCATGCGGGCAAAAAATCGTCTCGGCGCCATGATAATCCGCCGCCGCTCGACGGCCATGACCGCGGGCCTTTGCGGGGCCTGATTCACCCGCTTGTGCTTCCGGTGGCGTCTTGGACGCCGATGGTGCTGTACCCGTCGGTGGGTCGTTGGAACCGGCACCGGCATCGGCGGTGTCGCGGGAGCCTTTCGTCCCCCCCCCTCGTCCTCCGTGTCCGGGTCTTTCGATTTTCGTGGGCGCTTCTCCGTCTTTTCCCCGAACAGCATGCGCTTCAACTTGGAAAGGCCAATGCGGGTTTCAAGCAGCGTGTGCTGAATCCATACCAGGGTCCGCAGTAACGGGACAAGCCGTTTCTGATCAGCAGCATCCAATCTCCCTTGGGTTGCCTTTTTTATTAACTGCTCAACTTCGGTTTCTTCAATCTCGATCGGCTCTGGC
>JAAETM010000411.1 GCA_024228395.1 bacterium | reverse complement strand
TGACCTGCCACTGAAGATTTCCTCCACGGCGATTTAGAGTCCGGGCCTTTTGGAGGGACGGACCATGAAGCGGAAGAGGTTTTCGGAAGAGCAGATCATCGGGGTTCTGCGTGAGCATGAAGCGGGGGCGAAGGCCTCCGATCTGTCGCGGAAGCACGGGGTTTGTGAAGCAACGATCTATAGCTGGAAGGCGAAGTACGGCGGCATGGACGTATCGGATGCCAAGCGTCTAAAGGCGCTGGAGGAGGAGAACGTCCGGCTGAAGAAGCTGTTGGCTGAGCAGATGCTGGATGCCGCCGCCCTCCGCGAGCTTGTTTCAAAAAAGTGGTAGGGCCCGCCGCCAAGCGCGAAGCCGTCGCTCACCTGCAGGCCGTCATGAACCTGTCGGAGCGTCGGGCCTGCCTCATAGCCGGTGCTGACCGCAAGATGGTTCGCTACCGCTCGCGACGTCCCGCCGACACGGCGCTGCGGGCGAGGTTACGCGAGCTGGCCAATGAACGGCGGCGCTTTGGCTATCGGCGCCTGTTCATCCTGCTCAGGCGTGAGGGTGAGCCCTCGGGCATCAATCGGATCTACCGGCTCTATCGTGAGGAAGGGCTGACGGTCCGCAAGCGTCGAGCCAGGAGGCGAGCCATTGGCATCCGCGCCCCAATTCTGGTCGAAGTTAGGGCCAACGCCCGCTGGTCGCTCGACTTCGTCCACGATCAGATGGCCAATGGGCGTCGCTTCCGGATTCTCAACATCGTCGATGACGTGACGCGCGAGTGCTTGGCCGCAATCCCCGACACCTCGATCTCGGGTAGGCGCGTCGCCCGGGAGCTGACGGACTTGATCGCCCGGCGCGGCAAGCCGGGGATCATTGTCTCTGATAATGGCACTGAGTTCACTTCGCATGCGATCTTCGCCTGGACGAAGGACCATGCCATCGACTGGCACTACATTGCACCCGGCAAGCCCATGCAAAACGGCTTCGTGGAATCCTTCAATGGGCGGATGCGCGATGAGCTGCTGAACAAGACCCTGTTCTTCGGCCTCGAGCATGCGCGCCGCGCTATCGCGTATTGGAAAGAAGACTACAACACGGGCCGGCCGCATTCGGCGCTCGGCTACCAAACACCGGCGGCCTTTGCCGCCAAACTCGCAACAGGCCATCACGCTGCGCTCTCTGATGGCTCCGCGTGCCGGCCCGTTGCTCTAACCGCCCGAGAGGGCATACTCATGCCGGGACTCTAATCCCTGTTGGGGGATATTTCAGTGGCAGGTTAGATACATTCGCCCATCGGGATCGAGTCCGACGACAAGGTGCACCGTGTAGTCTCCGCCATCTGCGGTAACCGCATAGTCGGAGCCGCCATAGACCCGGATGGTATTTCTGTCTGGGAAGGTCTCGCAGGGTTTGAGCCATGCGGCTTTAAAGTAGTCGCCTTCCTCGGGTGCGGGCCTTTGCTGGTAGAGCGCCGCCCACATCATTGGGCTCGTCTCGCGCTGCCGTGCCCTCAAGAAGGCCCCGTAGTTGTAACCGCCAGGCTCATCCCATAGGTAATCGCCCGGTTTGCGGCCTAGCGGATCGCTTTCCTCCGCAATCGCCGGGAACGAGATGACACGGCCCTTAATCTCTCCGCGTTCGATCTGCTCCAGCACTCGACCTGCTACGTCCTCCTCGTGCCAGCGGGTGTTCATTAGAATGCGTTTTGCGCCGGGCTTTAGCCGAGCGGAGACGTCGTCCACGTACCAATCCCACCGCTTCTGTCGGACCGTCTCGCTGTAGGCATCTTCTCTGGAGCCAAAGAGGTCATCGGCCACGCCAAGGTTTGCGCGAAAGCCTGAGATGCCCACCCCAGCGCCAACACCGTAATACTCGCCGCCAGTTTCAAGCGACCATCGGGTTGCCGCCTTGCTGTCGTCAGCCAGTTTGATGCCCAGCACTGCCGCATTATCGGCGATGTCATTGCGAACACGACGGCCCCATCTCTCGGCAAATTCGACGTTATGGGTTGCAGCCAGGATGCTGTGCGTGGGGTTGTTGGCGAGATACCACGCTGGAAGCAGGATCGAGACATAGGTGCTCTTTGCCGATCCTGGTGGAGCAAACAGCAAAAGCACTTCGTCGTCGCCTTTGAGGAATGTCTCAATTTCCCTGATAATGAGCTGGTGATGCGCTGCAGGCTCGAAACCTCTGAGTTGCGCCCACTCGGCTAGGCTCCTCCGAGTAGATCGGCGTTTGAGAAGCTCTTGCGCCGCTTCCGCGGGATCAATGTCGGCGGGCATCGGAGTCTCGGGAATGTCCCGACCAGTGTTGAAACTTTGATTTAGGGCAGAGTTGCTTCCCCCGAGTCGTGGGCTCGGGGTGTTCAAACTAAGAAAGAAAGCCACATCATGAAGACAGCTACCACATCCCCGCTGGCCCTTGCTACTACGCCGAATGTCCACGCGTTTGTTGAAGATGCGTTTGAGGCCGTGACGGAGAGCTTCGAGCAATTCTGCCTGATGGCAGGCATTGGAAGCCTGACC
>JAAETM010000410.1 GCA_024228395.1 bacterium | reverse complement strand
GCTTGACGAGACTCGAGCCCCAGGCGCCCAATTTTGAGGAGCGCCCCGGGATCGAGCAAGCGATGGCCGGTGGAACGATTCGACATCGAAGGGCCGACTAGACCTGAGCGGACTCTTGGAGCAATCGATCGACCACTTCGTTGGCGGTCACGCCTTCCGATTCGGCGGCGAAGGTGGTCAGGACCCGGTGCTTGAGCACGGGTTTGGCCACGGCTTGAATGTCTTCGATGCGAACGGCGAAGGAGCCGGACATGGCCGCACGTGCTTTGCCGCCCAGGATCAGGTACTGCACGGCGCGAGGTCCCGCGCCCCAGGAAACCAGGGGCTTGAGCCAATCGGGCGCGCCCTCCTCATCGGGCCGGGTTTGGCGCACCAGCCGCACCGCATAGGAATAGACGTGATCGGGAACCGGAACCCGGCGCACCAGGGACTGAATCCTGGAAACCCCATCCCCATCCAACAGGGCCTTGAGCGTCGGAAGCTCGCCCCCCGTGGTCAATCGCGCGATGGAGACCTCTTCCTCTTCGCTGGGATAACCCACCTCGATCAGAAACATGAAGCGGTCGAGCTGGGCTTCGGGCAAGGGATAGGTGCCCTCCTGCTCCACCGGATTTTGGGTCGCCAACACGAAGAACGGCGGGTCCAATTCCATGGTCTTGCCCAGCACGGTGACGCGGTGCTCCTGCATCGCCTCCAACATGGCCGCCTGGGTCTTGGCCGGCGCCCGGTTGATCTCATCCGCCAAAACAATATTGGCAAAGATCGGACCCTCCACGAACTTGAAGTAGCGCTTG
>JAAETM010000409.1 GCA_024228395.1 bacterium | reverse complement strand
GGGGAGAGGGTCGGCCGTTCGCTCCAAATCATGGCCAGGTGCCCCGAAGCGAGTGGCGCGGAGAGACTGGTGCCGTTGGGTGTGCTGTAGGATTGATCGCTGCCGGCACTTGGGGTGGAAATGCCCACCCCGGGCGCTACCAGGTCCACATAGGAACCGAAGGAGGAGAACCATGCCAAGCCATCACTCGAATCGCTGGCACCGACCACGATCAGGTCATCGTCGTTGCGGTTGGCAAAAGAGTGATCGGTGGAACTGTTGTCTGCGGCCCACACCAGGATTCCACCATGGGAGCGCATATAGGTCGCAGTGGTGAGGTTGGAGGGTGACTGCACTCCGGTGTAACTGACATTCGCAACCCGGTCTCCGTTTTCGATCGCCACCCGGGCAGCATGCTGCAGCACGGAAAGTGGCGCCGAACCGCTGGCCAAATTGCTCACCCGCATCATGCGGTGGCTCAAGTTCCAACCCACGCCGGATACACCCACGCCATTGTTGCCATTGGCTGCGGCCGCGCCTGTGGTGAGCGTTCCATGGGAGTGGGGTGAAGGACCCACTTGACCGCCTTGGGATTCCCACAGGCGATCGTAGGCGTTGTAGCCTTCCTTGCGATGGAGCAGCAGGTCCTCGTGCGTGGTGCGAATGCCCGTATCACAAACCGCAACGGTGATCGCCGGATCGCCCGTGTTGACACCCCAGCCCAGGCAGGAATTCATGATGTGCGGTTCGTGGTGCCATTGGCCGCTGAAGAGCGGATCGTCGGGGCAGACGGGGCGGCGCGAAGCGGCGACCGGGTCCAGTGAGTTGACACTACGAATCGTGGAGGGGCTGATGGACTGCTGCGGGGCGCAGGGGAAAACCAGCCAGTCGGGGGTTGCGTACTGGAAGAGCCCGGTGGCCATGAGGGCGTCGGAGAGGACCTGTTCGCTCAGGCCCTTGGGAACAATGACAAGTGTCTCGTCGGTCTGCGGGATGTGGCGCAGCCGCTCGAAGCGAGCCAGGTGCGTTCTTGCGGTGACGCCCAATGCCATGGCCTCCTCGAGGGTCTTTCCCGCAGCCATGTGCTGCAAGCGTTGCACTGGCCGCACGATCAATCGACCCGTGAACTCCTGCTTGCCTTCGATCTCGACCCAGCTGGGAGCTTGCGATGTCACCTTTGTCTCGGCTAGACCAAACGAAAGAGACAAGAGGGAAGTGCCAAGCAGGGCAAGTGAGAGTAAGCGCATGGGGTCCGACCGTGGGGGGAGTTTCAGGAGGCCTGATACTAGCAGATCCCATGAAGTTCGCCGGGCCCAAGTAGGCGATGCTGAACCAGGTAACACTTTTGCACACTTCGGCCGGATCGTAGGCCTTCCTACGCTTCGGACCGAAGTGTGAAAAAGTGTACCTGGTTCCGTATCGCGCGCTACTCCGTTCGGGAAATTGATCGGGGCGGCTCTACCGCAACATCGCGGACATCGCGGAGGTCACTACGGTTGCGGCAGCGCATCGCGCTTCTTGGAGTCGGGCAGCATGCCCCGGTCGAGGTCGCGCTTGGCCATCTCCGCGAGCTTAAACTTCTGGACCTTGCCGGTGGCGGTCATGGGGTATTCCTGCATGACTTTCCAGTAGCGGGGGATCTTGTAGTGGGCGACTTTGCCCTTGCAGATATTGCGGAAGTCGGTGGGGGAAGGTGGGTTTTGCACGGCGGCACCGTGCAGGCGCACGCAGGCCAGAACCTCTTCGCCCAAGATCGGGTCGGGTACACCTACGACTTCCACGTCGGCGATGATGTCGAGCGTGTGCAGGAATTCCTCGATCTCACGCGGGTAGATGTTCTCGCCGCCGCGGATGATCATGTTCTTGGTGCGGCCGGTGATGCGCACGTAGCCCGCATCGTCCATGGTGCCCAGGTCGCCGGAGTGCAGCCAGCCGTGGGAGTCGATGGCTTCCGCGGTGGCTTCGGGCATGTTGTCGTAGCCGGACATGACCATGTAACCCCGGAAGCAAATTTCGCCGACTTCGCCGCGCGGCAGGGTCTTGCCGGTTTCGGGGTCGGCGATCTTGAGCTCCTGGTGGGGCATGACCTTGCCCACGGTGGCCACGCGCAATTCCAGCGGGTCGCTGCTGCGGATCATGGTGGTGGCGGGGGAGGCTTTGGTCTGGCCGTAGGCGATCAGGACCTCCTTCATGTGCATCTTGTCGATCACTCGGCGCATGAGATCTTCGGGGCAGGGCGCGCCTGCCATGACGCCGGAGCGCAGGCTGGTCAGGTCGTACTTGCCGAAGCTCGGGTCGTCGAGTTGTGCGATGAACATGGTCGGCACACCGTGCAGGATGGTGCAGCGTTCCTCTTGCACGGCCTTCAGCGTTGCTTCGGGTTCGAAGGACTGACTCGGCACCACGATGGTGGAGCCGTGGGTCACGCTGGCCAGGTTCGAGATCACCATGCCGAAGCAGTGGTAGAAGGGAACGGGCACGCAAACCCTGTCCTCGGGTACCAGGCCCAAGACCTCGCCCACCGAGAAGGCGTTGTTCAGGATGTTGTTGTGGGTGAGCAATACGCCCTTCGGAAATCCGGTGGTGCCCGATGTGTACTGGATGTTGACCACGTCGTCGATGTCCAAGTCGCGCTCGGCTTCATCGAGCAGGGTGTCGTCCATCTCGTCGCCTTTTTCAGCGAAGGAACGTCGCGTCAACATGCCGGGGTGTTGTTGGCTACCGATGAAGATCGTGCTCTTCAGGTGGGGGAAGCGCCAGGACTCGATGTTTTCAGGTTCGCACTTCCTCGCTTCCGGGCAGACCTCGTAGAACATCTTGAGGTAGTTGGAGCTCTTGAAGGATTCGATCATCAAGATCCCACGCGCCCGGGATTCCTTGAGCACGTACTCTAGTTCGTGGGTTTGGTAGGCCGGGTTGATGTTGACCAGGATGGCTCCGATGCGCGCGGTGGCGAACTGGGTGACCACCCATTCGTAATTGTTGGTGGACCAAATCGCCACCCGGTCGCACCGGCGGATGCCCAGCTTGAGGAAAGCCTTGGCCGCCCGGTTGACCATCTGCACAAATTCACGGTAGGTGAAGCGCTGATTTCGCGGCAGGGAAACCAGCAATTCGTTGTTGGGGTAGCTGTCCGCAACTCGATCCAAGCAGCGTCCGATGGTCTCGCCCAAGAGGGGAGCGGTCGTTGCACAGTGGTCATAACTCGGTCGTTTCATGGTCTCTTCACCTGCAGTCGTTCGATCTACTGCGGCCGAAGAGAAGGACCCCGTTCGTCGATAAGACAAGAGCTAGAAGAGGTCCATGGACACCCCCAAATCGAACTTTTGGGAACCATTTTAGGGAGAGGGCCGGGGCGTGGCCACATCTGGTCGAACCCCTGGCCGTCGGAATTGACAGGGGGCAATAGCCGTCCCGGGATGGGAATGAACAGGGAGCTGGGGGATCGGGATCCAGGTGTGTTTTGCACAATGGGGTGAGCACCCATGCGCGTTCGGTTCGGAGAAATTGTTCGGTTGGCGAGTTCCGGGCACCCTTCCTCCACGTCTACGAAAAGTGCGTACCCGGCCTCGCCGGGTACGCACTTTTCGTAGGTGGAAGGACTGTCTCCGGCACCCGCCCTGCTGGGGGATGGCCTCGACTAGATCTCTTCGAAGGAGAGGACCAGGTACATGGAGCCGCCAAGGATGGAACCCACGACCGTGAACTCGTCCTTGCGTATGACCAGGTCGACGGACAGCTCTTCGACATCGACCCCGTTCTTATGGACGTTGGGAACCGTGACGCGGAAGGTGCAGGTGTCCAAAGAGAGCAGACCAGCTTCTGAATCGTAGGAGTCCATTCTGGCTGAGAGAGTCCAGTCCTTGATCTCCATGTCACCCGCTTTGCCACGCGGGGAAGTCCGGGTTGCGATGCTCTGTCCTTCGCCTGCCGAGCATTGCAGGAAGAGCGAAGCGATTCCAGCGAATTGCTGGCCGGGCAGGGCGCCTTGAAGGCCGGATACGAGGGGCTTGGGCAGCGCAACGTTGGATTTGATTTTGTCAGAATCGGAGGCCTGGATCAGGTACCCCTTGATCCGAACTTGGGGTGCATAGCAATCGGAGACTTCGAGCTTGGTTACGGCTTCTTCCAGGTTGACGCGGGTGCCTTCCAGGCGGACAGAATTCGTTCCGATTACGGGCGTAACGCTCAAGCCGTCGCGCGGGCCCGTATCGAGCAGGGCGATAATTTGATCCGTATCGAGCGCTCTCGGTGAATACAACATCACTTCGTTTGCCGGCCTTTTCGGACTAGCCGTATCGTCCACGGTGAGACCAACATCAAGGCTACTCAGGAACGCCAGGGCTTTGTCCATTTGTCCAGGGAAGTCGGTAACAATGATATGTTCCCCGTTGGGAAAGGCCGTGAAGCGAAACCGCTGTGTCATGAAGCGTTCGTCCAGGTGAGATCCTGTAGGGATGAAACGAACGGAACGGCCGAAGACCTGCGCTGCAAGCTCTGCGAGTTCATTGCCACGCACATGCTTGGCCACGAAGATGGAAGAGACCAAGTACTCTTCTTTGAATTGGGCGTAGTTGGTGCTCGATTCCAGCTCCTCTTGGAGGCGAGCGTTTGCGCTTTTCAGCTTGTCGATCTGTTCTGCGTAGTTCTGGAGCTCCTTACGCATATCTGCGATTTGCGCTTCCACTCCTTCAGCTTCTTGGGCAGGTGCCATCAGAATAGGTGCGGGCATAGCGCTGCACAGTAGCGGCGAAATGGACATTAGGGTCAATAGGGCGAGTTTCATTATGGCGTCTCCTTAGTTAGGTTTTGACATTTCCGGGTGGACTAGAACGAGCCGAACGGAACCAGAAACTAGTTCGATTCCATCGGGACGGTGTACGACTTCGCCGGGCTGCAAGTGGCGAATGTTGGGTGCTTCGGATTCGGGCGCGATCGTGGTGGGGCTGTTCGTTTCTGCTTTGCCTTCATCGGTGCTTGCAGACGCCAACTGGGAATCGTCGTTCCCGTCGGCCGGCTCGAGGTTACCCGTGGGGGCCCACCAGAGGACCAGGGCAGCGGCGGCTGCAAAGCTTGCGACCGCAAGGGCCTGCCACCTGCGGCGAATTTTCGGGCCACGACCATACGCACGTCGGGCGAGCAGGTCCAGATCCACGCAAGGGACCGGTGCTTGCGCTTCCGCTGCCCAGGCCTCTTGAAGGGCCTTCACGGTCTTCCGTGTGGCGTCATCGGTGAGGCGTAGGTCCTCGCTGGGCATGGCCTTGTTCTCGTTCTGCCAAGCTTGGCGAAGGGCGTCGATCGGGTCTTGGCTCATCGTGATTCTCCCGTTCCGGAACCCAGGTTGGGTTCATAGGGGGCGAGCAATTTGCGCAACTTGCCGCGTGCCATGGCCAGCGATGCCCGAACCGTGGAGGGGGACAGGTCCACCTGCTCGGCCACTTGCACCGAAGTGAAACCTTCCAGGTCGATCAATACGAAAGCCTCGCGCTCCCGCGGACTTAGCAAAGCGAGGGACCTGTCGAGCCAATCCTTGAGTTCCGATGAACTGGCGCTCTGGGAAGGTTGTTCGAGCAGGGCGTCGGCACCGATTTCGGTTTGCCTGCGTGCAACTTGCTCCTCATGGTCCGCGCGCCGATTTGCCGAGCGTTGCTGATCCCGACAGACATTGAGAACCACCTTGGTACGCCAAGCTGTGTAGTGGCGGCTTGGGTCCCAGTGATTGATCTTGTCGAGGATTCGTAGCATGGCGTCTTGGGCAACGTCATCCGCTTCCGATCGCCTCCGGAGAAAGCCCACACAAAGTCGATGTACCGCAGGGTACTCCGCTTCATACCAGGGCCCGAGGGCGTCCCGATCGCCCCCCCGAACCGCACGCGCCAGGCCGTTGGCCTCGCTGGTGTCCAGCCCGGGATCATGCGGGCCGGTGTCGGGGGCGAAGGGGGAGGAATTCATTGTCCAGAAGGCTTACGCCCGTGGACGTGCGAGCGCTGGGGCTATTCTCACAGATATTCGAAATAGGGGGTGGGGGGCTTGGATTGCGGGTCTGCGGGGCTCGATTCGCTGCCATGGTGCTCCCGCTGCGGAAGGAGTTGGCTTTTTGCTGAGCCTTGCGCGCAGGGTTCATTCGGATGGCATGGGCGGCACATTCACCTTCCACGTCCAACGAAAAGGGCGTACCCGGCATCGCCGGGTACGCCCTTTTCGCAGGTGGAGGGAGGAGCCTCCGGCACCTGCCCTCCCAGGCGATGGTTATTTCGGTGTCAGCAGTAGGCTTGAAGGGCTCCCCGCTTTCGCGATCTTCTCGACGTAGGCTTTCATCCAGTCGGCATCGATAGGTTCCCATGCGGATTGGATTTGATCGAAGGTGAGGCCCAGTTGCCATTCCCTCATGACGGAGGTGAGCAGCAGTTGGGCTTCGAGCAAGCTGGTATCTTGCTGCATGCGTTGGAATTGTTTGCGCATCGGGCCGGGGTCTGGCACCTGTTGCGCTTGGAATTTGAGTTGAGCCAAGGCCAGGGGCAAGGGGATGCGACCCTTGGTTGGGATCGTGTCCAGGAGCTGTTGGAAGATTGCGCTGGCTTGCTTGGCAGCCTCTGGATTCGCAACGTTGGCTGAGAACATCAAGAAGCGACCTTCAGGAATCACCATGATGGAGACCAGCGTGCGTCCGGGCTCCAGGTCCTTGTTTCCGTAGAGACCCATGTTGAGGAGCTGGGCCACGGCTTCGCCGGCGATCCGATCGCTGGGTGAGCGGTTTGGCAGGGCGCGCCATTCCATGTGGTGGAAAGCGGGTAAGTCCCAGGTGGCTTCTTTTGTTCCCTGTGCGAGTTTCAGGGGGGAGGGAGCCTTGGTCTTGTTCTCCGCTGTCTGTTCCTTGATTCTGGTCGCGAGCCAGTCCCGGATTTTGGCGGGTTCCACCGGACCGACCGAAGCGATGACAAACTGGTCCTGCTTTGCGAAGGTGTTGGCCGCGAACGCCAGGACCTTCTCGGGGGAGGCGTTGACCACGTCCCCGTGGACATTCGCGTGGGAAAGCCCATGGCGGATGACCTGATTCCATGCGGCTTGCGCCCACTTGTGGGTGTAGCCGGCCGTCACCGTATGCTCTTCCTCACCTTGGATACGGCCCTTCTCGCGTTTGAAGACCTGCGCATCGATTTCCGGCAGTTGCATCCACTGCAGGTGACGATCCAGGGCCTTCTGCCATTGGTCAGGCTCGGAGTAGCTCTCGACACGTAGGGCACCGGCTGTGGTTTCGCCGTTGAACGAGATGCCGGGGGTTTTAAGGGTCTTGGGGTCCGTACTCCGGATGATCATATGCTCGAGCAAGTGCGCATACTGGGCTTGCTTTGAGCTGTCGGTTGCGAGACCGACCGGCAGGAAAGTGAATGTACTCTGCTTGGGAGCGTCCTCGACTTGCCATACAACGAGTCGAACGCCACCGGGCAATTCGAAACGGTCGAAAGGGTCCTCGGTTTTTTCGCCTGCGAATGGGAGGGAGGTGATGGCTACTGCGACGAAGGATATGGCGAGTGGGGATGTGATTGGCATGGGAGGAATGTGGGTAGAGGGTTGGCGCGTCTTTCCTCAGTTGAGAGTGAGGTTGATTGGAGAACTAGAGGGATGCACGGAGCCGTCCAGTTTGCCGCTCACTCCGTCGTGACTTTGGTAGTAAATGCGATAGGGAAGGTCGAAGGGCGCAGGGAAGTCGAAACGACCTTCCTTGTCGGTGACCGTCCGTAGGACGCCGCCCATCGGGTCCCTTGCGGTCACGTTACAGCTGGGCGCTGGGGCTCCGCTAGCGGTGGTGACCTGACCGAAAAGGTGTGTGCTTGCCCGGGGGATAGGATCCAGCGCGATTCGGATGGATGTTTGTCCTGTGGGCAGGAGGATGTGGCGGGTGTAAGAGCCCTCCATCGCGACGGAGATACAGGTGGCTTCCGCCATCATACCCCGCAGGGTGATGCGTCCTTCTGCATCCGTGCGCGGCTGTTCGGGGTCGGCTCTCCCAGCATCTCGCGTGTGGCCTTCCACGTGACAGGGTAGGGCTTCTTGGGAAGGATCCAGGGGGTCGTAGGGTAGCAACATGCGCCTGCTTGCCCAGGCGCCTGTTAGGGGTTCATCGGTCGATGAGTCAACGACAGTCAGCTGCAGGTCTCGTCCCTTTGGAAGGCGAATGGCTGGCACGGATCCACCCATTGTGTCGGCGGGATCCCACTCGAAGGCAGTGGTCCTGATGGAGCGGCAACCAGGGGCAGAGATAAAGCAATACGTGCCCAGGGTCGGCTCTATTCCCTGGACGATCGGGATTGAAATAGAAGGGGTCATGCCATCGGCGGCTAGCAGGAAGCTCGCGTTTTGAAGAGGCCTTACCGTTGCATCAACAATATTGTCGAGCATCATTTGGCGCCTTTGTGAGAATTGGGCCGTGGGCAGCACACCAGGTTCGAGGCCAATAACTCTGAGGCCAGCGAAACTGGTCGGGTGCAGATCGATGATCGGTTCGGAGTCTGCGACGCTCAACGCGGCCCCAGTGGCCAGGTAGCCATCGTGCCGAACAATCACCGATATCACTTCGACATCCGCTTTTCCCATGGGTAGCGAGAATCGACCCATCTCATCCGTGACTGAGCGGTAGCCACCCGTGTCCAACACGACGGTGCCGCTCAGAGCAGCCTGGGTTTGGGAGTCCCGCACCAACCCCGCCAAACTCCTTCGTTCTCCCGACAGGGTCAACTGCACACTTTCCGACAGGTCGGTGGAGGTGTTTTGCAGGGCGGTCCCTTCCTCCAGTTTCACAGCAGCGACGATGTAGTTGCCGGCAGGGATTGGATCGAAGCGGAAGACGCCCACGGAATTGGTTTCGGTTCGAAGATCCCGTTCACCGAGAGCCGTTCCTTCGGGGACAAGGGTCACCTGGGCCGCTTCGCAGGCCACGCCCAGTGCGGTAAGCACGCGACCTTCGATATGAAAGGTCTCCTTCGAAGGGAGTGGGGCCATGGTGTTCTCCGCCCCCCGGCTTCCCTCAAGGCCCTCCGGCTTGGCCTCGGTAGCCATACCGGATTTTCGTTCGGCGGATGGATCCCCAGCCGTCGTTAGCAGCGACCCAGGACTCTGCGGATCTTCAGCGTTCACGCTTGGACCCAGCTTGGGTGCAAGGGAAGCGGACGCCGTGCCCTCGCCCCTCCAAAGCAACCACGTGCCGCTTGCCAGCAGCAAGCAAATGAGCAGGACGGGTAGGGCCCTGTTGGAGAATGGACGACGCGGCATGACGGGTTGGGATGGGTCCAGTTGAAAGAATGATGTTTGCCAGCAAGCGTTGTGCCATTGGCCGGAGATGTCGGCGCTAAGATCCGCACCAGCATTGCTCTGGTTAGTATATCAAGGCAACCCGATTTGAAGCCTGCGGTCCCCCGGCCTGCCCAGGGAGGTGGCCTTCGGTCGTTGGGGCGGTGTCTGGTTACGAAAAAAGGATGAGGCGCCGCGCGGCGCCTCATCCTTTTGATTGTCGACCTGGGGTCGAAGTGGTCTTAGACCTTGGCGGTCTTCTTACCGTTCTTGACGGGCAGGTCGCCCAGGGCAGCGAGGATGCCGTCCATGGATGCCTTGGCGTCGCCGAACAACATTTGCGTGTTGTCTTTGAAGAAGAGCGGGTTCTGGACGCCGGCGTAGCCGACGGCCATGGAGCGCTTGGAGACGATCACGTTCTTGGACTTCCAGACTTCGAGCACCGGCATGCCTGCGATGGGGCTGTCGGGTTCGTCGAGGGCGGAGGGGTTCACGATGTCGTTGGCGCCGATGACGATGACCACATCGACCTCGGGCAGGTCCTCGTTGATCTCATCCATTTCCAGGACGATGTCATAGGGCACCTTGGCTTCGGCTAGCAGCACGTTCATGTGACCGGGCATGCGTCCCGCGACCGGGTGGATCGCGAAGCGGAAGTTCTTGCCGGCGGCGCGCAGGCGACGGGCGAGTTCGGCGATCGGGTGTTGGGCGTGGGAGACGGCCATGCCGTAACCGGGCACGATGACGATCGACTTGGAGTCTTTGATCAGCTGCGCGGTTTCCTCGGGGGTGATCGGAACGGTTTCGCCCTGGTCGACGGCTTCGCCGCTGGATGCGCTGGCGCTCGTCGTGCCAAAGCCGCCCATGATGACTGAGAGGAACTTGCGGTTCATGGCGTCGCACATGATGATCGAGAGGATCGCGCCGCTTGAACCCACCAGTGCACCTGTGATGATCAGCAGGTTGTTGGCCAGCATGAAACCGATGGCGGAGGCCGCCCAACCGGAGTAGCTGTTGAGCATGGAGATCACGACGGGCATGTCCGCGCCGCCGATCGCCATGACCATATGCACGCCGAAGGCCAGGGCCAGCACGGTCATGCCGACCAGGGGCCACATGCCACCGGCCATGGTGTCAGCTTGCACGAAGAGCACGCCGAGCCAGATGCAGAGGCCGAGGATGATCAGGTTCAGGAAGTGGCGGGCGGGCAGGATGAGGGCCGCGCTTGAAAGGCGTCCATCCAGCTTGCCGTAGGCCACGACGGATCCGGTGAAGGTCACCGCGCCGATCAACACGCCGAGATAGATCTCGATGTTGTGGATGGTGCGCTCGGCGCCCACGAGCGCATGGGCGGGGCCGATGAAGCTCGAGAAGCCGATCAGGACCGCGGCCAGACCCACAAAGCTGTGCAGGATGGCGACCAGCTGCGGCATGGATGTCATTTCCACGCGTTTGGCCAGCACGACTCCGATCGCTCCGCCAACGACCATCATTCCGATGGCTAGGGGAGAACCATCGACCTGGGCGTTGAAGTAGGTCGCCACGATGGCGAGCAGCATGCCGGCCATGCCGAAGCTGGCGCCGCGGCGCGCGCTCTCCTGGTTGCTGAGTCCGCCAAGACTGAGCAGGAACAGGATGCCAGCGACCAAGTAGGCGGCGCTGATCAGACCGGTCCAATCGCGGGCGGTCTCGGCCAGGTTGGTTTCGTTGATGAAACCTAGTATTGAAGTGAGTTGCATGGAGTGAGTCCTCTAACGTTGGAACATGCGCAGCATGCGTCGGGTGACGAGGAAGCCTCCCGCAACGTTGATGGTGGCCATCAAGATTGCGAAGGCGGCCAAACCAATGGCCAGGTTAGAAGAGGATCGCATCTGCATCATGGCGCCGAGCACGATGATGCCACTGATGGCGTTGGTCACGCTCATGAGGGGCGTGTGCAGGGCGGGGGTCACGTTCCACACCACTTGCCAGCCTAGGAAGCAGGCCAGGACGAAGACTGTGAGCTGGGACATGAATGCTGCGGGGGCCACGGTGCCGATGGCGAGCAGGCCCGCCGATACAACGACCACGCCAATCACAGACTTGGCGCCCTTGCTCATCTGCTTCTTGGGAGCGGCTACGGGGACCGGGGCGGTTTCTGCAGCCGGCTGGGGCGCGGCTGTCAGGCGCGGCGGCGGGGGCGGCCAGGTGACGTTGCCGTGTTCGATGACGGTGGCACCACGAATGACCTCGTCGGTCATGTCGACCACGATCTGACCATCCTTGTCGGGGGTCAGCTCGCGCATCAGGTTGCACAGGTTGTTCGAGTAGAGCTGGCTGGATTGCGCGGCCATCCAGGAGGGGAAGTCGGAGTAACCGACGATGGTGACGCCGTGGGCCTTGACCACTTCGCCGGGCACGGTGCACTCGCAGTTGCCACCTTGTTCGGCTGCCAGGTCGACCACCACGCCGCCGGGCTTCATGGCCTTGACCATTTCTTCGGTGATCAGCTTGGGCGCCGGCTTGCCGGGGATCAGGGCGGTGGTGATGATGATGTCGACCTCGTGCGCTTGCTCAAGGAAGAGCGCCATCTCCGCGTCGATGAACTCCTTGCTCATCGTCTTGGCGTAGCCGCCTTCGCCGCTGCCGTCCTCTTCAAACTCGAGTTCGAGGAACTCGGCGTTCATGCTTTCGACTTGTTCTTTGACGACCGGTCGCGTGTCGAAGGCGCGCACGATGGCGCCCATGCCGACCGCGGTGCCGATGGCGGCGAGTCCAGCCACGCCGGCGCCGATGACCATCACCTTGGCCGGCGGAACTTTGCCCGCAGCGGTGATCTGTCCGGTGAAGAAGCGGCCGAAGTGCTGGCTGGCTTCGATCACCGCGCGGTAGCCCGCGATGTTCGCCATGGTGGAGAGGGCGTCGTAGTTTTGCGCGCGCGAGATACGCGGGATCGAGTCCATCGCCAACACGGTGCCGCCGGTCTTGGCCATGCGCGCCATGAGCTCTTCGTTCTGGGCGGGCCAGATGAAGCCGATCATGGTTTGGTTGGGACTCAACAGGTCCGCCTCGTGCGTGGCGCCGGAAGGGTCCTCACTGGGCGCGGAAACCTTGAGCACGATGTTGGTGTCGGACCAGATCTCTTTCGAGCCAGGCGCAATGCTCGCACCCTGGGCTTCGTAATCCGCGTCCGCGAAGTTGGCGCCCATTCCGGCACCGGTTTCTACCATGACGTCGTAGCCCAGCTTTTTCAGCTTGGTCACGCCCTCAGGACTGATCGCAACTCGTTTTTCCCCGGAGCCGATCTCCTTGGGTACACCAACTAGCATCGTATTTGCCTTGTGATTTGGGACTCCGAGTGGAAGCACTGGCCGGGCAAAGTGCTCCCCACATATACATTCCGGCCTTCTCGGGCCCAGATCCTATGGTCTGGGCCCCCCCGGGTCCACCGCCAGAGCCTTGTCCATGGTCAAGGACCCGACATAAGGGTGCGATCGCCACGTACCGGTCCGCCCTGCGCATCATCGTGGGAGGTGTGGGGGAGCCACCGGTGGATGACCTGGTGCCGGGTTGGGCAGCCAGCAAGGTGGGGAGCGCTCCTGGACTGGTGCAGGGAGTCGGCATTCCATGCTGTCGGGTGCCCCGCCGTTTTCCCGGCCAGTTAGAGCGAGGCCATCGGCGAGGCTGAAGGCCCCGGGGCGAGTCACTGTTGAGCCTTTCTGGGGACCAGGCGAATGCAGGCCTTGACCCCCGCAGCTTTCGTGTTTGCTTGGCACTCTCCCTCAGCGTACTCGATGGAACCAGATCGAGATTCCGATCGCGCGAAGGGCTGGAGATGGGGAGGTGGAAATCGTTCGGGGAGAGAATGGTCCCTCGGCGAGTTCAACGGTTCATATGTGGGCGGTCTTGCGCGTGAATTCAAACCACTCCGAACTCAACGTCTCCACGTCCATTGGAAAGGCCTTTCCAAATGTCGAGAGGGAACCTTTCCCGTGGAAGGCGCTGCGTAGGTAGTCGAAGAAGTGTTCTCGATGCTTTTTGTCCTCCCCATTCATGAGGAAGAAAACCAATGTATATGCACCGGCGCGGTAACCCAATTGATTCGTGCCGCCACCATAGTCTGATTGGCTGGAACTGAAGACGCGGCGGATGGAGAGCGGCTCTTTCATTTCCGCCTGGGCTCTGAACCAATCCATATGGGGGATACCCTGTTTGAATTCCAATCCACGTGGAGTATTGCGCAGGCCGAGGACAAAGCCGTTGGCCAAACCCTCGTGTGCCCAAACCGGCAGAGTGCCCGCTCGATTCCCCAAGGCCATGCGGAAGGAGTTGTGAATGACCATATCCATGGCGGCGCGCCACACGTGGTAGGTCCTGGCCTTGTTTCCGTAGACCATGAGCACGTTGCTTTTGTTGTCGAACCAGGCGTCGATACCGGTCACCGGTGCTTGGGGGGCGCGCTTGCCGCCTCCGTCGATTCGAATCTCGGGGACCCATTCGAAGGGGAACAGTTCGATGGGGTGGCCGATGCGCTCGGCGTAGATTTGGTAGATTGCTTCCAGCTCGATGGCGAGGTTGAGGGCCTTACCCAGGTTTGCGTTGGTTTTGACCAGGAAGTGGGCCGTGGGAATCTCAATGGCGTAGCGCCAATCGCGTCCGGAGTCCTTGAATTCCGCCAAGGAGAAGACCTTGTTGCCCAAACGCAATCCGAGTCCACCTTTCATCCGGCGGCCCCCTACCCGCTTCCACGCTTGTTCGTTGTGGCCATCCAGCAAGAGGATGCGCAGCCAGATGTTGCGCGCCTCTCCTGGTAGCCTGTTCTTCTCCGCCCAAATCGCCAAGTCCCTCAGCTCCTCGATGGATCTTCGGTCAACCGCTTCGTACTCCGCAAGGAAATCGTGAACCCTGCTCTCTACGGATACGACTTCCTTCACAAGCCTGGCGGCAACCTCCTGGACCCTTGCGTTGCGCTTGTACAGTACCCGAGACTCATCTTCGAACATTACCCGACAGGCAATCACGCCACCGTCCTCTAGGGATATCGTATCTGGCCGTTTGTCTCGATCACCTATTGCGATCGCTAGACTAAGTATCAAAGGGGTCAAGAAGCACATGCCATGTCCTCCGGAAATGAAGTTGCAGGTTGGGCAAGGGTGGAATTGGATGAACATAGGGCAATAGTCTGGCGCAAGTGGCGAAGCTACGGAAATTCCCTAGTTGCCTGACTTTTGCAAGTACCCTGTTCCCGGCCACGTGAGACCCTGCATGGGAAGTGCCCAGTGCATGGGGTTCATATATGAAGGCCCCTTTTGCCAGGTGCTGGTGAAGAAGGCTGTGCGTGGTGCTCTGATTCACCATCGATCGAACTTGACAGATTTTGGCGCTCGTCTTGTAATGCAGGTGGCTGGGGAAAGACATTCCCTGGATTTGGTTCCACGCGTGGTGAGGTCTCTTACCGGGCGTTCCGTTACTTGGAGTTGCACCATGATTTTGACACTGAGCCTTGCTCTTTTCGCCTTTTCCTCAAACCCCGCCACCATCGGTGGCGAAACATTTGCGGAAGCCGTTCGCTTGAAGGCGGATGGTGAGTTTGTGGACATCTCCAAGGACCTGTCCTACTCGGGGCCTTGGATTGTGGATCGTGATGGGGATGGCAAGCGCGATCTCGTTGTGACCAGCATCATGGGCAAATTCCGCTGGTACCGGAATGTGGGCACGAACGCGGCCCCGAGTTATGAGCACAAGGGGTTGATCAAGGTGAATGGCGAGGACCTAGCCCTGCACAACTGGTGATGCACCGGCATTGGTCCGCGGTTCGCGGACATGAACGCCGATGGCAAAATGGATATCGTCTCCGGTTGTTACGAGGGTTTTCCCTACTGGATCCCGGATGGTTTTGAGGGCGATGGCAAGCCTCAAATGATCCTGGACAAGGACGGGGACTACATGCACACCGGCAAGTTTTGGGATCCCTCCACGAAGAAGCACGCGGAGGCTGAGGGGCCGGAGGAAGGTCCGGCGGGGCGCGCCTATTCAGCCCTTCCCTTGGACTGGGATGGGGATGGCGACTACGACCTGATCATCGGCAACGACAAGGGGGGACTCTTCCTGCGCGAGAATGTGGGAACCGCCAAGGCTTTTGCTTTTAGCCCGGAATGTGAAGCCCTCTACGCGGACGACGATCTTGCTGTCGTCCCGGGCGAGTATGCATTCCCCGTGGCCGCGGATTGGGATGGCGACGGCCAAATGGACCTGATCTCTGGCAACAAAGAAGGGGAGGTCTGGTGGTTCCGCAACGCGGGCAAGAAGGGCCTACCGCAACTCACCAAACCCCAACTCCTGGTTCCTTCCTCCTCGAAAGAGGGCTTGGGCCGCGGCACCCACGCCCAGGTCGAAGTCTGCGATTTCGACGGCGACGGCGATCTGGACTTGCTGGTGGGCGACAAGTACCTCAAGCGCGAGAACGACAAGTGGGACGCCCACGGTTACGTTTGGTTGTACCGCCGCAATGGTCCGGCCAAGGCGATCGAGGCCGCCGCTCCAAAATAGACCTGGACACTGAGGTAGAGGGGGACAGACCCAGTGTTGATCTGGTCCCCCCATGTCCTTGCATATCCGGCCTGCCCGGTTGTGCATGGCTTTTGCAAAGCCTGAGCCCTGCTGGAAGGATTCATCGATCGGGCTGCACGTCATGCTTAGGATGGAATCATGCATTCCAACACCGTCAGCCGCGCACAAATCATCGACCGCTTGTCCGAGGACCTATCCCAGCATGAGTTCATACTGGCGGCCTGGATGGGGGGGAGTGATGCCACAGGCCGCACGGATGAATTGTCCGACATCGACATGCAGATCCTCTGCCAGGATGGTCAGGTGGACCAGACCTTTGCAGTGATCCACGCTGCGGCCGAGTCCTTTGGCCCCATCGTCCACCGCTGGCGTTTGCCGGAACCCACGTGGCATGGGCACTCCCAGGAGCTTTCCCGGGTCGCTGGCGCCGGGATCTTCTCTGACTTAGATTTGGTCGTACTGCAGAAGAGCGCCAAGGACCGTTTCCTCGAGTTTGAACGGCACGGGGATGCTCAGGTGCTCTTTGATCGGGAGGGGGTCATTGGGCGTGCGCCCTTCGACCGGACCTCCCACAACAAAAAGATGGTTCGACGCCTGACCAGCCTGCGCGACCAATTCCCCCTGTGTCAGGCGATCGTGATCAAGGCCATTCGCCGCAAGTTGCCAGTCGAAGCTTGCGCAGCGTATTTGCGTATGACCTTGATGCCGATGGTGGAGTTGCTGCGGATGCGATTTGCGCCCGATCTCTTTGACTTCGGCTTTCGCTACTTGGATCGGGACCTGCCTGAAGAATGGCGTTCGCGGGTGGAGGGCTGGGCCCTGCCGAAGGATGGGGAGGAGCTAGCGCAGTATCAGCAGCAGATCGACCAGCAATTCAATGAACAGCTAGCCGCCTTGGATCGAGGGGAGTGGAAGGTTTGAGCATGTGTTTGACACGCGGTCGCGACCGCGTGTCGCAGTGCCATAGGCCGATCGGCCAGAGTTTCAGGGTTTTCATGGATGACGCCGTGTCAAAACGGTCTTCCCAGGTTCGCCGGGCAAAAAAGAAGGCAGGCCGGCGTGAGCCGGTCTGCCTTCTGCATTGGTGTGCCTGACATGATGATTGACTTGAAGATGAAAGTTCTTCCGGGACCTGGCCACAGGGACCGAAGAGAAGCGCAAGGGCGGAACCGCGAGGGACCGTCTGAAGGAAGCGTGAAACGAAACTGCGAGTCGACGAACAGAAATCGGATACGAGGCGCTGTGGAACAGGGCGAGCTGGCCAAGAACAGCGAAGCCCCTGTGGCCAAAGTGAAACGGCGTAGATCCGGCGATTGTGCAGGGAAAGCCAATCATCTTACTCAGGCCG
>JAAETM010000408.1 GCA_024228395.1 bacterium | reverse complement strand
CTCCACTGGGCAAGGGTAGACGCCTCCAAATTGGACATCTACGGTGACTACTACGTGACCCCCGACAGGCACAATTCGACCCTGGCGAACAAGTTCATCTACGACATGGCCGGCAACAGCCGCCTTATGGATGAAGCCTGGCACAGCGACATCTCCGAAATCAATGGAGCCCGTTTCTACCAGGTGCGCCTGACCTTCCGCTCCAATATCCAAAGTCACGAAAACCCCATTCTTTCGGCACTCGCCGTCGCATGGAGCCAGTGAAATAGGACACACCGCCGGGGTACCGGCACCCCGCTAGGGCCGGTACTTGAGCTCCAGCCTCCCCAGTGGGGGGGCGGGGTTCCGGTCCACCGACCCCCTCCCCACCCCCACCAAACTCAAAAAACCTAATTTCTTATGCGTCTGATGAAGCATGCACAGTCCCCCATGTCCTGGGCTATCGCTCTGACCCTGGGCATCACTGCCGGCTGTTCCTCCAGTGGATCGGGCAGTTCGGGCTCCGGCTCGTCCGCCAACCTTGCGATCGATTCGATTTCGGTGGTGAGTGGAGCCACCTGGAAGATCAACCGTCCAATCGATGTTGAGTTTGACCAAGACATCGACTTTTCCACGGTCAATTTCAACACGTTCCAAATCGTGGACCCCACGGGGGTTTCCGCATCGGGTGTCTTCCTGCAGCCTTTGGATCTGCAGGGAGATCCGGTGCCCAATGTGGTTCGGTTCCAGCCGACCTGTCCCACCGAGGAAGATTTCTCAGACTCCGGTTTGCAGATCAACCAGAGCTACCGATTGATCGTGGTCGGGGTGAACAACACCTCAGGTACTGGTGGAATCACGGTCCAAAGTGTTTCTGGAGAATCCTTGGGACTGGGCGCAGTTGTTGATTTTCTGACGCCGAACTCAACCCTGCCTGAGGTGTTGTTCTTGGATACGGTTCCTGGTCCGCCCATCGTGCGTGTGCGCGGACTTGGGAGTGTGCCGACCGATAGCCCCGACGCCACTTATTTGGAAGTCGGTGGCGATGCGGCCAATCCGTTGTACTTTGGAGCCAACGGCCTCGGTTCTTACGAGATCCCGTTGAACATGTACAGCGATCCGGATAGCCAGATCTCTCTTATGCTTTACTTGAACCAGCCGGTTCTCGCGAGCAGCGCTAACATCAACTCAAACCAGGTCTCATTCGAATATGAGTCAGCCCCCAGTACTTGGGAAGATATCCCCACCAGCGTTGTGTTGGAGCAGAACTGCGTCCTTTCGGGTTCGATTCTGCGCGTGACACCCTTGGGTTTGATTCCCCAAGGTTCCCCTGTTCGCGTTGTTGTTCGCCAGGGATTTGTGGACCTCACAGGGGACCCCACTCCGGCTGACAACACCAACTTTGCGGTCATGGCCTCGAGCACAATCCTGGTTGGTGGACTCGCTGGCGAAGGTGCCGACGAACTGCTTGAAGAATTCGCAATCGGGGGAACCCTCGCTGGATCCAACGAAGACACGGAGACCCCCCTCGGTAGCCCCCGGGCCATTTGGGGAGAAACCGGCAGGTTGGAAGCCTCCTTCGCCTTTGGCGGAACAGGAGGCCCCGGGGGTGATTTTGATTACCACGTGGCCGCAGGCCAGACAATTACGGTCAACACGACAACCGCAACCATCGTCGGTGGTCCCTTGGGAGCCCCGACCGCATCCCAGACGGTCATCGGCGGTGTTGTCGACGTGCGTGACATGTACGTGCCTGCCGGTTCTCGCCTGATCTTCGTCGGCCCCAACCCAGTGACGATTTTGGCATCGGGAACGGTGACCATCGAGGGTGAGATTTCCGTTCGCGGAGGCAACAACGACGGGGTTGGCACTCTGAACACAACCTTCCAACCCGAGTCCGGGTCCGCGGGCAACGCCGGCGGTGGCAAGGGTGGAACCGGTTCCTTCCTGACCTCATCTTCCACCCCTCGGGGTGGTGCTGGAAGTGGTCCCTTCAATGTGTCCGGCGGTGGAGGTCTCGGAGGAGAAACCACTTACTCGATTTCACCAAACAAGGACGCGCGCCGAGGCGCCGGTGGTGCAGGCGGAAGCCTCGGCACCAACATCTGGTATGACCATGACGATGATCCGGCAACGATTGACCGTCAATGCCAGACTCTGATCGGAATGGATGGCGAGCCCGGATTCTCTGGAGCTGCCGCAGGCACCGGTGCAGTGAGTCAAACCGAGCGCGCTGATGGTGGCGAACAGGGACCGACCCCCTTCGTCGACGAGCGTGACGACAACAACTTCTACGGTACCTTGATCACTTCGGCTGGCGAGCTCATCGTTGGTGAGTTGCCCCACGCGTGGGCTGGTAGCGGTGGTGGTGGAGGCGGCGACGCTGCTATCGTTACTGCCACAGGATTCCCGCGCATTCCTTTCCAAACCGGTGGAGATGAAAAAGGCTCGGGCGCCGGTGGTGGCGGTGGCGGTCTTACCATTCTGGCGATCGGTCCCATCATCGTGGAAGATGGTGGTCGCGTCGTGGCTGATGGTGGATACGGTGGAGGCGGCGAAAACGTCATCTTCTTCGACCGCATCGGCGGTGGCGGCGGCGGTGGCGCCGGTGGACACATCGTGCTTTCAAGCGCGAGTTATATCGACGTGCGCGGAATCGCGGCGAATGCTGGTCCTGAGTACCGGGACGACACCGTGGGGCACCAGGGGCGTCCTATTCAGGCCCTCGGCGGCCAAGGTGGAGCAGGACGCGAAAACCATGGTGGAGCCAATGAAAATGGATCCACCCTGTGGCGTTGCGATTCCATCAAGCTGGATCGTGTGAATGTGGACGGTATCTTTGAAACCGTCGCACCCGGTGTTGTCGGCGTGGCTGATGACGTGCCCCCGCTTTGGGGACAATCCGCATGTTTCAGCTACCCTGGTCAATCTGACTGGCTCGATCCGGAAGGTCCCACACTCGGAGCCGGCGGAGACGGTTCCCCGGGCATCGTTCAGATGCACGTGGACGATCCCGCAGCGAACCTGCGGTTTGCTGGTGGCATGAACTGGACCAACGCGGATGTCACCATGGCTTCGGCTCCCACACCGATCGGTTGGAATGGAGTCGGCAATCCCACCGACGACTTTGTGGCCTTCTTCGGCCGCGTTTCGATCGCGCAGTCCGAGTGGATCCCGCTCGGCCTGGCCCGCGTGGACCCCAATGGCGGCCCCAATGATCAGGTCACCTTCTTCTTCGATGGAACCGACCCCACAACAGGTTTTGTTCGCCGCAACGCAGGTGGCCTTGGGCCCCTGGTTGAGCCCTTGGCTGACATCATCCCCGCTGCACCGATTGCCACTGGCGGACTGCCCGCTGTGGATCCTTCGGGCCTTGTTATCACAATGGACGGCTCCGGCTTGGCCAACGAGTACAAGGTGAACCCCAAGATGCTGATCAACTACAGCGTCGTCTTGAGCACGGCGAGTAACGAACTTGCTTTCACTGTGGCAGATGCTGGCTGGAGGCCTGGAGACGAGTTGGTGATTGTCTTGGGAGGTTCTGAGAACTTCTACGATGACTTCATCGATACGATGCCCGGTATTGTGAGTGCAAGCTTGCGCCCCAACTTCTTCCGGGTCAGCTCTCAAGGCGTGATCGACAACTACGTACCTGGTACCGGCGTGCGCATCCGCTTTGATGCCACCATGCTGGGTGCGGATGGTTTGCCCGACGAGGATCTTTCCTACAGCTGGATCAACGGCGAGCCGACTGCAGACATCACCGACCTGAACAATCAGAACTGGGATGTCTTCCGTGTCCGGGTCGAATTTGACCTGAACATCGGTGGTGGGGGCGTCAACCCCTTGGATCCGCGTCCTTCGCTCGAGTTCTTGAAGATCCCCTTCAAGTTTTAGTCGAAGGGCACCCGGCCTGAATCTACAAGCCCGCCGTGAGCTCAAAGCTAGCGGCGGGCTTCTTCGTTGTGTCTGCCATGTTGCAACTGGTGTGGGGTTGTGGGGGATTGTTAGGTTTAGGAGGGATGGACGGGAAGAAGTTCGCACGAGGCCACGAAGGACACCAAGCTTTGGCGCCGACTTGCTATTGCAGAGATGGGGGAGGAAACCCTGGCGGGGAAGGAAAAGGGGACCAAGGAAAGAAAAAAGGGGGGGAGGATCTGGCGGGGAGTGTCAGATGAAGTGTGAGTGAGCGAGGGACGCTGGGATCGATTACCCCTTACCCAGAACCCCCATGGCACGCAAAAAACGTAAACAAGACCCCACCTTCTCCGGCGAGCTCATCGATTCCCTACTAAAGCAGGTGGATGCTACAGAGCTGCTTTCCGAAGGAGGGCTGCTGAGTCAATTGGCAGGCAGGCTCATTGAATGATCCCTCGACGGAGAGATGGCTCACCACTTGGGATCATAGCCCAACGATCTGGAAGGTCGTGGAAGCGGCAATCCCAAAAATGGAACGGGCACGAAGACGGCGAAGACCGGCTTCGGAGAAGCCGAGATTGTCACTCCTCGAGACAGGGATGGGAGTTTCACTCCGGAGCTGGTGAAGAACCGACAAACCCGAATCAAGGGGCTGGATGAGAAGAACCTTTCCCAGTATTCCCGCGGGATGACGGTGAGAGATATTCAAGGCTACCTCGAAGAGCTCCACGACTTCGCAGTATCGCCAGACCTCATCTCTCGGGCGACTAGCGCCGTTTGGGAGGATGTGCAGGCTTGGCAGAATCGTCCATTGGATCAGGTGTATGCCATCGCTTACCTCGACGCCCTGGTCTTCAAAGCCAAGGATGAAGGCATCGTGCGAAACAAGAGCGTCCTGGTGCCCTAGGCGTCAGCACGGAGGGGACCAAGGACGTTTTGGGCCTTTGTATAGACCGCTCCGAAGGAGCCAAATTTTGGCTCAAGATCCTCAATGAGCTCAAGACCCGTGGTGTGGAAGACACTCTTGTGGCGTGCTGTGATGGCCTCAAGGGATTCCCGGAAGCCATCGAAACCGAGTATCCCAGAGACGGTCGAGCAGACTTGCATCGTGCACATGATCCGCAACTCCCTGCGCATGCTAGCTGGAAAGATCGTCATGCCGTCGCCAGGGAATTGAAGCTGATCCACACAGCATCGAGGCCGTGAACTCCAGCCTGCGCAAGCTGATCAAGAACCGGGGTCATTTCCCCAGCGATGTGACCGTGGTCAAGCTCCTGCACCTGGCTTTGCGGCGCTTCGAAAAGAAGTGGCAACACTCCATTAGAGATTGGGGCACCACCCTGGGCCAATTCACTATCCTCTTCCCTGGCTGGCTACTTTCCAGATGTCAGGGGCCCTCGCTCACTTACACACTTCATCTGACAGTCCCCAAGGCCACCAAACACCACTCACCGCCCCCGGTTTTCCCCAAAACACGGGCCAATGATGGGGCTCCACCACCAAAACCCCACGAATAATGCGGGAACGGGCTAGGTCGGTTGGTTCAATGTGGGCATGCGTTGGCTGTCACTGATGTTGCTTTTGACCGCTTGCTCCAGGGGCCCCGAACCCGGAGAGGAACTGATCTTGCAGGGTTTTCGACCCCTGGAGGGGCAGCGCATTCTGTTAAACGAACCCCTGGAACTCACCTTCTCAAGGGATGTGGATCCAAGCTCCATCACCCCATCCAATCTCTGGGTGGAGGACCATCAGGGACGTCGGTGCGCAGGTCAATGGCGAGTGAAAAGTACTCGCATGCTGCTCTTCTGGCCGCGCACGGTGCTTGACTCGAACCTGTCGAGTGGGGGCTACCGACCCGGCCGTCCCCATCTTGTGCGGGTGGTGGGATTCCCTGCGGTCGGAGGGTTGCGAGCCCAGGATGGGGAGCCGCTGAACCGCAGTTATCGATTGCCATTTGATGTGGTGGACCCGGCTCCAACCGACCGGGCATTCCTGGACTTCAGTCCCTACGGATGCAAGCCGCTGGTAGTGGGACTCCATCCCAGTGGTTTACGGGCTCCTGTCCAGGAGGACGAACCCATTCGTTTGTGGTGCTTGGAGCCATTGGACCCCAGAAGCCTGCACTCGGAGGACTTCTCCATCTGGTACCACGACCCTTGGAACCCGAATCCTGAGCAATCGACGGCAACCAAGTTCAGCGATGTCCGCGTATCCATGGTGCAGAATCGTCACAGTGAGCTTCTCTTGCAAAACCAGGGTGCTTGCGAATTGGAGTGCACCCCCGAAACCCGCCTGGATCCCAGTCGCAACGGTCGGTTCTCCCTGCGCGTGCATCGCAATGCCCGGTTGAAGGATTACAACGGGTATAGTCCCTGGCCGGCGGCGAGTCCTTCAGGTCCGCGCTTCGAGTTCTACTTTCGGGTGGAGCCCGTGGATGCCCAGGGTCAGAGGCGACTGCGGTTGGATTTCTTGGATCGAGAGCATCTCAGCTCCCAGAGAATTCCGTGGGTGGATGGGGAACTCCGCTTGCAGCCGGGTCGTTTGACGGTGCCCATGCCTACCTGCGCGGGCCTGGGGGGGGATGGGGAGTTGACCCTCGAGGGAAGTGTGGACTTTCGGGATTCCCACGGGGTGCAGATTCGTGTGCCCCAGGGAAAGGTCGCGGTGCTTTCCAGCAAGCCAGGCCCGGTCGTGCTTCGCAGCCAGGGCGCTTGGAATCAGTTGGGTCGGCTGGAGAGGGTCACGGGAGGGAGTTGGGAATCGACTCCTAGCCAATGGGTGGCCGAGCACCCCGGAGCTTCCGTGGATGACCTGTTGAAATACGCTGAGCAGGCGAATTGCAATTGGACGGTCCTCATCGCCGGCGGGGATCTTATCCTGAAGGGGGACATCGAGGTGGACACGCCGGTGCTCCTCGTTGCCGGTGGGCGCGTGCGCTCCGAAGCTAGACTGAACAGCCCCGTGGGGGAGCTGTACAAGGTCGGGGAGGGAGGAGGTTCGGGGAACACCCAACCCATGCGCACTCTGAACTTGGTCATGCCGGAACCGGGGATCAATCCCCTACGTATCAAACAACGTTATGCGTTGGTGACCTCCAGCCTGCCCCGCTGGGTGGCCGATCGGTATGAGTGGGAACACCTTAAGGTTGGCGCTCACGATGGCAGCGGGCGCACGGAGGTCCTGTTCCTACCCCACAAGGGCCCTGTAGAATTGGACCGCTGCATGACCCATCCGCGTGCATTGCCTCCCAATGAGCCCTTGCGCGTTCTCATTCTCATGACCGTGGAACCCGGTGGTTCTTGGGATCCTCCCACGGTCGACTTCATCCATCTCTCCTGGAGAGTTCAGTAGTGACCCATTCCCCTCCCTTGGCATTCTTCTCGGAGCTTCCTCCGGCCCTCTTTGTGGTTTGGTGGTCGGTCATGGGCCTGTTTGTCGGGTCCTTTCTCAACGTGGCCATCTACCGTCTGCCCACGGAGGGCGAGAGCGTTTGGAAGCCCGTGTTTTCGCGTTGTCCGAAGTGCAAACACGGATTGGCCTGGTATGACAATATCCCGGTAGCTTCCTGGCTCGCTCTGCGGGCCAAGTGTCGTTACTGCAAGAGCAAGATCGCAGGGCGTTATCCTCTGGTGGAGCTGTTCACCGCCGCGGTGTGGGGATTGGCAGCTTGGAGGGCGGGCCCCGAAAATACGGCGCTGGTTGTTGTTTGGGTGATCGCTCTTTCGGGGTTGATCGTGGCCACCTTCGTGGACTTCGACCACTTCGAGATCCCGGATGAGGTTTCGATCGGTGGGTGCATTTTCGCTCCGATTGTTTCCTTTTTTGTGCCCCAGTTGCACGCTAGTAGTATGGTGGCCCTCTCTTGGGGGGGGGAGAATGGGCAGGTGGATGGGACTTCAGCCCTCATGGCGTGTCTGGCCGGAATGGCCCTGGGATGGGGCATCTTGTGGGGCATCGGGTGGCTCGGGTCCAAACTCTACGGAGTGGATGCCATGGGCTTTGGGGATGTGAAGCTGATGGCAGCCGGTGGGGGGCTGATCGGACCCATGGGGGTTGTGGCGGCCCTGATGGTGGCTGCGGTGGCTGGTTCCGTGGCGGGTATTGTGGGAATGGTGCGCTTGGGCATTGAGTCCAGGCGTCGAGCCCGGGCTCGGGGCCGCAAGGACGCCATGGGCCGAACCGTGCGTATCGCCCGGTTGGCGGGCCGCTATATCCCGTTTGGGCCCTACCTGGCCCTCGGAATAGCTCTCCAGCTTCTCTATCGGGAACATGGACCCTTCTTGGGGTTCTTTCGGTAGGGGACGGGAGGTAAGATCAGGGTAGCTGGTCCCGTGTTTGGTGGTCGGCTCGGGGGAGGGCCCCGGGCTTTTTGACCCCACCATCACCGGAAATTGGCGCCATTCCAAGCGGGTCTGGGGGCTTTTTTTGCTGTGTTCGTGACAGCGTTAGGAACCTGCGGACCTTCCAAGCAACCCATAGGTCTTTCCATGAAAACCATCCTGTCTCGAAATCTATCCCTTCTGGCGATCGTCGCCCTGGGTTCTCCTCTTCTTACCGGGTGTGCATCCAATCAAGCCCTGCGCGCTTCCTTGGCGGATCGGAGTGATTTGATCCGGAATCTGAAGAGCGAAAACCAGGCCATTCGGGAGCGCCTTCAATTGGTGACTTACGACCGAGACCAACTGGAGCTGACCCTATCCGAGCGCGCCATCGTTCCAGAAATGGAAACCAGGGAGGCCAGCATGGGGAGCGTGCCCCCCCCCGAATTGAATGATAGCGGTCTTGCGGCCGTTGGCGTGGAATTGGAGCGCCGTGGGGATTCTGTGGTCTTCACGATTCCCTCTGCCATCACCTTTGGCTCGGGCAGTGCCACCCTTTCCAGCGCTGGTGAGCAGGCCTTGGGTGCCGTGGCCAAGCGCCTGAAAGCGGACTTTGCAGGCGAGGTCCTCTTCTTTGTCGAGGGTCACACGGACGGCGAACGAATTCGTCGTTCCAAGTTCCGTTCCAACAGGGAACTTTCCGGGGCCCGCGCCCGTGCGGTGCACTCCTATCTTGTGACCCATGGCCGCATTGATGATAAGCGTTTTGTGGTGGTTTCCCACGGTCCCCACCAACCCATCGACACAAATTCAACAGCCAAGGGCCGGGCGCGTAACCGGCGGGTAGAAATCGTCGTGCGCAACAAGTAATTCCCAAGGGGTGTGAGGCCCTGCTCGGACGCCACCTTGGTCGCGTCCGAGCAGGGCCTTTTTCGTTTTGGGGCCCCGCCGTTGCCCAAAGTCAACCTCTGGGGCCTGCGGGAGGGTTGCCGTGGGTTCGGGCTTTGTTTTTGCAAATAAGCCCTACAATGGGTGGCTGAAAAACCGCCCCGAATTCCCTTCTTACGGAGAACTATGCGAGCCCTAGCGTCCCTTCACAACATTGCGTTTGTTGGTCACCCTGCTTCCGGTAAAACCACCCTGGTGGATGCCCTTGCGTTTGAGGTCGGAGCGAGTCCCCGAAAGGGTTCCGTTGCGGATGGAACGAGCATTTGTGATACCGAGCCCGAGGAACAGGCCAAGAAACACACCCTGCAGAACTCGGTGGTTTCCGCGAACTGGGGTGACAAATCATGGAACTTCATCGACACCCCCGGGTATCCCGAGTTCCAAGCCCAGTTCCTGGCCGCGTGTTATGCGTCCGACTTGGTGGTCGGCGTGGTCAGCGCTGCTAGCGGAGTGACCTTCAACCTTCGCACAAAAATGGCGGAGGCCAAACGATTGGGCCGTGGTCGGGCTATCGTGATCACCCACCTGGATGGGGAGAACGTGGACTTCGATGCATTGATTGAAGAACTGCGCGACAAAATCGGCCATGAATGTGTTCCGGCTCTGATCCCGAATGTCAGCGGCGCTGGATTCACTGAGGTACACCGCACGGTCAATCACCCTGAAAATCCCTGGTGCGAGCGCCTGGAAGATCGAGTGATCGACGCCTGCGAAGACGAGACCATCGTTGAACATTATCTGGAGACTCAGGAACTCACCCCCAAGGAATTGGATGACCACCTGCCCGCGGCAATCGCCGAGGGGTCCTTGGTCCCTGTACTTGTTTGCAACCCTGAAAATGGAGTGGCCGTTCCGAAGACACTTGAGTTCTTCCAGCGCTTCGCTCCGTCACCCGCCACGGTACCGACAGTAGACACCGACGGTCAAGTGGTAGAGCCCACCCGGAACGGGGAGGTTCTAGGTACCGTGTTCAGTGTGATTTCCGACCCTCACTTGGGCCGGGTTTGCTTGGCTCGCTTACACCGGGGAACCCTGGGTGCGCACGATTCAATCGCTAGCGGTCCTGATGAGAAGGGCGAAAAAATGGGTGGTTTGTATCGCCTAGTTGGAAAGAACCGGGAGCCGCTTGAAGATGCAGGCCCCGGCGAGATCGTGGCCTTCTCGAAGGTGGAACACCTCGAGTCTTGGGATACCTTTGGTATGGCTGGTAAGGAAGTTCACGCCATGCCGACCCCCGCCGTCCCCAAGCCGATGGTGGCCCTGGCCGCCGTCCCGAAATCCCGTTCGGATGAGCAAAAAATTGGCGAAGCCCTCTCGAAGTTGAGCGTGGAGGATCCGTCCTTTCAGATCGAGCATACCGCTGACACCCATGAGCTCGTGCTGCATGGCATGAGTGATCTGCATCTGCAAATCATGCTCATGAGGTTGGAGCGCAGATTCAATGTTTCCTGCGAGACCAGCGTGCCCAAGATCGCATTCCGCCAATCGGTGACAAAACCTTCCGAGGCCCACTGTCGACACAAGAAACAAAGTGGAGGCCGTGGCCAGTTTGGCGAGTGTCACATTCGACTCAAGCCTGGCAAACCCAACTCCGGAATCGTGTTCTTGGACAAGGTCGTGGGCGGAGCCATCCCCCGCAACCTGATCCCCGCCGTCGAAAAAGGAATCCGCGAGGAAGCCCATCGTGGCGTGATCGCATCGGGCGAGGTTGTCGACGTGGAGATCGAGCTGTACGACGGCAAGTTCCACGCGGTGGACTCGGACGAAGCGAGCTTCAAGCACGCCGGCGCCATGGCCTTCCGTGAGGGCGTCGAGAAAGGCCGTCCGGTGCTTTTGGAGCCGGTCATGTCCGTTGAGATTCACGTGCCCACCGATATGGCAGGCATCATCTTCAGCGACATCACCAGCCACCGCCGTGGGCATGTAGTGGACCAAACCACCGAAGAGGCGGGTCACGTGACCCTGATTAGGGCGGAAGTACCCCTGGCAACCATGCAGAGTTACTACCGTGAACTGAAGTCACAGACCGCAGGTGAAGGGGCCTTCTCCATGGAGTTCGATCGCTTTGCTGCCATGCCCATGGCTGAGCAAAAAAAGGTCCTGGCCAACCAGGAGGCAGAGGTCGTGCACGGCTAAGAGCCACTGGGCTGCCCCGGAAATTTTTTCCGGGTCCAAGCGCCGAGTCCCGATGCGGGGCTCGGCGCTTTCGCTTTTGTGATCCTTTTCAATTTGCGGGCTCAACCTGGGAGTGGGAAAGCGCCGATTGAACCAGCGTTCCCCAACCCATAGGCATTCCCATGATCACAATGGAAGAACTCCTGGCGCTATTGATCGCCCAGGGAGGCTCTGACTTGCACCTTTCAGTAGACAGCGCACCCCGCATTCGCGTGGATGGGGTGCTGTTGCCCGTTGAGACGGCTCCCATGACCGGAGAGGATACAAGGCGCCTTGGCACTAGTATCCTCACGTCAGACCAGATTGCACGCCTGGATCGAGACCATGAATTGGATTGCTCCTTCTCCCTGGACGGCTTGGGTCGCTTTCGGGCCAACGTGTTCTACCAGCAGGCTTCAGTGGCGTGCGTGCTGCGGGCCATTCCGGACAGGATCCCGAACTTCGAGGATCTGGGCATGCCCATGGACGTTGCTAAGAATATTTGCAACATGAGCCAGGGATTGGTTCTGGTGACCGGCGCGACCGGTTCCGGCAAGTCAACCAGTCTGGCTGCAATGATCGATTTCATCAATCAAACGCGCCAGAGTCATATTGTCACGATCGAAGACCCGGTCGAATTCAGTCACCCGCACAAGAACTGCATCGTTACCCAGCGTGAAATCGGTGGGGACACCGATGGTTTTGGACCGGCCCTTCGCAGTGTGCTGCGTCAGGACCCAGATATCGTTCTTGTGGGTGAACTTCGTGATCACGAGACCATTGAGGCTGCTTTGACACTGGCCGAAACCGGGCACCTAACCTTTGGTACCCTGCACACATCCGATGCGGTGCAAACGATCAACCGGATCATCGACGTTTTCCCGCCGTTCCAGCAGGACCAGGTTCGCACCCAGCTTTCATTTTCGCTGCAAGCGGTGATGAGCCAAACCCTCCTGCCCCTTTCCTCAGGAAGGGGCCGTGCCCTGGCCATGGAAGTCATGTTGGCGACACCGGGTATTCGCGCCATGATTCGTGATGGAAAGGCCCACCAGATTTACTCACACATCCAAACCGGTGGCCGCTTAGGCATGAGCACCATGGCCAACAGCATGGCTGCCCTGGTAACCAGTGGTCGCGTTCGCATGGAGGATGCTGAGCGGGCTCTGCCTGATCCCGATGAGCTCAAGTCCGCAGTGAGGGCCGCCTAATGGTCGGAGTTTCGACCAAGGTGAAACGACTGCTCTTCAATGAGGGGCTGGTTTCTGAAGAGGAGTGGGCGGCAGCGCTCGCCAAGGGGGGGGACCTCATTGGCGTACTCATGGAGGATGGGATCCTCGAAGAAGACTCCTTGATGGAGGTCTTCGGTCGTTCAGCAGGTGTGCCGCCGGTCAACCTCCTTGATGTCCTGCCGGATCGGATGGCCCTGGATGCCATCGACAAGGCCACCTGCCAGGAACACTTGATATTGCCCCTGTCCAAGAACGGCGACGTTCTAACGGTGGCGGTGGCGGACCCTTTTAACGTAATTTTGTTCGACGACTTGAAGCGCATGACGGGCTGTCAGGTTCGAGCCATGTTTGCGCACCGGGCCATGTTGGAGCGCGCCTTGGATTTGGCCTACGACCAGGGAGCTGCCCAGGTCGAGAAGATGATGAGCGAGGTGTCCAGTGCTGAGATATTGCAGGCCCCCGAAGAAGACGCCGAAGCCCAGGATTTGGAAACAAGGGTCGACAGTGAGGAAGCTCCTGCTGTTAGGTTGGTCAATGTGATTGTGTTGAAGGCCCTCAAGGAGAAGGCCAGTGACATCCACATCGAACCAGCCGAGAAAAACATAGTGGTGCGCTTGCGCGTGGATGGCACCCTGCGTCAAATCATGGCGCCTCCCAAGGTTTTGCTACCCGCACTTAGTTCGCGCCTCAAGATCCTTGCGAGTCTCGACATTGCGGAGCGCAACCGCCCCCAAGACGGCAAGTTCCGCATCCGCTACGAAGGTCGTTCGATCGACTTCCGCCTGTCGATTCTGCCCGTGGTGGGGGGCGAGAAGTCAGTCATCCGAGTTTTGGATGCTGGCTCAGCTGCCATGAGTTTGGAAGCCATGGGGCACGAGAAGCGCAGCTACGATGACATTCAGAAAGCGATTCTTTCGCCCTATGGCATGATGTTGGTTACCGGCCCAACAGGTTCTGGAAAGTCGACAACCCTATACTCCTGCGTGCAGACTGTGGCCACCCCAGATGTCAACGTAACCACGGTGGAGGACCCCGTGGAATACTTGATGGATGGCATCAACCAGGTGCCGGTGAACCCTAAGCGTGGTTTGACCTTCGCCGGTGCGTTGCGTTCGATCCTGCGCCAGGACCCGGACATTGTGCTGGTAGGTGAAATCCGGGATAAGGAAACCGCGGACATCGCAATCAAGGCCGCCCTTACTGGGCACCTGGTTTTCTCTACCCTGCACACCAACAACGCGGCTGCCACGATCTCGCGCTTGATCGACATGGGCATAGACCCGTTCATGGTCGCTAGCTCCTTGCTCTGTATTTGTGCCCAGAGGCTTGGTCGACGCCTATGCACCAGCTGCAAATTGCCCGCCGATGACGCCACTGCGGAGAACCTCAAGAAACTTGGCAGTTCCGATAAGGATGTGACAGGTCTGGATGAGGTTTTCAAGGCTGATCCTGAGGGTTGCGTCCGCTGCAATGGCGGTTACCGCGGGCGCTTTGCGATCGTGGAAACCCTGACCGTTTCTCCCGACATAAAACGCATGATCATCGAAGGTGAGTCTTCGGCAGCGATCAAGACCAAGGCCCTCGAAGAGGGCATGCTTTCCCTCCGTCGTGTGGGCCTTCTGAATGTCATCCGTGGCATCACGTCCATTGAAGAAGTCCTGCGCATCACGCTCGACGAATAACCCAGCTAACCCCTAGTCAATCAAGACCATCGTGACTCAATTCAAGTACGCAGCCAAGGAATCCAGTGGAAACACCATCACCGGAACCATCGAGGCCAAGACCAAGGCAGAAGCTGTCCAGGCCCTGCGCAAGCAAGACCTCGTCATCATTAAGCTGGACGAATCTGCCATGGGAGGTAAGAAGCTCACGCAAGTGAACATCTCCTTTGGCTCGCCTTCCATCAGAGCCAAGAAGGGGGAACTGGTGATCTTCACCCGCCAGCTGGCCACTATGGTCGGTGCGGGTCTCTCCATGCTCGAGTCCCTTGAAGTGCTCGGCGTGCAGGCGGAGAGTTCCGGCATGCGCTTGTGCTGTGAAAAGCTGGTGTCCGATGTGCGCTCGGGCTCCGACCTTTCGCAGGCCATGTCCACTTGCCCCAAGGTATTCAACCACCTGTACATCTCGATGGTCAAGGCGGGAGAGGTCTCCGGTCAGATGGACATCATCCTGAATCGCCTAGCGGATTATGAGGAGGCCGCTGAGGAACTGACGCGGGAGATCAAGTCAGCCATGACCTATCCGGTCATCTCCATGGTCCTCGTGATGGGTATTACGGCTTTCTTGATGATCGGCGTTGTTCCTTCCTTCAAGACCATCTTTGAGTCCATGGACGTGGAATTGCCCGCGATCACTAAGTTCACCCTGGGTGTATCCGATTGGATGCGAGCCAACGCGTTCGTCATGTTTGCTGGCATCTTCGTCGGCGTGATGGCCATCAAGTACGGCAAGAAGACCAACAAGGGCGAACGTTGGTGGGACTGGTTGATGCTCAAGCTTCCGGTCTTTGGTGATTTGTTCAGCAAAGTGGCCCTGGCTCGCTTTAGCCGTACGTTCTCAACCCTGATTCGCTCGGGCGTGCCCATGCTCGGCGTGCTGGACATCGTCTGCAACACCTCTGGCAACCGCATCATTTCCGACGCGGTGGCCAAATCCAAGGAGAGCGTGCGTGGGGGCAACCTGTTGTCCGAGCCCCTGGAGAACGAAAAGGTTTTCCCGCCCATGGTGACACGCATGATTGCTATCGGGGAGCGCACCGGCGCCCTGGAAACCCTGCTCGAAAAAATCGCAGAGTTCTATGACAGCCAGGTCAAGGCCCAGGTAAAGGCCCTGACCAGCCTGATCGAGCCCTTGCTGATCTCCGTCATGGGTGTGATCGTGGGTGGAGTTGTGATTTCCATCTTTGCACCGATCCTGAACATGGTCAGCAACCTGTCCGGCAACAAGTAGTCAGGATAGCTCAGGCGCCTAGCCAGTTTGGCTCAATATGCGAAGCCTACCCCGTCAGGGGTGGGCTTCTTCTGTTGGGGAATCGGAGTAGGCGGTCCCAACCGCATGTCCGGCGAGATTTCTTTCGTTTTCAATAGGAAATCGCAGGTGGGGCTCAAGCGGGGTAGTAAGGCGAGACGATACACCCAGCAGATAGATGGATGTGGGACTGCAAGTCTTGCAACTTTCTACGCATCCCCCTGCGGGGGGTGACTTCTATCCAGACCGGGTGTGTTACCCGGGCCTGAAAAAAATATCGTCAATCGAAGCACTCACCGCAGTGCCCCAAGCAGAACCAATCTTACAGATGACTCGCAACAAGAAAACCGCTGGTTTCACCCTCATCGAACTGATGATCGTGGTGGCCATCATCGCCGTGATCGCGGCAATCGCAATCCCGAAGCTCATGAGTGCACGTATCTCCGCTAACGAGAACGCCGCCATCGCTACCTTGCGTACCATCGCAAGTGCTCAGCAGCAGCTTCAAGCTTCCAGCGCAATCGACACCGATGGTGACGGCGGCGGTGAGTACGGATACTTTGGCGAGCTCGCCGGTACCGACGAACTCCGCATCTTTGACGGCGCTGCTCCTGCCATCGCACCGGCCGGTGGTGTGCTCGACCCGCCCTACCTTGCCACCGCATTTGGTAACGTGATCACCGACGGTGCCGATGGTGTCGTCGAGCGTCAGGGTTACTACTTCAAGATGTTCCTCCCCGACGCTGCATTCGCAGGTGTTGGTGAGGCCCCCCTTGGCGGCACCGCTGCCATCGCTGGTTGGAACTCCGCTGACACTGAGCTCTACTGGTGCTGCTATGCTTGGCCCGTCCAGGTTTCCAAGACCGGTAACCGCGCATTCTTCATCAACCAAGAAGGCGACGTTGCTGGTACTAGCAACATCTCCACGGTTACCACCCAGTACGATGGTTTCAACACCATCCCCGCTTTTGGTGCAGCATACGACGATGCCGCCAACACCATGGACCAGGGCCTCGGCTTTGCAGCCATGGGCTTCGCGGCGAACGATGCCAACATCTGGGTCCAGGTCGGCAACTAAGCCTAACCTGATCTAGTGATCTACGGCGGGGCGCCATCGGGAAACCGATGGCGCCCTGCTCTTGTTCATTGCTGTGGATCGGCTCCGGGACTCGCGGATAGTCTGCGGCACAACCCTTCCTCGAAGCGGCCGACCTACAGCCCGAACAGGGCCTTTGCGTTTGCGTCGGTGGTCGCGGCCATTGTTTTTTCGTCGACACCGCGCACGCGCGCAATCTCCTTTAGCACGTGCACCACGTACGCAGGTTCATTACGCTTGCCTCGATGGCCCTGGGGGGCGAGGAAGGGGCTGTCGGTCTCCACCAAGATGCGATCCTCCGGTGTGAGCCGGGCCGCTTCCCGATTGGTTTTGTTCTTGGGGTATGTCACCACCCCCGAAAACGAGATGTGAAAACCCAGGTCCACATACGCCTGCATCTCCTCGGGCCCCATGGTGAAGCAATGCAGAACACCGCGCAATTCGGGATAGTCACCCACGAGGCGCAACGTGTCCGCATGGGAATCCCGACAGTGCACGATGATCGGTTTGTTGAGCTCGATGGCCTTCTCCAGTTGCCAACGGAAGCAAGCCTCTTGTTTTTCGAGGGGCGGGTTGTCCCTATGGAAGAAGTCTAAACCCGCCTCCCCGATGGCCACACATTCTGGGTCCGCCATGAGTTGGGCCAAAGTTTCGCGGCTTTCCGGTGAGTCGTGCATGCAGTCGCTCGGGTGCATGCCCGCGGCCGCGTGCAGATGATTCGTGCCCCTGGCCAATTCGATCGCTTCGCCTGAGGTTGCCACATTGGTTCCGGGGACGACGATATGGCCCACGCCCGCGGCCAGCGCATTTTCGATCACCTGTGCGCGATCTTCATGAAAACGCTTCCAGTAAAGGTGCGCATGCGAGTCAATGACCATGGCCTAGCGGCAGTTCTTTTGGATCACGTTCTCGAAGAATTTGGCCATCTGAATGCTAGTTTCCTTGGACAATACATCGCGGAACAATTCGCAGGCACTCTCGCGGGGTAGCAATTCGATCAGCGACTGAGCCGCCTTGATGCGCAGGTAATTGTCGCCCGAAGATTCGATCAAACACTGTTCCAAGGCGCGTTGACCCAGGAGCTCGTTGGGGAAATCACGCATGCTCTTGGCAGCCAAGTAGCGGGCGTTGGGCATCATGCGCAGGTTGGTGGCCACGTCGGCCAACATGGGGATGGGGGAGATGCCCTTAGCAATGCATGCATTGACCCAGCCTTTCACCATAAATTCGTCGTCGGGTAGGGTTTGGTCGCGCTTTTCCCGGCGTTCTAGGAAGGCGCGAGTGATTTCCAAGTAGCGATCAGGGGAAATTTCCGCGAGAATCAAGCAGGCCTCCGTACGGTCGCCTATGTCGACGCCATAGGTCGTGAATAGGGGAGCCAACAACAATTCGGCCTCCTGGGGGGCGGCCTTGCCTCCCACCCAGAGCAGGGCCCTGCGCACCAGATAGTCCTCGTCGTTGGCGCCCGTGTAGGCCTGGAGTGCGGCGTGTCCGATCTCTGGGCCGGCTGCGATCAGCCGCTTGTAGATGTCCCGTTGTTCGAAAATCTGGCGGTCGTGGTGGTCGGATGTCAGGGTCGGGTCCAATCCGCGGAAAACTTCCATGAGTTTTCCGATCTCTTCCCGGGCTTTTTCCCCCACGGGAGCATCCAGAGGAATTCCGTGGGAATCCCGGGCTGGGCCCGAATTTTCGCCAGCCACCTCGGTGCCAGAGCCGTTGCTGGTGGCCTGGCCCTCAGGCTTGCCCTTGGTCTCTGGGCCACAGCCAACAAGGATCAGAGGAACAAAAAGTGCCAAAACAAGCTTCATGGGGCGCGTCCAGGGGGGTGGTAGGGGTTGGGCGGGGAGAAAGAGCCCAAGGGGGCAGTGCTGCAGGCCTGGGGGGTCCCGGGTATTAGGCCACGGGGGGGCAATCAGACCTCTAGCTGGTTGGTGGTATCAGGTTACGGTCTAGCGGGGACAGATTTGGCTGCGCGTTATCGCACGGTCCGCCCAGGGTCCCCACTCTCTTGCAAAACGTGGGGAAGGGGCTGGCGGATGCGTTCTGGCCCACTAGAATGTAGACCGCTACAGTCTGGCACCGCTTCCTTCTAGCGGCAAGCCACAAAGCCCCCCCAGTCATCGCCCATTTGAGCGACCGGCTTCCTTTGTCTGGACATGAGAAAACTCCCCTTCGCCCTTACTGCGTTCGTCGTATCCCTATTGGCCGCCTGCTCCTCCGGAGGAGAGGCCGGTGCCAACGGTGGTGCACTCTTCATTCGGTCCTGTTCCCTCGGTTGCTCCGACGGTTCCAATGGGGCCCAGATCACTTGTCAGGTGACGAACACCGTGCAGAACACTGAGATCTCCGTGCTCTTTTCCGAGCCCGTAGATCTTGGTTCCGTGTCAGCCAGTTCTTTCCGGGTCGTCAACGTGGACAATGGAACAACCCCAGTAGGGGAATATTTCCTGGACCCCGTGAACCCGAAGCGGGTGATCTACCGCCCCGCGTTGACCTTCGACGTGTTGACTGGCAACCCCACCTTTGGCTTTGATCCGAATACCGCCTACGGGATTACGATCCCTGGTGAGCTTCAAGGCGACACGGCTCCTTTCATCCAAAGCACCACGGGCAAGGTCAATCAGAGCCGCTTGCAGTGCACGATCCTGACCACGGAAGAGGTCACGGATCCCGTTCCTGGCGATCCCGTGGTGGAGATCTACGCGTCGTACTACGAGCGGGATGCAGCGATGGTCATCACGACAAACCTCAATAGTGTCACCAACGCCTTTGGGTTCTTCGATCACTACGGTACGGACGGCCTGGAGGACAACTGGGTCAACGGTGGAGAGGAGGTCTTCGACGTGGATCGTACCGGCACGGTTTACATGCTGTTCAAAGACGTGATGAACCCCGCCACCTTGGCGAACCCTGTCACGCAAACCGCACCCTTCGTGACCATTCGCACCGACCCCGATGGAAACCTGGCAAGTGCGAGCGACCGCTTGCCCCCTGTGACTGGGATCTACCGTGTGTCCGTTGACACCGAGCTCTTGGAGACCTTGCTTTCCTTTACCCCGTCCACGAGCTTCCTTTCCGCAGGAAACGGTGCTCCCACCAATCCCCGTCGCATGGCGGTGGATATTCCCACCGCCTGTTTGGACCTGGTCGGAAACTCTGTGCTTCCTGCCAATGGTGGCGGGGTGAGTGGTTTTGTGACCGAGGAAGGATCGGTGACACCCATTATCCTGCCCAACGGCGGTGAGGGCTTTGCCAACAACGCTAGCGAAAATGGCCCCGAGTCCGGTGCCAAATGGGGTGAGAACGACCGCTTGCGGTTTGATATTGGCGGCGGTTCCGGTCGCTTGGGCGCCCTGGTCGTCGGTGTCGGAGAATCCCTTACCCTGAGCACGGAAAACCAGGTCTTCCCCATTGGCACGTTGGCGAATGTGATCGGCAATGCAAACTTGGCGGGAGACTTCCCCGTGGCCATTACGGTCACCGATGGCGTGTTTGAATTCTCAAGCTTGACGGTTCAGCCCGGCGCGACCCTCAACTTTGTGGGCTCAAATCCCGCTCGTATCCTGGTTCGCGGCGAACTGAACATCACCGCCGGTGCTGTGGTCGATCTGAGCGGCGCAAATGGCGGTGCGCACGATTCCACCACGGTCCAGCCTGAAGTCACCTTGGGTCCGGCTTTCCCCCTGCTGCCCGCTGGCGCCGGTTCCGGCGGCTGGGGTGGTGATCGTTATGACTTCGATCCGGTGGGCGCGCTCCCCAGTGTGTACATCGCGATCGGCGGTGTGGACATCGCCGAAACCGTCCCTGAAATCAATGACGGTCGCGATGGACAAGGCCTGGGCGGTGGAGTGGTTGGTGGAGGCGCGGGTGGTCCCATGACCCCCTTGGACTTCCCCACGCAAGATACTCTTCTGTTGGCTCCCGCAATAGGCCTGGGTGCCCATGGCTTGGGAACGGTCTTTCCGGTCACCAGCTTTGACCTCGGTTCTGGAATTCTTCACTGCCAGGTGCTGCCCATCGGAACTTCGGGTTCGGGTGGCGCATACGCTATCGATGGTGGAGATGCCACGAGCATTGCACCGTACCCCGTGGCACACGTGCCCGTGGGTGCCTCCAACAATGGGTTGGCCAATCCTGGCGGCTCGGGTCCGGCACTCGCTGCTCCCAGCGAGATCAACGCGGGTTATACCCAACGGACCTTGGATTGGACCCAAGGCTTCCTGCTCGGTGGTTCCGGTGGCGGAGGTGGTGGATTGCACCCCCACAAAACTCAGCTGAACGCTTCTGGTGGCATGCCTTGTCCCAATCCGTTGAGCACCACTTTGGCGTACCAAGGCTGGAAAGACCACTCCGGTGCCCGTGGCGGCGATGGTGGGGGAGCTTTGCACCTGGCCGCTGGCAAGCGCGTGCGCATCAACGGCGTGGTCCTCTTGAGCGGTGGCAACGGTGGTAGCTCCACCG
>JAAETM010000407.1 GCA_024228395.1 bacterium | reverse complement strand
TCCAGCGGCAGCACAACAAAGTGCATGTTCGGAACCATCACGTCCGGGGACGACGGTCCATGGGGCGTGCGGATCTTCATCTCCACAAGCCCCGGATCAAGCCGATCCGCTGGCGCCTCCCGAACCGTATCAAGCGGTGGCACGCGCGGCGGAGAGGGATCCTGAACCAGGATGGAGGCCAATAGGACAGAAACTAGGCCGGAGAGAATCATGAAGCACTAGGGTAACACAGGGCTGGGAGAGCTTTGGTACGCCTCACATAGTCACACAGCTCTGCAGGGGAACGATTTTTTCCTAATTGCCCATAACGCGCAGGCCCTATGGTTGCACTGTTCCTGATATGGCCAAGACCCCCCTCGAAACCCTCTTCCTGCGCTATCGCGATCAGCACGACCTGACCGCGTTGGCCCAGGTCTTTGATCGCACCGCTCCACAACTGCTGGCCCTGGCCCGGCGCTTGAGTGGGGGGCTGGCGGAGGACCTGGTGCAGGAGACTTTCTTGGCTGTGATCGAGAATTCGGGTGCTTGGGATGGCCGCAAACCCCTGGTGCCGTGGCTGTTGGGCATCCTGACCCACCGGGCCCAGCGTGCCTGGGCCAAGGAAGGCCGGTCGATAGACCCGGAGCGTCTGGTCGTGCGCGAAGTCGAGCAACCCGACGAAGCCCTGACCGCCAGCGAGTTGCACGCCCAGGTCGAACACGCCCTCAAGGATCTGACCCCGGCCCTGCAGCAGGCGGTGCGCGGATCTTTGTTCGACGGCAAGTCCCCGACGCAACTGGCC
>JAAETM010000406.1 GCA_024228395.1 bacterium | reverse complement strand
GGTGTTGATGGGGGGGGGTGGGCCCTCTGGATGTCAGGCTGGCGCTGTTGTGACGCAGCGTCCGCCAGGCTAGCGATCGGGGTGGGGGTGGCGCCGGGGTGGGGGCTGAAGCTGTTTGCGAAGGTCACGTTGCTCTGCGGCTCCTCCTCACGCGGCGTGAGCATGACGGCAAAGACGCCCAGCAGGTCTCCCACCAGGGGCAGCAGGGGGGTGATGCTGGTGGTGAGGAAGCTCTGGGCTATGCGGCCTGATATGCCCATCTTACTCACCGTCGTTTCCCCTGGTCTGCTGCTTGAGTTTGGTGCCAGCGGCTACTGGGTCCAGTGCAACCATCTCGCCCGCATCCAGTCCTGCAAGTATGGAGATCATCCCGCCTTCGCTCTTTTGTCCCGGGCGGATGTAGCGAAAGCTGATCTTACCCGGCTCGGTTATTACGTAGGCGCCGGTCACCTCGCCGCGGAATACCACGGCCTGTTGTGGTATCAGCAGGCGCGTCTGCTTGCCGATCAAAAAGGCGGCCTTTATGAACATGCCCGGGTATAGTCCG
>JAAETM010000405.1 GCA_024228395.1 bacterium | reverse complement strand
GTAGCGGAACTGGGGTCTTAAGTGATTACCACACCACCGCCCCACGGCGCGTTTGGCGTCACATCCCGAGCGGTGCGCGCAGAAGCAGCGACAGCCCAGGGCACCCTTGGCGTGAGCCTCGGCCTTGCAAGGCGCGGGACGCAGCCGATCAGGACATGTTTCGAGGGGCTGGATGACGGGGGAACTGTACACATCCAGCTTGGATGTGCGGAACTCATCAGCCCAGACGCACACGGCCTTCTTGCGTCGCACCGCCGTGTCGAATAGCTTGCGCGCAGGTCCCTTGACGTTTTTCTTCGTCTTGCCAAACAGGTTGATACTGGCGCCGTTGCCATACACGAGCAACGTATGGGCGTCGCCCGTGCGCGGGGCGCACAACCGATCGACTTCCTCGTCCAAGACGCGCTGGGCGTCGACGCCCGCTCGGAAGCGCAGCTTGCGCTGTCTCGCGTAACCCCACAGCACGTGCCAGTGCTCCAGGACCACGTCGACGTAGCGACCGTACTTGACTGTACTGGCCGACGTGCGGAACGGTGTGGTGTTGAGTTGTTTTCGCACCTCGCCAAGCTCCGTGTCATGCCAGCGCTTCATCCTGGCACCGTGTCTGTGGGACTGGGTGCGGCTCCGCTACGTCCGCGAACGCATTGACATCACCGACGAGCGCGCGTCATTTTCTTCAGTCAGCAAGTCAATGGACGTGTAGATGCGCCGCACGCCCGGGTCCACACATCGCACTGTGTAACCGTTCAGCTCGTCAAGCGACGCGATGGTCTCGTTCTGCGCGCTGTGCGCAAAGCCAGTACACAACTCGGTGACTGACTTGGTGGTTGCCTCGGCTTTGGATTTCTTGCGCTTGTGCTCATCAGGGCCAGACTTGGGTACCGAGTGAACCCACTTCCCAAAACTCAGTGCCAGGCCCACGCCGTCGGTGTGCAGCGCGTAGCGAAAGTGGTGCGTTTTCCGGAGGCGTCGGGTCCGGGGCAGGTCGAACAGCTCGGCAAAGATGGCTGGCCCGTGCTCCATCGCCACATCGTTGATGGATTTGGCCTTGGTGGTCCCTGGTCGCTTGCCCTCGACGCGAAACGACCAGGGGTGGAGACGTCGGTACAGGT
>JAAETM010000404.1 GCA_024228395.1 bacterium | reverse complement strand
TGAGCGAGGGACTACAGGCCAGATGGATGCGGAGAGACCAGGGCAAGGAGAGGACCCATTGGCGCAGGGGCTGGTCGGGCAGCACGTGGTCGGTGAGGTGCGCGGCGATGGCGGCCATGCGCCGGCCGGCGCAGGAGGGGCAAAAGCCTCGGCCCTTGCACGAAAACGGGATGAGCTGATCGAAGCGGCAGGCGGGACAGCGCAGGCGGGCGAAGCCGAAGGTGGGGTCGCCGCAGCGGACGAAAGCGAGCAGTTCGCGGGTGATGTGGGCGGGCAGGGAGCGTTGGGTGCCGGAGCCTTGGGAGCGATCTAGGAAGGTACGCAGATGGGTGCGCAGAATCTGCTTGAGGGGGCCGGTCTGGGATTGGGCGCGCCGGACTCGGGGGGGCGGATGGGTTGGGTTGGCGAGTGGGCTCACCCATTACAGACCGGGTGTGGCTCCGTGGGTGGCAGGTGGGTTGGACAATTTTGGAAGAGAGGCGGGGGGGAGGTCACATGGGGCATTATTCCAAATCGGCTGGCCAGACCGACTTCAAAGCCATCTTCACCGCGCTCGCCAAGTACAACTTCGAAGGTTGGGCCGTGCTCGAGTGGGAGTGCACCTACAAGGACAACCTTGTCGGTGCAGCCGAGGGCGCCCAGTTCATCAAGGACCACATCATCGAGGTTTCTAAGACCTCCTTTGACGACTTCGCTGCATCCGGCGCGGACCGTGCTAGCAACCGCCGTGCCCTCGGACTCGACTGATCCCATGACCACCACCTACCCCCTGCGTTTGGCCATGGTTGGCGGCGGACCCGGCGCTTTCATCGGTGCCGTTCACCGCACGGCCGCCCTAATGGACGGTGCCTTCACATTGGTTGCCGGTGCGCTTTCCTCGGACCCGGCCAAGTGTCAAGAGCGTGCCGCCGAGTGGGGCATCGCCCCCGAACGCGCCTATGATTCGTGGCGGGAAATGCTCGCTGCTGAGCAAGCTCTTCCCGAAGAGATGCGCGCCCAGGTCATTTCCATTGTGACGCCCAATCACCTGCACCATGAAGTCGCCATCGCCGCTCTTCATGCGGGCTTCCACGTGGCTTGCGACAAACCTCTGACAACGACCTCGGCCCACGCCGTCGCTATTGCGGACGCGCTCGAGTCGTCCGGCAAGCTGTTCCTCCTGACTCACAATTACACCGGCGCACCCATGGTTCGCGAAGCGCGGGCGTTGGTGGCCCAAGGCGAAGAGGGTCCGATCGGGACCCTGCGCAAGGTCTATGTGGAATACCTGCAAGGTTGGCTTTCTGAGGACCTGGAGACCACCGGCCAGAAACAAGCCGCTTGGCGCACCGACCCCAAGCGCAACGGCCCCGGCGGAAGCCTCGGCGATATTGGAACCCACGCGCACAACCTGGCGGAGTTCATCTCCGGCCAGCGCATCACACGCTTGCTCGGCTCCCGACGCTCCTTCGTGGAGGGGCGCGCCGTGGATGACGACGCCATGGCGATGATCGAATTCGAAGGCGGCGCCGACGGCATGCTGCGTTGCAGTCAGGTCTGCGTTGGCCGCGAGAATGGTCTCGCGATCCAGCTATTCGGAACCAAGGGCGGCCTGGAGTGGCGCCAGGAACACCCCAACGACCTGACGATCTACAGCGCGACGGAGGGGCCGCTCACCCGGCGCACGGGCAATGGCTATCTGTCACCCCTCGCCCAATCATCATGCCGCGTCCCCCCGGGGCATCCCGAGGGTTACCTCGAGTCCTTCGCCAATCTCTATCGTGAGTTCGCCGATGCAATTCGGAGTGGCGATCCCCTGCCAACCCATCTTCCTTCGATCGAGGCGGGCAACACCTGGACGTAGTCGCG
>JAAETM010000403.1 GCA_024228395.1 bacterium | reverse complement strand
CCTTGACGTGGTTGGCGCTGCGCGTGCATTGCATCAGCAGCGGACAGTCCTTGCAGACTTTGGGGTCCGACTTGTACTCGCGGTAGCCGATCCGATTGGTCGTGCTGTAGCGGATGCGTTGCTCGGCCGGGCAAATGTAAACATCCGCCTCGGCATCGTAGACATACTCGCGTTTGTAGAAGTAACCCTTCTTGTGGTTCAAACGCCGGTAGCCAATGACGCCGTAGATGTCACGCTCTTCGAGTCCCTGGCAGAGTGCTGCTGAGTGGTAACCTGCGTCCAGGCCGACCGCATCCACTGCAAACCCAAAACGCTGTCGTTGTCGATCCAGGCGTTCGAGGTAAGGGCGTGTGTCATGCACATTACCCGGTGTGGCATAGCTGTCAGTAATGATGTTGTGGGCACCGTCCACGCTGCGATGATCGAGGTAGAAAAACCCTTTGGGCTTGCCTTTTCTAACCATGTAGCCGGCATCCTTGTCGGTACGACTGACCTTGCTCTGCTTGGTCTTGGGCTTGGCATCCTTTGCCTTCAGTGGCGGCTTGCCGTGGGACTCGCGGTCCTCGTCAACCGCTGCATCCAGTGCCTCGAGGTAAGCCTGGGGCGCCACCTCGACCTCTTTGACGTCGAACCTGTTCTTGTTGGCCGAGGCCTTCAGGTGCGTGCTGTCGGTGTACAGCACCCGGCCTGTTACCAGTCCGGCCGCCTGTGCTTGCTCGACAATGGCATCGAAGATCTCCTGATAGATCGTGGTGCCAGCAAAGCGACGGCGGCGGTTCTGGCTGATGGTGCTCGCATCCGGAATCTTGTCGGTCAGCGAGAACCCCAGGAACCAGCGGTAGGCCACGTTCACCTGAACGTCCTTGATGACCTGACGTTCGCTGCGAATGCCGTACAGG
>JAAETM010000401.1 GCA_024228395.1 bacterium | reverse complement strand
TGCGGACTGGGCAGGGGCGTGTATCCCGGGCGGCGCCGATAGCGCACCAGGAATAGGACGCCGAGTCCCACCAACAGGAAGAAGAAGAACATGCAGATGGCCAGGATGAAGTAGAACGCGAAGTCCACGTCCGCGGCCCCTTCCGCAGCTTGGATTGGCATCCAAAAGCTGTGTTGGGTTCCATCATGGGCGATGTCAACCGCCCCCTGGGGGATCGATTCGGCTTGGTTTTGCATCATCATTGGCTTTCATCCCGTGCTCGGGAGCGTTGCAACATCCAGATTCCTGTGATGAGAAATACAACCGTCAGTGCACCGCACGTGCGCAACAAGCGCCAAGCGGCCAAGGTGTATTGTCCTGTACTTGAGTCGTAAGAGAAGCAGAAGAAGAGCACTTGGTCAAAAGCACTCCCACTCTGCCCCAGTGCGGCTTCCTTGATCATGAGGCTCAGCGTCTTCACATCGGGATCAAACCCATGGATGTACCTGCAGACTTTGCCTTCAGGGCTGAGCACGATGGAAGTTGCGGTGTGGGCGTATTCCCCACTCTTTTCGTCGTAGGCGTAGCCGAATCCGACGGAATCGGCGGCCGCACGAATGTTCTCTTCTGTTCCCCGGAGCGAAAACCAGGAGGAGGAGTCCACCTCGCGGCCGAAGCGGGCCAAGAAGCCCTGCAGCACAGCCTCGGAGGCTTCTGCGGTTTCGTTTGGATCCAGGCTGATCGTGATCAGGTCGTAGTCCTCGCCAGGCTCCAGGTCGGTGCGACCCAAGCTCTGGGCCAACCCACCCAACTGCAAACCGCACAACTTGGGGCAGCTCGCATAGTTCAAGGTCAGCACGATCGAGCGCTCCCCGGTGAAATAATCCCCGAGTTTGACCTCTTTGTCCTGCAAATCCCGGAAGACCAAATCCCCAGGCACCATCTCGTCCAACTTCTCCGTCAAGCCGACCCCTTCGAGGATCGGATAACGGTTGTTTTGATCCACATATTCCTGGGCGGCCGCAGGGGGCACGCTCAAGCAAACCAGCAGCAAGCTCCACCCGGCGAGGTGGAACCTGGAGCGGTTCAAAATGTGAAAGGGACGCAGCATGGATTCGCGGTGGTGTCCTAGAGACCTTTTTCGAGCAGGGCCTTCTTGCCCTCTTCGATGGGAAGGGAGCCGCCTTGCTCCTGGAGCTTATCGCGACCTTGGGTGACGTTCGACTTGGCTTCATGCTCTGCACGGACCCGACCCTGCTTCCAGTGGAAGAGAACCATGACGCCAAGAATGGCAAGGACCATGAGCACGCCCGTGGCCGCCATCAACATCGCCAGGACAGGCGTGTCTGTATTGTCTTTTTCAACCATAACTAAGAGGGGCCTTGACTAGATGTTTTCGAAGGCCAAGGACTCGGCCAAACGAGGATCCTTGACGGGGACCAACGGCTTGTTGGCTGCGGAACCCAGGGCAACGTAGATGGAAATGCCAGCAACGGACAACCAGCACAGGACTTCCATCAGGGGGAAGTGGATGTGGTGGTGATCGAAACTCGGCATGATCAACCAGTACAGGTCGAGCGCATGCATGACGAGAATCCAAATCGCCCAGAACTTGAGCCACTTGCGACTGCGCTTGGAATGGCGCGACAGCAGGCCCAGGAAAGGGATGAACAGGTGACCGAAGATGAGCACCATCGATAGGATTCCGAAGGATCCTTCCCAGCGGTGTTCGAACCACAGGGTTTCCTCGGGGATGTCAGCATACCAAATCAGCACAAACTGGGAGAAAGCGATGTAACCCCAGAAGAATATGAAGGCGAACATCAGCTTGCCGATGTCGTGGTAGTGCTCCTCGTTGACCAGGCCCTTGAGACTCGTCTTCTCGGCGCGCAGGGCGATCAGACCCAAGATGGACATGAAGGAGACGAAAGCTCCACCGAAGGTATAAACCCCGAACATGGTGCTGAACCACGCGGCGTCCAGGGACATGATGAAGTCGAAACTCGCGAAGGTCAGGGACAGGGCGAATAGGAGCATGCCGGGCGCGCTGCGGCGCTGCATGATCACCGTGTGCATGGCGTCGCCATCACTGTCCTGGGCCAGGGAGCGCTTCATGAAGTAGCGCGCCAGGCCCGCCCAGATCACCAGGTAGACCACAAAGCGAATCAGGAAGAACCCGCCGTTGAGGAAGCCGGTCTTGCCGGCCACCAGGTGGCTCTTCTCAAGGAACTCCTGATCGGCCCACTGGAACAGGTCACCATTGCCCATCAGGGTGGCGATGACCAGCGGGAGCATCAGCAGGGTGGCCACGGGCAGGGCGCTCATCACGTGCTCCGACAGGCGGCGAACCACAACACTCCAACCCGCACGGGTTAGGTGGTGCAGCAGCACAAAGAACAGTGCACCGAGCCCGATGGTGACGAAGTAGAAGCAGGCCAGCAACCAGGAGAATTGCAGATGACGGAAACCGCCGTCTTCCTCTACCGCTGCTAGGACAGCCGCCCCCAGCGCGCCGGCCACGCCGACGATCAGGGCAATCTTGCGAGTGGAGCTAAAGCTGGGAGCCTGAACGGCGCCCAAGTCCACGTTGACTTCTGAAGTATGGGAACTCATCTCGATTACTTCTCCGTAGTGCTCTGAAGGGCGCGGATGTAGGCCACAACAGCCCAACGTTCCTCGGGGGTTAGCTGGGACTTGTAAGAAGCCATGGTTCTGATTCCATCGGTAATCGCTTCATAGAGTTGGCCGGTGGTCATCTCGCGGGTTGAAGGATCGTGCAGGTTCTTGGCGTCAACCCATCCCCCCAGAGCTTTGGCGCGGACCTGCACAGGACCATCTCCCTCGCCTACGCTACCGTGACACGGGGCACAGTAGATGTCGTACTTGGTCTGCCCCAGATCCAATAGATCCGCGGTCAACTCCATCGGCAGGTCGTTGCGATAGGTATCACCGGTCCTAAAGATCTTGAGGG
>JAAETM010000400.1 GCA_024228395.1 bacterium | reverse complement strand
CTTGCGAACCACATCCTCCATCCGCGACACGTCGTCGGGATCTAGGCGGGGTTTGGTGAGCTCAAGAACGGCTAGCACTTGCTCCGGGGTAGCGCCCAAATGAATCGCCCCGCGCGTATGGCTGGCGAGTTGACGCTCCAGATTCGAGTGCAATAGGCACACGATAGCCAGCAATTCCCGTAGGGCAGGTGTGAGCCCCGGGCGCGCGAGAACCCGGCCGTAAGCGTGTTCCGCAATCCAGTGCGCGAAGTCGGGGTGGTGTTGGGCCAGCCGTCGACGCACGACCGGGGCTAGGTCCTGGTAGATGCCGTCGAAAATCGGGGCGCCCTTGGCCTCGAAGTCTTGATTCCCAGACTCATGTTCCTCGGGGGTGGGTGCATGCAAGGTCCCGTCTAGGGTCAGAACCTCAAAGGCCTCCACGATGCGGGGGATACCCAGGAAAAGATGGCTTTGCAGCAGGGCCTCGCGCCAACGTACATCGGGTTCACCCGGCGGTGCATTGCGGCGCAGTTCGCGCAGGCCCTGCCAATCGCCCCGGGCCACGGAGCTGACCAATTCGACTAGACGTTCTTCTGTGGCGGTGAGGGGGGAGGCCATGGGAGTCAGGCGAAGTGTCCGATGACTTGGCCCAGGCGCAGGGTTTGGCCGGGTTCGAGCGAGTCCAAGGGGGTCGGCCCGCCGGGGGGGGCCACGAGCACGATGGTGGAGCCCATTTCGAAGCGGGCCAGCTCCTGGCCAACCTCCAGGGGGCGTGGCGGATACACGCGGCGATCCCCATCGGGCGGCAGGCCCACCACGCGGATGCGACCCACGATGACGGCGCCCACCAAGACCATGAACAGGGGCCCCGCGGGGGTTTCGATGCGCAGGGGGCAGCGCTCGTTGATGGCGAGCACCTGGCG
>JAAETM010000399.1 GCA_024228395.1 bacterium | reverse complement strand
ATGGCGGACCACAGGAAGCTGGCGGGCTCGACACCGAGTCCAAACAGGGCGTGGGTGCCCAGGATCGGAAGCGCCATCACGCTCTGGGGGGTGGACCCAGAACCAGCCATGTTCCAAACACCTTCCAGGCCTCCGAAATAGCGTTCGGTGGGGAGCCCAAGGGCGACCAGTAGCAGGCCCAGTGATAGCAGGAAGGCCTGCCAGCGGCGCCGCATGCGCGTTTGCACCTGGGATTCACCCACCAGGCGATTGAGCTCCAGTCGCGGAAAGTCCTCGGTCCCAGGGTCATGGTCGTGGGCTTCCTCGGGGTGGGGGTGAATCATGATTGGCGCGGTGCGTTATGATCAGAACCTACTTTGTTGCCCTATCCGGGTCGAGCCTTCCAAGGCTTCGGTCCACTTTTCCAACCCTTCCCGAACGATGCGAGATTTGAAAGTTGCCTTTTTGTGCGTGCTGGCCCTGTGGTTTGCCCTTTTAGCCCCTGCTGAGGCCCAAAATAAATCGGGCGGATCGGACTACGCGGGTGACGTTTCTTTTGCCTTGGATGCCTTGGAAGAGGAGTGTGGTCACTTCTTCAAGTTGAAGGAGATCCAGTGGAAGAAGGTGCGCAAGGAGTTTGGGAAAGCGGCCAAAAAGGTCAAGACGGATCAGGAACACTTTGTGCTGCTCGTACGCCTCTTGGCCCGGGTCAAGGACGGGCACGCGCGTGTTGAGTTGGGGGATAGCAACAAGGACTTTGAATACCCCAAGGAGCAGTTCCCGAGGCTGTACGGCCCGGGCATGTTTTGGGCCCGTATCGGCAAGAAGTACTACATCCGCAACGTGCGCGGGGATGCGGAAGAGCTGGGTCTGGAACCGGGCATGGAGGTCCTCAAGGTCGGCAAGGAGAAGGCTTCCAAGTGGTTTGAAGCGCGCCGTGAATTCCTGTGCGACACCACCAGCTTTTCGACGGAGCACCACGCGGACTTCTACGCATTGAATTGGGGCATGGCCCACGAGCAGGACACACGCCTCAAGCTGTTGCTCAAGGATTTGGAGGGCAAGAAGATCAAGCGCACGGTGACCTGCACTTCAAAGTACTATGCACAAGAAGGCCCGGTGGTGTATCCATGCGCCATGAAGCACACCAAGGACCTGCATTACGGTACGACCGAAGAGGGCATCGGGTATGTGCATATTCGCCGCTGCAAGGGCAACATGCCGGAGCAAATGGATGAGGTCCTCGCGGACCTCGGTGATGTGCCTGGT
>JAAETM010000398.1 GCA_024228395.1 bacterium | reverse complement strand
GGAACACATGGCGAATCGCGCGCTGGAAGAAGGGCACACGAATGTCAAAGCCCAGTTGTGTTCCGAGAATTCCGTGGACCTGGAGCCGGGCAGTGTGGACTACGCATTCATCTGTGATGTGTACCACCACTTCGAATTCCCGCGCAATACCATGGGCTCCCTGCACTCCGCATTGCGCAAGGGGGGTGAGGTTGTGATCGTGGACTTCGAACGCATTCCCGGCATTAGTCGCGACTGGATCCTGGGGCATGTGCGCGCAGGCAAGGGCGAGGTGATCGTTGAGATGGAGAGCTTTGGTTTTGGTTTGGTGGAAGAGATCAAAATTCTAGGTGTGGAAGAAAACTGGATCGGCCGCTTTAGGAAACAGTGAGTGATCAAACCCGCCGGCGGCTGGGCACCCCTTCCCTGGGTGCGATTGTCGCCGCAAATATGATCGGCGCTGGGGTCTTCACAACCTCTGGTTTTGCCCTGGGCGATTTGGGCTCGCCCGGGTGGGTGATGGTCGCTTGGTTGTTGGGCGGGGTCTTGGCCATCGCCGGCTCCCTCTGCTACGGCGCCCTGGCTGCGCGCCTATCCGAGTCCGGGGGCGAGTACCTATTCCTGTCCCGCACCCTGCACCCCAGCATCGGATTCCTTGCCGGGTGGGTTTCGATCTGGGCGGGTTTCACCGGGGCCATCGCCCTAGCCGCGGAGGCGGCCCAGGTTTATTTAGGTCCGTGGCTGCCCGCAGGACTCGCGCCCGATTGGATCGGCAGTGGCGTGATCGTGCTTGCGGGTTTGCTGCACACGCGTGGCGTGGGACCGGCCACTTGGGTCCAGAACAGCGTCGTAACCATCAAGGTTGTTTTGCTCTTGGTTCTTGTCGGCGTGGGGGCCGCCCAGTTGGCTCCCCAACCTGAGCCGGTCGCTAGTTCCTTCAGCTTCGCCACCTTCGCCGCCACCATGATGTGGATTTCGCTGAGTTACTCGGGTTGGAACGGGGCCGTCTACGTGGCGGGGGAGGCACGCGACCCGAAGCGTACCTTGCCGCGTTCCATGTTGTTCGCGACGCTTGTGGTGACCGCGCTCTATCTGGCCCTGAACTGGGTCTTCCTGCACTCCGCTCCCGTGGACCAATTGGCGGGTCGAAAGGACGTGGCCGCCATCGCTGCCCGCAACCTGGGTGGCGCTGGCCTCGAAAACCTGGTGCGAGTGGTGCTCGTCATCGCCCTGCTCACCTCGGTCTCCTCCATGGTCATGATCGGCCCACGCGTCATGGCGCGCATGGCGGACGACGGGCTGCTACCGCGCAAGCTTGCTTTCACGGGCAAGGTCCCCACCGCCGCCATCTGGACCCAGGTCATCCTGGCCGTCGGCGTGCTCTGGGCCTCCGGCCTGCGCCAACAGCTCACCAATCTGGGCTGGATCCTGAGCCTCTTCACCGCCCTCACCGTTATCGGCCTAATGCGCTTGCGTCGCACGGAAGGCCCCGCGCGCCTGCCGATTCCGGGTTATCCTTGGATCCCCGCATTTTTCCTCCTCGCGACCCTGGGCCTGACCTGTACCATGGTCTTCGTCAGGGGAAGCCAATTGCTGCCCGCGCTCAGCGTGCTGTTCAGCGGTGCTGTCCTTTACGCCATTCAACGCAGGACCACACGATCTTGAAACTCTCCAGGGCGAGCGCGTTCTTGCGCAGCAATCGCAAGCGTTTGATAGCGCTCACCACCGCTTTCGTTGTTCTCGCTTTTGTGGCCCTAAACGTGCTGGCCTACAATCACGCCGGCGCCATGATGCGCTACACCGACGTGTCCGCCCGAACCCTTGGGCCTGAGAGCCTCGGCACGTGGGAGAAGTTGAAGGTCCTACTGAATGGCGTGAATCTGCCACGTCCAGTGAGCCAATTGGAACCGACGGCAATGGGGCCAGAGACCCGTGAGCTGTCCATTGCCATTGACACAGGTCGCGATCCCTTGACCCTTTGCGCCTGGTACAACGACCTGGGTGAAGAGACGCCGCTGGTGATCATCTTCCACGGATACAGCACCGAGAAGACCACGCTGCTTCGTGAAGCCAAGGGCATGCTCGAACTGGGTGCTTCGGTCTTGCTCGTCGACTTCAGGGGTTCTGGGGGGTCGTCGGAATCCTACTGCACGGTCGGTGTGCACGAAGCTCGGGACGTGGCAGCCATGGTTCGATACGCGAGGCAACAGCTAGAGCATTCTTCGATTGTGCTGTTCGGGCAGAGCATGGGGGCGGTCGCGATCATGCGCGCCGTGCACAAACTGGACGTGCAGCCCGATAGCATCATCCTCGAATCGGTCTTCGACTCCATGCTGAACACCGTGCGCAATCGCTTCGATTCCATGGGCGTGCCATCCTTCCCCAGCGCCGAATTGCTCGTGTTCTGGGGCGGACAACAACTGGACTTTGACGGTTTCGAACACGATCCGATCCAGTACGCAGCATCCCTCACCTGCCGCACCCTCGTCAGGCATGGTAGCGAAGACCCAAGGGCTAAGATCTCGGAAGCCCGGAGCGTTTTCGACGCGGTTCCCGGTCCGAAAACCTTCCACGAGTTCAGAGACCTCGGCCATGAATCCTTCTTAGGTAGGCGCCCAGAAGAGTGGAAGGCTGTGGTCTCAAAATTCCTCAACTGATCTTTCTTGGTGGGCCGCAAAATTGTCGTCACGGGCGTCCCACGACTCTCGAACCTACCTGATCCGGGATGTCCACCATCGCTGTATCGAGAGGAGCGCATCTGTTTCAGCTTCTGAGAGACCGCGAAAGGGAAATGAGTCTTCCTGTTGCCGCTCAAGGAACAGGGGCAACCTGTTCGGGAAGCCGGGACGCGATGATGGGCACCGAGTTCGTGGGTGTGAAGGCAAAATGCGTAGAACGTGCGGGTACGCCATGCGCGGGGACTGTAGGTACGATCCCTGTCGATCCCATGTATTTCGCTGTTTCTCAAAGTGAATTGGCCTAGGTTTCACACTGGGACGTGTACTTGTGATTCTCCGCTTTCATCTTTCCGGGACTTGCTAATCTGCTACAACTTGCCCTTGACCCTCCGTCCAGTCCTCAATGAATTGATACTGAATTGGTTTTTGCAAGCGGCGTATTTCTGTACTTCTTCTTGCCAGTGTTTCTGGCAACCTACTATCTCGCACCGAAAGCTTGGAGATCGATTGTTATTGCCGTTGCGAGCTATTTCTTTTATGGGTGGTGGCGTCCGGACTTTGTAATTCTCATGTGGATTTCAACAGTCGTAGATTACACATGCGGAAAGCGGATTGTGCGTGCAAATTCCAGTGGGAGTCGAGGGAAGGGATGGCTGCTGCTATCTGTATTCTTGAATTTGGGGCTGCTTGCGTATTTCAAGTACTTCAACTTTGGAGTCGATACCCTCAATTCGATTTTTGCCCAATTTGACGGGCCGAGCCTACAGTTTGCCCAGGTGATCTTGCCGGTTGGTATCTCTTTCTATACCTTCCAAACGCTCAGTTACACCGTTGACGTGTATCGCGGCCAAGCAGCTCCGGTACGTTCGTTCCGGGACTTCATGTGCTATGTGGCCTTGTTTCCACAACTGGTGGCGGGGCCGATTGTGCGCTATAACACCATCGCAGAGCAGTTGCACAGCCGTACGCACTCCCTAGACAAGTTCTATAGGGGCGTGTTGGCTTTCCAGGCCGGTATGGTTAAGAAGCTCTTGATCGCTGATGTACTGGGTCAGGTGGCGGATGTAGCCTTCGCGGCCTCCGACTTGACACCTGCGCATGCTTGGTTGGGTGCAATAGCATACACCTTCCAGATTTACTTCGACTTCTCAGGTTATTCGGACATGGCCATTGGGCTTGGCCTCATGATTGGATTTCGATTCCCAGTGAACTTCGATCAGCCTTACCGCTCGATCAGCATCACGGACTTTTGGCGTCGGTGGCACATTTCACTATCCAGCTTTCTCAGGGATTATCTGTACCTACCTCTCGGTGGAAATCGAAAGGGCAGGATCCGGACCTATATCAACCTGAGTATGACCATGTTGATTGGTGGTTTCTGGCATGGTGCCAACTGGACTTTTATTGCCTGGGGAGCCTATCAGGGGTTTTGGTTGGTTGCCGAGCGCTTAGCGGGTAGGAGGCCTTTTTACTTTAGGCTTCCCTGTGCGCTTCAGATGGCTTGCACGTTTGTTCTCGTCATCTTTGGTTGGGTTTTGTTCCGCAGTGAGAGCATTGGGGCCGCTGGAGAGTACTTCAGTACCATGTTTGGCTTTTCTGGGGCGGGTGAAGTGCAGTTGCCGTTGCGACCCATTCACGGGTATGCCGCTTTGGCCGGAGCGGCAGTGATTTGGCTCATGCCAACAACACAGACTCTAATGCATGATGCAAAGGCACGATGGGCCATTCCTCTTCAGGTCGCATTTTGGCTTTCGCTTGTGCACCTTCATTATGTAAGCCATGTGCCATTCCTCTACTTCCAGTTCTAATATCATGACGACTACAGACAACATGGAAGGAATGATTTCCTTTCCCGAAAGCGCAAAGAGGGGTATTGGTCGGAATCTCCTGATTTGGTTCGTACTTCTGACGAATGCAGGGTTGGTGTTGGGAACCCTAGCAATCGACTTAGTCGACCCCCTGGAGCATCCTAAGTTGATAGGCCGAGAGAAAATCGCCGATGATCTGAAGCGTGAGAATGCGAGTGTGTGGGATGGCTCTCTGGCTCGACTATTCGAGTATGACTATCGAATCGAATCCCGCGTGCGGAAGTACGTTTCACGACCCTATTCTGAGTTCCTCCTTGAATATCTAAAGGAAACGAAGAGCGGAATCCTGTTGGGCGCTGAAGGTTGGCTGTTCACCAAAGCCAGGGCCATATATCCAAGAATGCCTGACGACTTACCCGCCAAGCGTGGTGTTGCCATTTACGGCGCGGTTGCCAGGAGATTGAAGTCGCTTGGCATACGGCACGTCCTAGTCCCGATTCCTCGCAAGAGTGTCGTGAGCGAAGATCTATTGCCGTTCTGGGTCAATCCTGATCGGTGTTATGACGAGGCTATTCCATCCGTATTTCAGGCGCGAGGGTTGGAAGCAGTTGATTTGCTCCCCGTGTTTGATGCTTGGGATGGAGTGACGTTGTACCGGGCCACCGATACCCACTGGTCCACATCGGCTATGAACCTGGCTGCGGAGGAATCCGCACGATTTTTGGGTCATCTCCAGCCGGAGGGCATGAGGGTGGGTAGGCTTGTAGACGGGGGAAAGTCCACGCTCCAGCGACCGGGTGGACTCGCTAGGAATCTGGAGATTCGATTAGATCCAGAGGATCCGCGCAACTTTGACAGGGGCAATCTGCAGGTCATATTTACAAGGGGGGAAGGAACCAAGGGATCAGGTGGTGAACGCTTCGCACTGTGCGGTACGAGTTTCAGCACGGATACTTTTGAGTCGTTTCTCTCGCACTACTTCGGGGAACGGTTTGGCCTTTACGCCAGGGGCGGCTCTTCATCCTTCCTACTTGTAGAAGATCTACTTGAGAGCCACAGGGGTGGTCCGTATCCAGAGGTCGTACTTCAAGAAAGTCCCGTGCATCAACTACTGGCGCTTGCAAGGGCTTCATCCCGGTGGAGCCTGCCCAAGGGCTGGCCGGGCATCATCCTGGACAACGCCCCAGTCCACGTGGAGACGATTCCCCTTTCCACCCACCTGCTTTCCAAAGGCCTCAAATTAGGGTCAAAGTTCCAGATTGGCCCAAAGTTCAATAGAGGGAAAGGGCGGTACTTGGCGGCTCTTGACAAGGGGTGGTTGGCTCACAGCGGCGATGGTGTCGTTGAAAGCTACTGCGATATTGAGCTGGTGTCGGGCGAAGCCAAGATTTCAATTCGATCAGGAGCTTATCGCTTCGACGTTCCGCTCAGTGAAGGCCGTAGGGTCCACTACTTACCGATCCTTGCAGACAACCCCGATGTTCAAGAGGTGCAACTGTCGATTTTGGCACCTAAGGGAGCCGAAGTGATCTTGCATGATACGCGCATGGTCAGCAGCATTGATATTCGCACTAGGGCTGAGGGAACCCTAGGCCCCAACCAGGATTCAGGAGGAGAGCCTTCTCAGGTGGTGACGTTTGAGGGCAAGCCGGTGCTTCAGAGGCAGTCAACCCTCGTGATGCGGCTCAAGGGGGAGGGGACTGAGCTTGGCCCCGTCACCATTGACATGCGGGACGAGTCGGGGGAAGTTTGCTTGAGCTATCAGTTTGACCATATTCGGGCGGGAGCCTCCATAGCTCTCAACCTTGGAAAGATGCACGGCAAATCGTTGAGGAGCGTGGCAGTACGTGGGGCAGGCTTGGCGACCGACGGAGCATTGCTCAACGCATACATGTGCCACGTCCTGGCGGATTGAGGCATCGGGAACCTTCCTTGAGGGGGGCTGGCGTTCTACCAGCCACTCTCCGAGGTGGGCTCGTTGGGGAGGCGATCAGGGACCGGGCTAGGCGGAAACCCAATTCCACACTTGGCGAGGCCCCAGGATTGCAAGTCCGACGGCGGCTTCCTCGAAGCCGTCTTCGACTCCATGCTGAACACCGTGCGCAATCGCTTCGATTCCATGGGCGTGCCATCCTTCCCCAGCGCCGAATTGCTCGTGTTCTGGGGCGGTCAACAATTGGACTTTGACGGTTTCGAACACGATCCGACCCAGTACGCAGCATCGCTCCACTGCCGCACCCTCTTCATGCATGGTGGCGAAGACCCAAGGGCCAAAATCTCGGAAGCCCGGATCGTTTTCGACGCGGTTCCCGGTCCGAAAACCCTCCACGAGTTCGCCGGAGCCGGCCACGAATCCTTCCTGGCCAAGCGCCCCGGGGAATGGAATGCCGCCGTTTCGGAGCTCATCCATTGACCCAATCCGGTAGAAACCTGCGAAGTCCCCTGCGTCGGGCGTTGCGGCCTACTATCCTTGAGCTGCATGGGGCCTTGACCCTGCAACAGGGGCCGTTCGCCCTGCAGCAAGAACTCGGGAAATCACAGCGCCATGACTGAAATCGACACCAACAATCCGACGGGCGCCGAGTCCAAGCTACTGGACTGGAAGCGGACTCTTGAGCGGCTATCCCTGGTTTTTGCAGGGGCTGCCTGCGGGGTGCTCTTGTACTTGGCCCTCTTCCCGGCCTTTTACTACATGATGTGGGCGGGCCTAGTACCGGCGCTTTGGATTGCAGTGCTGATCGGGCACACCGTTCAAACATGGATTCTTCTATTGGTGGCTGCCTCCAAGAAACTTCCTCTCCCGACCAACCAAGGTGGGAACGGTAAGTTCTTGCTGAGCCTCGTGGTTCTCGTGACCTTCGCGGTTGGTCTCAAGCTTCCGCTGCACTTCTCCTTTCTATTGGCGAGACCAGGTTTAGAGGAATCGCTCGCCGCACACTCCGACGATTTGTCCCAAGTTCGTCATGCTTCCCACGACTATGGTCTCTACCAGATCGGCCGAGCCGAACGCTATTGTCACAACAAGGACCGCATCTACTTCCGATTCCAAAACGACAGCGCAAGCGCCATGATCTACAGCGAAAGCGGGATCGATGACCTCTGCTACAACTCTGGCAACAAGGGCCACCTGTTCGGCAACTGGTACTGGATGAAAGAGGACTAGGGCACCTTGGCCAAGTAGCGCTCAATTTCCTGGGCGGTCGTTTGGTGCCTGGTGCGATTTTCCGGTGCGTGCAGGTCGCAGGCTGGGTTGGCGTGTTTCATGGGGCTTGGAAACTGGGCTCGGGCGCTGAAGTGGATTTGCTGCGCGCCGGTGATCTCCAAGATCTCTCCGATCGTGTTGGCGCGGACTCCGCCGCCGGGCATGATCTCTAGGGAGGCCGGAGCGGCTTCGATCAGCTGCGCGATGAGCGGGGCGCCTGCCCAGGCGTCTTGCTTTTGGCCGGAGGTCAGGAGGCGGGTGATGCCCAGGTTGGTTAGCACTTGCAAGGAACCGATCGCATCACTCACCCCGTCGAAGGCGCGGTGGAAGCAGAGCGTAGAGTCCCCGGCGGCGGTGACCAGTTTTGCGGTGCAGGTTTCGTCGATGGAGCCATCGGGGTTCAGGGCGCCGATGGCGAAGGCCCTTGCGCCTTGGGCACGCGCCAGTTCGATGCTGCGTTGCATGAGTTTCACCTCATCTGCGTCATAGACAAAATCCCCTGCACGCGGCCGGATGAGCACCACGGTTTCGATCGGCAGGGCCAGCACACTTTCCAACAGGGCCGCGTCCGGGGTCACACCTCCTATATCGAGGGCGCTGCAAAGTTCGATGCGCGGCACTCCCGTTTCGACAGCCGCCTTGGCGCCGGCCAAGTTCTCCACACAAATTTCGACGGTGATGTTGGTGTTCACGGGTGGGATTTACGGCAGCGAGATCTCTCCGCGCAGATCGATCTGCATCAGGCGGCGGACTTTGTCGGGGTTGGACTCGCGGGTGAGCAGGTACAGAAGCTTGGTCAGCGCGGCCTCGGGCGTCATGTCAAAGCCGGAGATGACGCCCACGTCGAGCAGGGCGCGACCCGTGGCGTAGAGCGACAGGTTGGCGCAGCCGTGCAGGGGTTGGGGTACGTCGACGACCACCACACCGTTGCGGTTGGCTTGCTGCAGGGCTTCCATAAAAGCTTCGTTGCGGTGGGGGGCGTTGCCGGCGCCGTAGCATTCGAGCACCAAGCCCTGAATTCCTTCGAGCATGGGGGCGAAAGTCTCGGCCTTGAGGCCCGGGAAGAGGCGGAAGGCCGCAACGGACGCTGTTCCGATTGGCTGCACGTGCAACGGTTTCGGATCGGCTACCGGCTTGCGAATTGCATCCCAGGAAAGCTCAAAGTCGATGCCGACCCGGCCGAGGGGTGGCATGTTGGGGGAGTCGAAAGCGCGGAAGAATTCGCCATCGATCTTCTTGGCCCGGTTGCCACGCAGGAAACGGCCTCCGAAGTAGATACACACCTCTGCGATACGGTCGGCGTAGCGCTGCAGCAGAATCATCGACGTGACCAGGTTGTCCATGGCGTCGTTGCGCAGTTCGCAGAGCGGCACTTGGGAGCCGGTGATGATGACCGGCTTGTTTAGGTTCTCGAGCATGAAGCTCAAGGCGCTCGCGGTGTACGCCATCGTATCGGTGCCATGGATCACCAGCACGCCGTCATACTTCGGCAGATGCTTTTCGATATCCTTGGCGATGCGTGCCCAATCGCTGGGGCCCATATTCGATGAATCGAGCAGGGGTTCGTACTCGTTGATGGTGAACTCCGGCAGCTCCGGAGAATCGAAGATCGGGTTCGTGCGCAGTTGTTCGGCCAGGTAGCCCGGTGCGGGTGCACGACCTCGATCGGTGGTGCGCATGCCGATGGTGCCGCCGGCATATGCGATGTAAATGCGACGCTTGGCCATGGGCTAGCGGTTCCCCTCGGCCTCGAGCAGGTTCATCTGGTACTGCACATTGAGCTCCTTCACCTTGGCGTGCAATTCGCGGAGGGGCGGAAGGCCCATTTCGGCTCGTTCCGTATCCGTGATCCTTGGATCGATGTCGTAGAGCACCCAAAGGCCAGGATCGGGGTGGAATCGGTATTGGGTCCCGTAGGGTTGTGGGCGCCTGTTTTGCAGGGCTTGCTTGTCCAGGCCTTGGGCGAGCAGGGGCAGGGCCCGCGGCTCCCCTGCCTGCGCCGCTTGACGCGAGAGTTCCATGGACAATGCGATGCGTTCCGGGGATGAGGCGTGGATCAGGGTTGCCGCGCCCCATAGTTTGTCCTCCGGCGTGACCAATTCACCGTTCTTGTTCCAGGACTCCACCTTGGCGAAGCGCTTTTCCAGGTCCTTGCGCACGCTGCTGCGGGTGCCTTGAGTTCCCCGCGCCTTGGTCAATTCCTTGACCAGGGATTCGTAGTGGCCACGGGGCGTGGCGGTGGAGGAACAGGCGGAGGAGCCCACGAGGGACAGGGCAAGAATCAGTATGGGGAGGATGCGCATGGCCCCGGTATTCTACGACCCAAGCCCCATTCGGCGAGCGCTAAGACCCAACAGCCCTAAGATGAAACCGAACCGCTCCGCCCTTTGAGACCGATTGAAGGGAATGCACGCCCAGCTTTTGGCCCTCGGGGCCGCGTAACCAGGACTCGATGGCGGGCCGCAGCACCGCATTGCCCCCGTGGCTGCCAAGGCCCCGGCCGGTGACCACCACGGCGGCGCGAGCACCGCGGGCGCGGGCCATATAGAGGTCCTGATGCAGCCGTTTGGTCGCCTGCTCCACGGACAAACCGTGCAGGTCGATCTCCGGTTCCCAGCTGTCGTGGTCGCCAGCCATGGCCTAGGGTTGCCGGGGCTCGGCCACTTCCAGCAGTTCGAATAGGCAGATCAGGTTGGCCATGGGCGGGATCAACCCTTCCACGCCCTGCTCGCCATAGGCTTGATAGGCGGGCAGCGTGGCCACGCGGCGACCTCCAGGTTTCATGCCCAACAGGGCATATTCCCAACCCAGGATAGGAGCTTCCCCCATCCGGAACGTGATGGGCAGGCCCCGATCGTAGCTCGAATCCACCAGGTCTCCGCTCTCGAGGGAGACCTTGTAGTCCAGGGTGACCTCGCTCGAAGGGGTGACCTCGGGACCCAGGCCGGTCAGGATGTCCTGGACCTGGATGCCGTGACGATCGGTTTCGATCGGGTGATCCACATCGACCTTCAGATTCCAGCGGGGCAGGCTGCAGCTGGAGAAGCACAAAATCGCCAGGCTAGCGATCAGGGGCAGGGAGAATGATTTCCTTTTCATGAGCTCAGGATGGCCGCGATGCACGCAACGGTGACGATGTCGTCGGGCGTGCAGCCGCGGGAGAGGTCCATGAAAGGGTGCGCCAGTCCCTGAATCAAGGGTCCAAGGGCTTCCGCACCGGCCAAACGCTGGGTGAGCTTGTAAGCGATGTTGCCGGAATCCAAATCGGGGAAAATGAGCACATTTGCGCGGCCCGCGAGGGGAGAGCGCGGGGCCTTGCGCTCGGCCACTGCGGGCACGATGGCGGCGTCGACCTGCAATTCGCCGTCGATGCACAGTTCGGGGGAGCGGCCGCGTACGATTTCCGTGGCTTCGATCACCTTGTCCACACGCGGATGGCTGGCGGAACCCTTGGTCGAGAAGGAGAGCATGCCCACCTTGGGCTGGGTGCCCACCAGGCGCACGTGGCTGGCGGCGGTGGCGATGGCGATGTCGGCCAGTTGCTCCGCGTTCGGGTCGGGAACCACGCCACAGTCCCCGTAGGTGAAGGTTTGGTCCTTCATGGCCATCAGGAAACAGGACGACACGGTCTTGAGACCTGAGGTCATGCCGATGACTTGCAGGGCGGCGCGGATCACGTCGGGGGTGGCGGCTTCGGAGCCGGCCACGCCGCCGTGGCAATCGCCGGAGGAGACTAGGGATGCGCCGAAGTAGAGCGGATCCAAGAGCTGCTTGCGCGCGGATTCGATGGTCAGCCCCTTGTGCTTGCGCCTTTCGACCAAGGTGGCGGCGAAACCTTTCAGGCGTGAATCGTGCGCCGGGTTCACGGTTTCTACACCCGGGGGAATAGCGGCCATGCCCTTGGCTTCGACCAGCACCGGTTGGCAGAGGCCTTCACTCGCCAGGAGAGCGGCGGCTTGCACCACGCGTTCGTCCTGCGCTTCGGGGAGCACAATACGCCGGTGCAGACGACGCGCCTTCTCGCGCAGTTCAAGCAGGATGTCCATGTCCGGTTTCGGGTTTACTGGAAGGAACCTTCGGGGGTGGCTTCCAAAACATCGGCGGGCACATCGACGACCATACGCAACAGACCGAGGCCGTGGGTCTTGCCCTGCGCGTCGGTGATCAACGAGGCACTACCACCGCCGCCGAGACTGTTGTCGAGCAGGAAATTTAGGACGCGCATGTTGTCGGCTTCATATCGCACGACGCCGCCGGGATTGATTTGCGCGAAGTGCTTCTGAACGCGTTCGGCGGTCAGAAAGTCCTTCAGGAAAACGTAGGCGGCTTCGGAGCGGGCGATGAGGCCCACGTTGGAGCCTTCACCCTTGTCGCCAGAACGGGCTTGCGCGATGCGCATGAGGGGAAGTTGCGGCATATCGGTGGGCTCCTTAGGAAGTGAAAACGGAAACGCTGGGATTGATCTTGGTCTTGGTCATGAGGGCCGGCCAGTAGCCGACGATCTCGGAGGGCTTGGGGCGTCCACCCGCAAAACCGGTCACGCCGGGAGGGCCGCTGGTAACCAAGGGAACGAGTTCGGAACCGAAGCGGCCGATCTTTTTCTTGTCGGGACCTTTCACGCCCAGGCGCAATACGACCTCGCTCGGCTCTTCGACATCATTGGACAAAATGCCCGCATGGCACACACCGGCGCCGACGAACTCCATGAGGCGTTCCTCTGCGCCGTAGGTGAAACCGTCGAATTCGAGGCGCTTCCAAACGATCTCGGCGCACAGTTTGGCTTTCGCCAGGGCGTCGGGTCCGCAGATGGTGAGTTGACCCACGGACTTCCATCCGTCTGAGTAACTCATGGAGACCTTGTAGGTGGGGGTGGCGGGGCTGCCTTTTACACCGGCGATCTTCACGCGGTTCTCACCGTCTGGAACCAGGTCGAAGCTGGTGAAGTCCGCAATCACGTCGGGCGTGATGTAGTTGTTCGGGTCGCCCATTTCGTAGGCGAGCTGGTGCAGCACGGTGGAGCGATCCACGGCGCCGCCGGTGCCGTCATGCTTGGTGACCACAAACGATCCGTCCACACTGGCTTCGACCACCGGGTAGCCGATCATGGCCAGGTCGGGGATGCGCTGCCAGTCGGTGAAGTTGCCGCCGGTGCACTGGGCGCCGCACTCCAGGATGTGACCCGCAACCGTGCCGGCTGCCAGGCTGTCCAGGTCGTCCTCTTTCCAGCCAAACTCGTGGATGAGTGGGCCGAGCACAAGGCCCGGGTCGGTGCCGCGTCCTGTGATGACGATCTGCGCGCCGCCGTCCAGGGCTTCCGCGATGGGGAAGGCGCCCAGGTAAACGTTGGCGCTGGTCACCTTGTCGCGCACTCCCGATAGGTCCTCGCCAGTATCCATGTTCTTGAAGTCCTCACCGCCGGCCATCAAGCCGTCCAGGTCGGAGAGAATGTCGTCGCCTTCGACCACGGCGACTTTGATGCCCGTGGCCCCATGCTTGGCCAGGACTTGCATGATGGCGTCCTTGCAGGCGTGGGGGTTCACACCGCCCGCGTTGGCGACCACCTTGATGTTCTTCTCGAGCATGCGCGGCAGGATGCGGTCGATGAGCGTCACGAAGTCCGTGGCGTAACCCTTCTTGGGGTCACGCATGCGCAGCTTCTGCATGATGCTCATGGTGACCTCGGCCAGATAGTCGAGGGTGAGGTAGTCGAGGGGACCTTCCTCGGTGAGCCGGATGGCCCCCAAGATCGAGTCGCCCCAGAAGCCTTGGCCATTGGCCACGCGTACCGTTTGCTTGCCTTGCATGGGAATCTTTGGGTTTCGGGCCGCCGGAGGGGCCCAAACAGGTCTGTGGGGCCCGCCAGCGCTGGCCCCGCATAGTGGCCGACTAGTGTAGCGGCCCCCATGCCGGGAAGGTCATTCAGCCCTGAGGATTGTTATGATTGGCCCCATGGCAGCACCCTTTCTTTTGGTCACCGGCTTTGGAGCCTTCGAAACCGTGGTCGACAACCCCAGCGGGAGCCTGGCGGAGGTCCTGGATGTCCGCCCGGACGTGGTAGGCGTGCGCTTGCCCGTGACCTATGGGGGCGTGGGCGAGGAGCTGGATCGGGCCCTGGCCGGTTTGGATGCTCCTCCCGCAGCGATCCTGGCCATGGGGGTGCACCGGGGTCCGGGGTTCCGCCTGGAGGCCCAAGCGGGCGCGGGGCTTCCCTCATCCCGACCCGACACGGATGGCCAGCCCTCTCCACCGGGCCCCAGGGAACTTCTGGGCTCCGGGGTCGATTTGGAGGGTTGCTTGAATGCCTGCAAAGCTCAAACGGCCCACCCGGTTTTCATCTCCCAGAGCGCGGGTGGTTACGTTTGTGATTTTGTGTACGGCCTTGCGTTGAAGCGGGCCGCCGAGCTCGGGATCCAGGCGCTTTTCTTGCACGTTCCGCCCCTGGACGCGGTGCCCCAGGCCGAGCAAGAACCGGTCGCGAATGCCCTGGTCACGGAATTGCTCGCCCAGGCTGCGACCGACCGTTAGTCTACTGTCCAATTCGTTCCCTTCCAATCCTCACCCGGAGTCATTCCCCATGGGCAAACGCATCGACTGGTACTACCACCGCAAGGGCTGAAACACCTGCAAGCGCAGCGACGCATTTATTGGCGATCGCAGCGCCACCGTCCGTGAGACAGTGGATGCCAAGAAACAAAGATTTGGCGCCGACGAGTTGCCTGGCGTGCTGCTCGGTGTGCGCTACTTGATCGTGGCCAAGGGTAAGAAGGTGCTGCGTTTTGACCTGAACGAGCAGCCGGCGGATGAGGACTTGCAAAAAGCCATGCTCGGCCCTTCCGGGAACTTGCGTGCGCCTACCCTGCGATTGGGCAATAGAATGCTCGTGGGATTTCACGGGGAAGCCTACGCCGAAGTTTTCGGAGCCTAGCAGGCGTCCTGCCAGCCTTGGTGTGGGCGTTTGCGGGTGGGGTTGCCGGCCTCCGCCGTCCATTTTGCTTGGGGGAGAGCCGTGGCCGCGGGCTGGTCCGTAGCGGGCAAAACAAGATCGGGTGCCGCACCGGCCAATACAAAGAAAGGCCCACTTCCCCAAACGGAAGCGGGCCTTTTCTGAATTGTGGGTGGGCGACTACTCTTTGCTCGTGGTCACGTTCAGTTCCATCTCACCGCTCATCTCCATGTGCATCGAATTTTCCACCTCGTTGCCCATGGCGTTGATGTTCATGTCCATGTCGATGATCATGCCGGTTTCGCCAGTGTACTTGAAGGAGTGGACCAGGCCGGTTTCAGCGTTCCAAAGCAGGACGCCCTTGCCTTCCATGTGCAGTTCCATGTCCATGCGAGCTACCTCGATTTCCACACTTTCGGGCAAGTCTTGATCGGCCATACCCTCTTCGACCATTTCGGTCATGTCGGTGATTGAATCGATGTCGACCGTGACCTCGATGGCCAGCATGGACTTGCCATCCGCGTCTTTCTTGCCGACATACTTGCACTTGACTTCGCCCTCTAAGCTCTCTTCGAGCATGCTTCCCAGGTTGGACATCATCTCGGCATCGGGGCCGCCGGCACCTTGCTTACCTTCGATTTCCATATCCCATTGCAGGTTTCCGCCGGGGGCGAAGATCGAGACCAGGACGCTGGAGTCTGCGACCCACTCATCATCCACGGAAACATCTTCGGTGGGCAGCAGACCGCGAAGGTCCGTGTCTTCGGTTAGGTCCGTGAGCCACTCGGCTTCACCTTCGGACTCTTCGTCATAGGCCTTGGTGTACTCGCTCTCCTCTTCATCCCATGAGAAAATCACCGTCAGGTCGTTGAGCTTGGATGCGCCCTCGCCTGAGGCATCCATGTTCTGGTTTTGGCCCATGCCGGCGGCATTGGCTTCGGTGGAGATCTCCGTGTTGCCGTCCTTGAAAGTACGCGTGAGCTTGATGGGTTTGGCGCCTTCCATTTTGGAGTAGGTGTCCGCAACCGAAATGGTCTGGGTCGTGGTGACGCTCATCTCCATTTCCATGCCCATGTCCTCGCCGTTCATCGACATGTTCACGTCGTCGAGCTCGAAGTTTTGGTTCAAGACGAAGGTCTTGGTGATGCCAGCGCCTTCGGCGGGGGCGAAGGCCACGTTATCCCCACGGGGGCCCATGGAAAGGAGAAGGGGGGTGGCCAGGGCCAGGGTCGAGAGCAGAAGATGCTTGGTTTTCATCACGAATTGGGGGGGGACATGGGCCAGGAGCCCGAGTGGGGTGGTTCTTTTTGGGTATGGAGGGCGGCTGGTGGGTCCAACATCCGACCTCCGGGCACTTACCTTTATGCGGTCTTAGGTACCACGAAACCTGGATACGAGCTCCCAGGCAAGTAATTTTCGCAAAGCGTGGGACTAATTATTGGGCTACCGGCGTCCGGGACCGGTCGACGGCCCCTGGGATTCCGCATGGGGGCCAACAACGGAATTGGCCGGGGGGGGGGTGGTTTGGCTCGCGCTGGATCCCCCAAAAACGGGCATGTAAACCCCGCAGACCTGTTTTTTCGAAACTCGGCCCGATTTAGGGGCTTGCAGATGCGCGACCCCGATTTATGGATTTATGGGTCCACGGGGGGCTGACATGCTTCCCTCCCACATTCCATCCGGAAGCCAGTCAGTTACGGGAATAGCCTGCCCCCGGCTCAACATCGGCGGGGTCAATGACCGTACCGGGAGTCCTGGGGGGGGCGCGACGTCCTGCTAGCGGGCGGCGAAGGCTACCAAGCCAACCACCAGCATCAGGATGAGCATGGTGACGGCGGGCGGGGCAGAGCCTTTGGTGGCGAGGTGGGGAGGCATGGGAGTGAGCGTCTTCGCTCGGAATTAGAGTAGGCGAATCATGAGTCCTTTGTCGCTCCGCCCGGATCTGACGGGCAAACTGTCACAAAATAAGGCACTCCGGTGTCCCATGGCCGAACCAACCCGAGGTTGGGGGTCATGGGGCCTTTCAACAATGCCGTTAGGGATGGGGGGGCTAGCAGGCTATCCTGGCCCGCTCTCAGAACCCAACCCCCTGCGGGCTTCAAGCCCCATGCAGCCATTGGCGGAGACGCCAAACAAAGATGTTAGACCGAGCCCCAGACCACAATCCGAACTTGGATCCGAATGCCAAGCGGACTCTCACCAAGATTGTGGCCACGATTGGCCCGGCTTCTGAAGATTGCGTGGGGGAGTTGATCGACGAGGGTCTTTCCGTCGCGCGGTTGAATTTTAGTCACGGCACCGATGAGGATCATCGGCGGCGGGTTGCCAAGATTCGAGCGGCTGCCCAGGAGCGGTTGATGGCTATCGGCATCCTGGCCGACCTGCCCGGTCCCAAAATGAGAACGGGCAGCTTTCCCAAGGGGTCGATCCAGTTGGAGGAAGGCGACAAGGTGAACCTCAGAGCCGGGGACGGCGAAGCCAAACCCGGCGAGGTTTTGGTGAACGTGGACGACTTGGTAGAGAAGGTGTTTGAGGGCCACCGTATCTTCCTTGCGGACGGATTGGTTGAGGCGGTTTGCGAAGGGGTTGAAGGGGACACGATCGTTGGGCGGGTCCTGCGAGGGGGGGCCGTGGGTACGCGCAAGGGAGTTCACCTTCCCGATTCCGACGTGAGCTACGAGTTGCCCACCGAAGAGGACAAGCGTCTCATCAAACTTGGCAACGAGTTGGGTGTGGACTTCTTCGGCATCAGCTTCGTTGGCAATGCCGATGAGATTCGCATGGTTCGGTCCCTGGCCGAGGGTCAGCACATGGTGTCCAAAGTGGAGCGTGTCACCGCCATGAAACACCTTATTGAGATCATCGCAGAGAGCGATGGCATCATGGTCGCGCGTGGGGACTTGGGCGTGGAATTGCCCTTGGCCGAATTGCCCCTAGTCCAAAAGGCCGTCATCAAGGCCACGGTCAAAGCTGGCAAGTATGTGATCACGGCCACCGAGATGCTGGAGTCCATGATCTATTGCAGCCGGCCCACGCGCGCGGAGGTTTCCGACGTGGCCAATGCTGTTTTGGATGGTACCGACGCCGTCATGCTCAGCGCCGAAACCGCCGTGGGAGAATTCCCCATCGCCACGGTGAGGACCATGGCCGAAGTCGCCCACGCGGCGGAGGGTTCGCCCCGTTACTCCAAGGCGCCCGCATTGAAACTCAATCCCAAGGACACCCACTTCTTCAATGCGACCGCCATGGCCGCTGTGCAGGTCGCCACGGCGCTGAACGTGCCCCGCATTATCTGCTTCACGGAAACAGGCAACACCGTGCGACACCTTTCACGCTTCCGGCCCAAAGCCGAGATCGTGGCCCTATGCCCGAATCAGGACACCGTCAACCGCATGTCCGTGTTATCCCACGTGCGCGCTCTCCTGTTCCGACGTGAACCAAGCCTGGAAGACATGATCTACATGGCCGCCGAAATGTTGGTGGTCCGTGGCATTGCGGAGTATGACGAGCAAACGGTCATCGTTGCGGGTGTTCCGCCCGGTGTCGCGAGGTCGACGAATGTGATGAAGTTGCATCGTATCGGTGAAGAGGTGCGGTTCCACTAGCCCGGATATTTCATGAAGACGCACCCCAGGCTTCGCAAGCGGGCCCTTCGGGCCCCTCTCGCTCCCTGGCAGGGCTCTCCGAATATCGCCTTCCTGATAGGTAAGCCCCGGTCCGTGCAGCGGATCACAGGTCCCGAAAGGGACCTGTGAAGGGGATCCCTACCGCATTGCCTGCGGGGTCAAAATCCGCAAGGCCCTGCCAGGAACCGAGCCGCGAATCAGGATGCAACTCAGGCAGTTGCCAAGTCCAGCGGCTCAATTCTGGGCGAGTGTTGCTCGATGCACCCATCAGCGGAGCGCAAGGTTCGCGAGGATGAGATGGATTGTTTCATGGCTGGGATTCCCCCGGGTCCGTCAAGCTGGGGACTTGGCGGGTGGATTTAGGTGTTCTGGGGGGGGTGGAGGGCGCTTCGTAGAGTTTTGGTAGGTCTTTGCGGGATAGGGGGTTAGGGCCCAGTTGGGGGGTGAAAATGGTCCGGGAGAGCGTTGTGACTTGAGTGCGAGGGGGTGGATCCGTAAATTGGCGCGGCCTGACCGAGGTTTTGGCGCTGGGCTCTCCATCCACAGCGCTGACCGGGGTTGCCAGGAATCTCGTTTGCGGCACATTGCTTCATGCTCAATCGCTTTCAATTTAGTCGTCTGCGCCCTCGACGGCGTCAATCCACCCCCGCCCAAGAATCCCAGGCCAAGGCGCCCGCACGCGTGGTTTGCATCGCGAGCGGTAAAGGGGGCACGGGCAAAAGCGTCATGGCCTCCAACCTGGCCGTGGCCCGTACACGCATGGGCGAAAAGGTCCTGCTCGTGGACTTCGATGCTGGTTTGGCCAATGCGCACCTATTGCTGGGGCTGGCTCCCGATTATGACCTGGGCCACGTGATGGAAGGGCGGGTTTCCGCCCGGGATGCGCTGGTGGAAGGTCCCTTGGGGCTCCGGCTTCTTTCCGGCGGGGTCGGGCGTGACGCCCTGATCAACCCGACGCGCCGGGAATTGGATCGTTTGTTCAAGGCCCTGCGTCCCATGGAGGAAGAGTTCGATCTCATCATCATCGATCATGGTGCGGGCATGGGGTATAGCACGGTCGCCCACCTGGCGGCCACGAGCACTCTGATTTTGGTCACGAATCACGAGGTGACCGCATTGTCCGACGGTTATGCGCTCTACAAACGGGCCATGATGGTCAACAAGACCCTGCGCGTGGGTTTGGTGGTGAACCGCGCACCCGACGAACGTTTGGCGCAAGCGGCCCGGGAACGTTTCTGTGCGGCGTCCCAAAGGTTCTTAGGATTGCAACCAGAATTTATTGGTTGGGTTCCTGCCGACCCAGCCGTGGGACACAGTGTGCAATCACGCGTTCCGGCTATCATGCATGCACCGGAAAGTCCCGCAGCGAAGGCAATCTCTGCAATTGCAAAGTGGACGCCTCTTGACCACGCACGCACAACAAGTGCATTCTACGAGAGGGCGCGCAAGGCCCTGCGCTGATCAGGCCAGGAATTCGCGCCCTTTCCCGCGCAGTCATCAGGAAGGAAACCGGATCACCGGGCCTTTCTTGCGCCCGCCGAGACTTCCTTTGCCATGAATTTTTCGCGTACCTCCAGATCCGGTGGCAGGATGCAAATCCTCACCTTTGTCAATCAGAAGGGAGGGTGCGGGAAAACGACCACCGCCATCAATTTGGCTGGCGCCCTGGCGGCGCGTGGCGAACGGATCCTGGTGGTGGACCTGGATCCCCAGGCGCACGCGACCATGGGGCTCGGCTGCGATGGTAGCGATGGCGATACCGTGGCCGAGGTCCTGATGGACGAGGCCTACATTGAGCAGGCGATTCGTGATGCGCCCGGGGGCCTGCACCTGTTGCCCTCTAAGCCGCGCCTGAATGAATTTGAAGAGCGCAGTGAGCGCTTGATCCATCCCGAACAACGTTTGCGCATCGCCCTGGATGCCGTGCGCGACCGTTATGACTATGTGATCGTGGATTGCCCCCCGCGTACCGATGGCGTGCTCTGCGCCAATGCCATGTATGCCTGCACGACCGCCCTCTTGGTGGTCGAAACGGGAGCGTTTGCCTTGCAGGGTGCCTTGCAGGCCCTCAAGGTTTTGGACGAGGTGGGGGAGAACCAGGGCCGCGACTACGCCATTCGCGTGGTGGGTACTTTGTTCGATCGTCGCACGCGATTTGCGCGGGAACTCTTGGTCGCCTTGCACAGTCGTTTTGGTGTGGCCATGTTCGACACGGTCATTCGCACCAGCGTACGCTTGCGCGAAGCACCCGCCATCGGCCTGACGGTCAACCTGCTCGACCCGAGCTGTCGCGCCACCGCGGACTTTGCCGCCTTGGCGGCGGAGGTGGTCGAGGTCACCGGCGAAGACGCCGAGGTCAGCCCCTTGAGCGCCGGCCAATCGAATCGCAAGCCCGCCGCAGAAAGAGCCTCGGAATCCGCCATCGTAGGGCCCTCGCTTTCGGAGTAGATCCGGACGCCCCATTCCTCCAACCAAGCACACCGCACACAACACCGCAACGAACCCCGCAAAGGCACCCCATGGATTCACTCGCATTACTTTGCACCCTGCACGCTGATGGCCCGGCGACCTTGCGTCGTCTGAGGAAGGCCGGCTGTCAATCGCTCGTCGATCTCGATCGCGTGGGTGCTGACAGCATCGCCACAACCTTGGAGATACCTCCCGCCATGGCGCGGCGATTGGTGCGTGAAGCGCGCATGCTCCACCAGCGCGTGGGCGGTGACACTTTGGATATGGAGGAGGCCCCCGAAGGCATGGCCGTTGCGCTCCTCGGCAATCCGCAAGCTCCCCTGACTGAAAGTTCGGACCTGGACGACAGGGACCGGGGCTTGATTCGGACGGTGTTAGGCGACGCCCAACCGGTGAGTGGTTTTAGCACCGAGCCCGCGGTGGAGCAACCCGTGGAGGCGGTGGTTGAGCTGGAGCCCATGGGCGGAGCGTTCGTTGCCCAACCGACTCCCCAGCCCGATGACATCGTGGAGTTGGACCAGCCCGAGCCGCTCGCAACCGAGTACCGGTTGGTAGACCGCGTGGATGGTTTGGACAACGATGTGGCGGCGACCCTTTCCAAATTGGGTATTGAGACTTTGACCGCGTTGGTCGAGGCGGATGCCAGTTGGTTGGCGCGTCATACCGGTTTGTCCTTTGGCCCCCTGCGCCGTTTGCAGTTCCTGGCTCGCAAGAGTTTGCAGGTGGGAGGGGAAGTCTCCCTTCCTGTGGTGGAGGAGGCCAGCCAGGTTCCACCCAAGGTTCCGGCGGTGGAAACCACCTTTGCCAGCTTTGAGGTACCGGCTTCTTCACCCCCGGCCAACATGCCGGTGGGGGAGGAAGCTCTCGAAGTTCAGGGAGCTCCCGAGCAAGAGGTGGCAAAAGCGGTTTCACCCATGGCGCCTTCGCCGGAAGCCCAGGATCCCTTCGCCCGGGAAGTCTGGCCGGAAGCCAAAATGCCCGTTGTGAAAGAGCTTGAGCCGGAGGCCTCGGGCCCCATGGCCGTGCCCGAAGCCGCAGAATCCGATTGCGAGCCCGAAGTCACTGAGCTTGAATCCACGGAGCCCGTTCCCGAGCCCGTTCAGCCCCTGGGTCGCTGGATTCCCCGCGAGATGCGCAAAGCGATGAAGCAGCCCGAGCAGTGCAAGGAGCCGGAGCAGGTACTTGTTCCCCCCCCGCCGCCCCGCCGTTTCTGGGAGCCCAAGCGTTTCTGGGAGACCCGCAAGAACCGGCTCCAAGCTGCTGCGGAGGCAAAGGCCGCTCAGGAAACCGAAAATCTGCAGGGGGGCAACCTGCCCCCGGCGCACGAGATCCAGCCCAACCCCGACCAAACATCGACTCCGACGCGTGTAGAAATGCCCTCCTGTGAGGGCCTGGGCGATTTGCGCTGGGATTTCAGTGAGCCCCGATTCAAACCGGATTCCGGCGGCCGCGGCGGTTTCCAATTCGAGGAGCCCGAGATCAAGGAACCCCAAAGCGACGCTTCTGGACCCTTCGCTTAGCACTTGCCAGCGAGATCACAGGCCCGCAGCGTTGCTTCCAGTGGCGCTGCGGGCCTGTTTCTTGGCCGCCGGGGGTCACGTGCCCTCCCATCACACCTATAATGCCAAAAGCATGAGCCAGCCCACCCCGACCATGAACTTTGCCCTGATTGGGTCCGCCCGCCAACGTCCTTCCGAAGATCCGATCTTCGCGATCCACGGGGAAGCCCTGCAACGCGCTGCGGCCGGTGAAACGATCATCGACGCCAGCTTGGGGACATTGATGGATGAGGATGGGGGGCTTTCGGTGATGCCCTCGGTGGTCGATGCAATCCATGGCGTCGATCCCGCCCACGGTTCCGCCTATGCACCCATCTCGGGGGAAAAGGCTTTCAACGACGGGGTCATCCAGAACGTGTTTGGTCCCGCCGGTTTGGTCGACCAGGCCGGCTGCGTGGCGACCGCAGGGGGAACCGGTGCGGTGTATCACGCCATCAACAACTTCCTCGACCGGGGCGAGTGCCTGTTGACCACCGACTATCATTGGGGTCCGTACACGACGATCGCGGATCAGGGCGGAAGGGGCGTGAAGACCTTCCGCATGTTCAACGACCAGCACCATTTCAACTTGGTGGCTCTTGAGGAGAGCCTGGAAAGCCTCGCCAAAACCCAGGATCGCATCCTGCTGATTCTGAACTTCCCTTGCCACAACCCCACCGGCTACAGCCTGGGTGAAGAGGAGTGGGAGGGGGTCGTGCGCATTCTGAAAGAGGTCGACAGCGGAACTCCCATCGCATTGCTTTTGGATCTAGCGTACTTCCGTTATGGGGCGCCGGGCACCGATGCTTGGGTCCGTCACATCGGGGACCTGACCGATCATATGCCCGTATTGGCCGCCTGGTCCGCATCCAAGACGTTTGCTCAATATGGCTCGCGCACGGGCGCATTGGCCGTTGCCATGGCGGATCCCGTGGAGCGCAACCGGATCGTCAACGCCCTCTCCTACACCGGCCGGGGAACCTGGTCGAACTGCAACCACCTGGTCCAGTTGGCTTCCATTGAATTGCTCAGGGACCCGATCATGAGCAAACGCGTCGAACAGGACCGTGATGCGCTCTTGGACATGTTGGGGGAACGGGTTGAGATCTTCAACCGTGAGGCTAGCAAGGCAGGGTTGCGTTATCCCCGCTATGAAGGGGGCTTCTTCGTCATCGTGTTCACGGCCGATCCTACGGAGACGGTGCGGCGTTGCAATGCGGAAGGTCTGTACCTGGTTCCGATCAAGGGAGCGGTTCGCATCGCCTTATGCGCCACACCCAAGAACGTGGTCAAGCCCATGGTCGAAATCCTGGGGCGCGCCGTGGCTGGCCTTCAGGGGGACAACTGATGCCGGTACGCGTGGTCGAACACGCCTACGGGGATCGGGTTTGCATTCTGGACAATCCTTGGATGCACAGTGCGCTGGCCCGCTTGGGCAGCTCGGAAACCAGCCATACGGAACTCATGTATCTGTTGCGCTCCGTCTACAGCTGCATGGCCCAGATCTCTTTCGGTGCGCACCTGCCCACGGTGCATCAGACGCGACCCACGCGCATGTCGCAAGCCCACCCCAAGGAGGGTGCTTGGGTGGGGCAGGGTCTGGATCCCAGCGCCGAGGTGGTCGTGCTGGATGTGATCCGCGGGGGCATGATTCCGGCCCAGGTCTGCTTCGAATTGCTCACGGCTGTCTTGCCGGTCGATAAACTCCGTCTGGACCACCTCAACATGGCCCGTCAATCCGATGCCCAGGGCAAGGTGACGGGCGTGGATCTTTCCGGTAGCAAGGTGGGGGGGAGCTTGGAGGGGGTCACGCTGGTGCTGCCTGACCCCATGGGTGCCACGGGCGGGACCCTCGTCAAGGCCATCAAATTCCTGGTGGAGCACCATGGCAAGCCGGCCCAGATCCTGGCCCTACCCATGATTGCGACGCCAGAGTTCCTAAAAACAGTGCTCGGGGCCTTTGAGAATATTTGGGTCTATGCGGCCCGCGTGGACCGGGGACTTTCCCCGCCCGATGTGCTCGAAACGCCCCCCGGGACCCATTGGAAATGGGAAAAAGGCCTGAACGAGCACAGCTACATTGTGCCTGGGGCGGGTGGGTTGGGTGAAGTATTGAACAATTCTTGGTGTTAGTTGGGACCTATCCGCCCCAACAACCTGTATCGTTTCGGACTCAGGGGGGAATTGGGCCAGGTGGCCCACACCCCAACCGGCTCGTCGTGTACACTTCCGGGCCGTTTCACCGATCGCAAAAACCCGAATCAAGAGAATCATCCATGACCTACGTCGTCTGCGAGCCCTGCATTAAGTGCAAGTTCACTGATTGCGTGGACGTTTGTCCTGTCGACTGTTTCGTTGAGGGCGAGAACTTCCTCGCTATCAACCCGGATGAGTGCATTGATTGTGGTGCATGTGTTCCCGAATGTCCCGTAGAGGCGATCTACGAGGAAACGGAAGTGCCCGACAAGTGGTCGGAGTATGTGGAACTGAACACGAAGCTAGCTGGCCAATGGCCGGAGATCTCCGCTCGCAAGGATGCCATGGAAGGTGCCGAAGAATGGCGCAACGTGGAGTCCAAGCGAGAGGAATTGAGCGAAGTCGCGTTCGAGGAATAGTCCCCGGGCGCAAGCAATCACCCACCTTTGGGTGATTGTCAATCAACTAGAAAGCTGCCGGTATGGGCCTTTGCAATATTGCATAGGTCAGGGACCGGGGCCGCGTCGTGCTCCTGAAGGTTTCATGGGTTTCGCCGCAAACCCACCGCAGAAAAGCGGAGAAAACCATGAACCAAGAAGAGTGCAAGGACCCCCAAAAAGGGGTCCAGACGAATGATTGTGTGCCCACCCAGGAAACTGCCCCCGTGCAGGCTGCTGGCTATTCCGAGATCCCGGGCGTACCCACCGCTGAGGTAGCCGTTGAAGTGGAGGCTCCCGCCGAAGCGGTGCAAGCCCCCGAGACCGTTGAAGAGGCAACCGTTGAGGTCGCTGAGGAAGCAGCAGCCCCTGTGGAAGAGCTGGCCGTCGAAGCCGTTCCCGAAGCGGTGGTCGAAACCGAGGAGCCGGCGACCGTGGCCAGCGACGATCCTGCAAGCCTCGATCACATCCCGGCGCCCCTGCGCGAGGCGATGCTTGGCCAAAAGTACGACGCCCTGACCCCCGTGCAGGTCTCTGCAATGCAGGCCCTCTCCGAGGGGCGCGACCTGCGCATCACCTCCCAAACCGGATCGGGCAAGACCGTGGCCTTGGGCCTGGTCATGGTGGAGGACTTGATCGAAGAGGCCAAGGCGATCCGCTCCAACAAGCGCGTGCTGGGTCCCGTCGCCCTGGTCATCGCGCCCACCCGCGAGTTGGCCGTCCAGGTGCAGCGTGAGCTTTCTTGGCTCTACGGCCCCGTCGCGCGCCTGCGCGTGGAATGCGTCACCGGAGGCACGCCGGTGGGCCCCGAGCGTCGCAAGCTCGAGTCCAGCCCCCTGGTCCTGGTCGGCACCCCCGGCCGCCTGCTCGACCACCTGCGCCGTGGCTCCTTGGACCTCTCCCTGATCAAGCAGGTCGTGCTCGACGAAGCCGACCAGATGCTCGACATGGGCTTCCGCGATGAACTCGATGCGATCCTGGAGGGCACCCCGGCCCAGCGCCACACGCACCTGGTCTCCGCCACCTTCCCGCGCGCCATTCAGAACCTGGCCGAGCGCTACCAGACCAACGCCCTGCACGTGGAAGGCTCGCGCCTGGGCGCCGCCAACGCGGACATCGAGCACGTGGGTTATTGGGTGCAGCGCAACCAGCGCTACCCCGCCCTGGTGAACCAATTGCTGCTGGCTGGAGACAACCGCGTGTTGATCTTCGTGGCCACCCGCATGGACACCACCCGCCTGGCGGAACAATTGAGCAACGATGGTTTCTCCGCTGCGCCGCTCAGTGGCGACCTGCAGCAGAGCCAGCGCACTCGCACCCTGGCCGCCTTCCGCGCGGGCAGCACCAAGATTTTGGTCGCCACCGACGTGGCGGCCCGCGGCTTGGACGTGCCCGACGTTTCCCTGGTCGTGCACGGGGACCCGCCCCGCGACGGCGAGGTGTACGTGCACCGCTCCGGTCGTACGGGCCGCGCGGGCAACAAGGGCATGTGCCTGTTGATGGCCCCGCCCATGCACCGCCGCAAGATGCAGCACATTTTGCGTGGCACGGGCGTGGACATCCAATGGCGCGACATGCCAAGTGGCAACGATGTGCGCGAGGTTTTGGCCACACGCCAAAGCGACGCCATGGCCAAGTCCTTGGCGGAAGCACCGGAGCCCACGCCGGAGGATCTCGAGCGCGCAGAAACTCTCATGGGGGAGCGCGATCCCAAAGAGGTTGTTGCGGTCCTGCTGAAGCAGGTTTCGGTGGCGAGCGCAGCCCGCGAGCCCTTTGACATTGCCGGGATGAAGAAGTCCAAGCGTCAGGAGCGCTTCGACACGGGTCCCGGTCGTCAGGATCGTCCCGGCAAGTTCGAGCGCCCGGCCCATGCGCCGCGCTCGGCTCAAGCCGAAAGCCCCGCTCAAGCCGAGAGCCCGGCTCAAGCGCAGCGTCCCGGGAAGTTTGAGCGTAGCGAGCGCCCCCTACGTTTCGACAAGCAGCAAACCGCAGCTTACGGTGGCGATCAGCAGAGCTTGCCCAAGCGCCAACACACCGGAAGTTCCGATGGGTTCTCCTCTAGCTTCTCAATCAACTGGGGCAAGAGCAGTGGCGCCAGCCCCCAACGCATCCTGGCTCTGATCTGCCGTCGCGGCGATATTTCCAGTAACGAAGTAGGCGCCATTCGTTTGGGTCCTAGCTCCAGCACCTTCGAGATTTCTGGCCGCGTGGCCAAGGCTTTCGAGACCAAGGCCAACCGCTTCGATCCCCGCGACCCCGGCATCCGCATCCGCAAGTCGGGTGGCAAGGGTGGTCGTGAAGAGCAGGAGCGGGGCGGCCACGGTGGCGGTGGAAACTACCGCAGCGGCGGCGGTCATCGCGGCGGCGGCAACTTCCGCGGTGGTGGAGGAGGCTTCCGTGGCGGCGCTCGCCGACGCGGCGGACGCGGCGGTTCCTTCCGCGGAGGACGCGGTTCCGCCGATCGCTTCGCACGCCCCGACAGCGGCTACAACACCACTCCCCAGCCCGGCCCGTTCCATGACGACGGCGGCCAAGGCGCCAACCCCTACGGCCGTCCCCGCCGTGGTGGTGGCTTCGGTGGACCCCGTCGTGGTGGCGGCGGACGTCGCCGCTAGTAGGTCTGCTCGGCCCATGCGGGTGGTGTAAGTAGAAAAAGGCCGAGGCCGGGGATTCCCCTGGCCTCGGCCATTTTTCTCTTCTGTTGTTTTACTCCAGGTGGTTGGAGTGATCCGGTTTGCTAGAGCCGGACAACCCGCTGCTCTCCAGGCTCTAGATCGAGTTGCAGAGCCTGGCGTTCGCCGGTCTCGGACACCAGCGTCAGGTTGAGGGGGCCGGGTGTGAGCTGCCGAAGGTCGATCTCGTCGAACCCAATGACTTGCATCTTTTGATCGGAGATGATTTGCAGGCTTGCGAAAGGGATCGCTGCCAGCGGGGTCAAAATCCCCGGGGAATCGTCTTTCAGGGTGCCCCTGATAAAGGTGGGGAAACACCCGGGCGATTGCAGATTGAGAAGATACTGGCCGCCGATGGGGCCCGAGAGACTTGGGAGGGTTTCGTTTGGAATTCCATCGGGGGAGGAATGTTTCTTCAGGCTGAACAGCTGGCTCGGGCTGGATACAAAAAGAGCGCTTCCTTCCGGGATCACGAAGTGTTTCTGACCGTATACCGGAAGGGGGGGCTTGGTCTGAATGATCGTGCTGTCTGGCCGCATGTCGATGACCTGGCCGTCGGTGGCCCCGTTCACGCTGACGCGGCGGACTTCGCCTTCGTTTTCGAAGACGAAGCACACCGATTCGTCGGAGGGCACAGTGAGGGGGCCGCTGGGAAGGCCGCCGAAATCCAAAGTTTCCTTTTCACCTTGCACCCAGAGAGTGGCGTTTTCACCTTCAGGAGTCAGCACCGTGACGACCGGCTCCTTGTCGAGTTCCACGTCCAATACGAGTCGCTCACCGGCCTTCAGTTCGAAGACATGAACGCATTCAGCAAAGCCGGTGAACGAGCCTCCAGCGATCAGAAATCCCTTGCCGGCTGGAAATTCAAAACCGTCACTGTCGTTGGGGGAGACCTCGCTCAGCCAGCCATCCAAGTGTGAGGCCCAGATCTCGGTCGGGCAGTCCTCCGGGGCTTGCAACACGAGGGTCCCGGTGGGCAATTCCTCGGGCCACTCCTCGGGCCGGTCCCGCACCATGAGTGCCACGCGTTCTGCTGTCGGCAATGTGCCCACATAACGCGGCTCTGGCGATTCCAGAAGGTACACACCACATGAACTTCCCCCATAGCGCGACTCGACGCGAAAGCGCCCATCCGTGCCGGTAGTCAGCACGTGGTAGCCCTCGCCATCGTTGACCATCAAGTTCGCCCCGGCCCACGGTTCCCCACTTTTTTTGAGTAGGCAATAGGCCGTGGGTGATCGCCGCTTGAGCCTTAGCACAAAGGGATCGCCCGATTGGCCGGTTGAGAAGATATCGTCGCCATCCAAGTACTTGATTGCACCGAAACCAAGTGCCCGCACCCGCAATTGTGGGGTTTCATCCTGGAGGCCATAGGCTGGAAGCTCGACCAGTCCCTTGTCATCCGTGCGCTCCGAAAATGCGGGAACGTCGTGTGCACAGGAATAAGTACTGGTGATCAGGGCGCCCGCAACCGCTCGTCCCATGGCATCGATCGCACGAATCTGCATGGCCTGTTTCGGGGCAGGAAAAAGCACGATGCTGTTGTCGATATCACCCAAAGTCATCGAGCGGGTCAGGTAGCCAACCGCTTGCACGCGCACCTTCTCCGCTCGTTTCTTGCCAAGCTGGGACAGGACAGCGAAGCGTCCACCCACCCCCGATGTCGCCTTTCCGAACCGGAAGAAACCACCCTTGTCCGCATCAATCTCCTCGGTCCAAGTCTCAACGGCGGCCCCTGCCACCGGCATTCCGGTAAAGGCGTTTACGATGCGGCCGTGGCATAGGTCGGGGGATTCTGAAACCACCACGGGAGCAAGCTCGGAAATGGACTCTCCCTCCTGCAAACCGGTGGTTTGGGGAAACAACAGCGCCAGTGAGATAAGTGTCAGCATATAGGTTCCTTTGAAACGAGTCGGGGGCCACGGAAGCTCCAGGTTTCCCCGTGGGGCAGCCCTGCCATGGATGTTGGACATGGGTAATACGTGTGCTCCAGGGTCCTGTAGAGTGGATTCCTTGATTTTATTGCGAAGCCTGGGGCTCGCTTCGTTCAGGCGAGGGATGCGGCCGGCGCCATCTGGAGTTCTGCATGGATACACCCGCAATGGAACCCCCTGATGGCGGGGAGCCATGTCTTTTCCCGCTGCCCACTTGGAACGACGCGCAGGTTGAGGCTCTTCGGCGTAGGATAGGGAGCCTCGGCTGGCGCTAGCAGTAAGAGCTGGCCTTCCTATTCTAGACATTCGATTCGAACCGAACCTTTCACCCAATGGACACAACCAAAGAGAAGCCGATCATCGCCATGAACTGGGGGCCTTCGAGGGTCACGTACTTCATGGGTGGCATCTTATCCATCGCTATGGTGGCTGCGCTCGCTACGGATTTTGAACAGTGGTCTGGATGGCGGCCTTACTACCTGTTTGCCCTAATCACACTGTTTGCCATTGTCTGCTGTTGGAATGGCTACCGTGACTTTCGATTACCACTCATGCGCGTGCTCGGAGGCAAATTTGAATGGCGCGAACCGGATGCCTCGGCATTTCAAGAGTTCGCCCTTGGGAATGTCACTAGCTGCCGAATGGAGTCTGGAGATGACCTAAGGATTGGGCTCCGCACGGGAGAGGAGATCGCGATCAGCCTAAAGGCGGTGGACGAAGAAGTTCGCCCCGCGATCATTGCAGCCCTCAAGAGCGCCGCCAACGCTGCTTGAATCTCAACCGGTCGATACTGTGACAAAGGAGTCAGGCACCATCTCAATCGTCACCCATAATCAATGCCGATACATCAAGAATCTACTGGAACGAGAAGGGCGGAGTGCGGTGTTTACTTCCTATCCATTCAGTATTCCACGGCCCAAAGAACTCATGGCCGATGCATGCCGTGTTACCGCCAGCTCCCCACGGCGAGGATTGTTCGATGCGGCTGAAATGGCCCTCTATCATGCATTGGGCAAGCTTCCTGAGCCGCCGGAGACCCACAGATTCTGCTGAGGAGGCACATTTTTACGTGAGGCAACACGGTGGGGCAATGTAGTTGACGCTGGGCAACCATGCCAAAGATCAGGTTCTTAAGGATGTAGTATTTGTGACGGATGATGGCAAATCAGATTGGTGGTGGAAGGTAAAGAGCGGTGGAACCAAGACGCTCGGTGCCAGGCCTGAGTTGATCGATGAAATCGCACGCAAGGCGGGAGTGGAGCGCTTCCATGCGTACAGCACTGAAAGACTTTTGAGATACGCAAACAAGAATCTTGACACGCAAGTTGCAGCCGAGGTGATTGAAGAGGTCAGAGATGTTTCGGTGGAGAAGGAAAGAACTGCAATCCGCTCTTCCTGGATGGGAGAGCTAGGGAGATCCTCCGAAACCGCTGTGTACAAATGGCTCGCCACCCAGTTTTCGGAAATCGCATACAATGCTCGTGGGTACCCTGACTTCGTGGCATACCAGGATGAGTATAAATTCGGGTTTGAAGTGAAACTAGTTCGAGGCCGTGGACAGTCACTGCGTCAATTCAGGGAGGAACTCTACCGAGCACATTATTTGCTCACTGAAGAGGGATTCCATGAAGTTTCCATTGTGGTCGTGTTCATGGACAAAAAAATGATCTCTGAGTTTTTTGGGGGGGCCAATCGCTTGTTGTCGGAAGTGTCAGGGAACCTAAAGTTCATTGTTGGGATAGGCGACGTTGGAGAAGGAGGAGACTTGGTATCCGGGTTTACTCCCTATGATGTGCTTAGAGGTCACCGCACGATTTGAAAGGCTGGCCGGTGTGGAGCATGCAGGTGGCGATGACCATGGGGCGGGGATGAAGTCTCGTACGTGGAGCGGTTTGTTGCCGGAGGGCATTGGATATTCAGTTGGTTCGATCATCTCTTCTACGGGGGAGCCGGGATGGGACACAAGGTAGTAGAATGCGAGGTGCTGCTCCTCGTATGTGCAAACGGAGTCCGCGTGGTGGCGTTCGGGCGAGCAGCCCAGCGTTCATTTCTACTTTTGGTGTGTGGGAGATGCAATCTGGTCAACAAACGGATGCCTGCATGCTAAGCTGAATTCATGACCAACACGATTCACCTTGCAGACAACCTCGACGTACTTCGGTCGTTGCCCGATGGCTCGGTAGATTTGATCTATATCGACCCCCCCTTCAATACCGGGAAGCGACAAGAGCGCAAGCGCATCAAGGTTGTTCACGATGAAGAGAATGGTGATCGAACAGGATTTCAGGGGAAGCGATATCGCACGGTTGATCTGGGAGTTTCGGGCTACAAGGATATTTTTGACGATTTCATCGGGTTCATTGCCCCACGCTTGGAGGAGGCCTACAGGCTCCTTAAGCCTGAGGGTAGTTTCTTTCTCCACATCGATTACCGAGAAGCTCACTACTGTAAAGTTGTCCTGGATCAGATCTTTGGTCGAGAGTGCTTTCAGAATGAGCTGATCTGGGCGTATGACTATGGTGGAAGATCAAAGAAAAAGTGGTCAGCGAAGCACGACAGTATTTTTTGGTATACGAAACATCCGAAGAAGTACACTTTCCATTTTGATGAAATGGATCGTATCCCCTACATGGCTCCCGGCCTTGTAGGGAAGGAGAAGGCCGCTAGGGGGAAGACTCCGACGGATGTTTGGTGGCACACTATCGTCAGTCCGAATGGGAAGGAAAAGACGAGCTACTCGACACAGAAACCCTTGGGTGTGCTCAACCGGATAATCAAGGTACATTCGTCACCGGGTGACCTTGTCCTCGATTTTTTTGCTGGGAGCGGGACGACCGGGGAGTCGGCTGGATTACATGGCCGCAAGTTCATCCTCGTCGACGAAAACCCAGAAGCCGTTGAAGTCATGGCTAAGCGTCTAGCTGAGTATCGACCGATTTTTGTCAATTGTGAACCTCAACAGGTCGTTGGCCACAACACCCTTTTTTAGGCCATGGCCAATCAAATCACTGATGTTGATATGCAGTTGCTTGCGACGCTCGCAGGGCACCTTGCAGAAGACTACCCTGATGTGGACCCGGCTTGGGAAGGTAGCCCGTTCGAGTGGATCTTGACCAAGCCGTCGATGACTATCGGCGCCATCGGAGAGAAGCTTGTTGCGGGCCTATCGGCCGCAAAAGGGTTTGATGTCACTAGAGCTCCGAATTCTGATTGTGATCGCCTGGTTGATGGCAAGCGTGTCGAAATCAAGTTTTCCAGACTTTGGAAGACCGGACAGTACAAGTTTCAGCAACTGCGCGACCAAGAGTACGACTATGCCATTTGTTTAGGGATCAGCCCCCATGACGCCCATTGTTGGATTCTTTCCAAAGCTCAGATAATGGAGCAATGGGGGAAAGCTGACGGTCTGCCCCACCAGCACGGAGGCGCGGCGGGGAGAGACACTGTTTGGCTGTCGGTAAAACCCAACGATATTCAACCCTGGCTCGAGCCGTGTGGTTGACGCCTTAGGGAAGTCTTCGAGATCATGCGCTCTTGATGATCGAGCGGTCAGTATTCATCGAACGGACAAGCCCATCTCTATTCCTCTGATCGATCGTTCGGGAAGGCGGGGCCGCGCGTGCGGGGGTTTTTGCCTTGGTAGCCCTTGCCTTTTTTGAAGGTCGACTTCTTGTTGCCCTTGCCTTTGCCGCCGGGTTGTTTGCCTTGGGCTTCGCGGGGCGGGCCTGATGGGATGAGGCACTGGGGGCCGCCTCCGATTAGGTCTTTGCGGCCGGCTTGGGTGAGAGCTTTATGCACCGTGAAGTAGTTCTCCGGCGCGAAGAATTGCATCAGGGCGCGTTGCACTTTGCGGTCGGAGAGTTTTTTGACCGTCTCGACCGGCTTCATCGTCATGGGGTCCAAGCCCGTGTGGTACATGCAGGTGGCGATGTCCATGGGGGCGGGGATGAAGTCTTGTACTTGAAGCGGTTTGTAACCGGAGGCTTTTAGGTACTCGGCTAGCTCGATCATCTCTTCCACGCCGGAGCCGGGGTGGGAGGAGATGTAGTAGGGGACCAGGTACTGTTCCTTGCCGGCGCGGGCCGAGGCGGCGTGGAAGCGTTCGGCGAAGTGGGTGAAGGTGTCGGTGGTGGGCTTCTTCATGTGACCCAGGACTGAAGGCGACGTGTGTTCGGGGGCGACTTTCAGGTGGCCGCCCACATGGTGTTTGGTCAGGTCGCGCAGGTACTCATCGTCGAAACGCGCCAGGTCCATGCGGATACCGGAGGCGATGTGCACATGCTTGATGCCCTTGATCTCGCGCGTCTTTTTCATGAGGCGCTTGGTGGAGGTATGACTGGTGTCGAGCAGTTTGCAGACGACCGGGTGCACGCAGGAGGCGCGGCGGCAGGTGGCTTCGACTTCGGGCTTGGTGCAGCGCATGCGGTACATATTTGCGCTGGGGCCGCCCAGGTCGGAGATGGTGCCCTTGAACTCGGGGTCGGCGGCCATCCGGCGCACTTCTTTCAGGACCGAGGCTTCGCTGCGACTTTGGATCGCGTTGCCCTGGTGCATGGTGATCGAGCAGAAGGTGCAACCTCCGAAACACCCGCGCATGATCGTGACCGAATCGCGGATCATGGTGTCGGCGGGGATCGGGCCGTGGTAGCTCGGGTGGCTGCGGCGGGTGAAGGGCAGGTCGTAGACCCGGTCGAGATCGGGTTCGCTGAGGGCCAGGGCGGGCGGGTTGACGACCAGGGTGCGGCCGCCATGTTTTTGCGTCAGGCGCGCTGCGGCTTGCGGGTTGGTTTCGTGGTGCAGGATGCGCGTCATGTGCGCGAAGGCGTGTTTGTCGGCTTTGGCTTCTTCGAAGGAGGGCAGTGCGCGGGTTGTGGCATTCGGCTCAGCCAACGGGCGATCGAATGTGTGCTCGGGCAGTTCATCTTTTTTTCCGAGCAGGTAGGCCACCCCACGCAGGTCACGGCAGTCGCGGATCGTTTCGCCCGCGTCCAGGCGTTTGGCGATGGCGACGATCTGCTCTTCGCCCATGCCGTAACCGAGCAGGTCGGCCTTGCTGGTGACCATCATCGACGGCTTGACCGTGTCGGACCAATAGTCGTAATGCGCGATGCGCCGCAGGCTGGCTTCGACTCCGCCGATCACCACGGGCACGTCGGAGTAGGCCTCGCGGCAGCGTTGCGCATAGACGCCGGTGGGGCGGTCGGGGCGCAGTTCGATCTGTCCACCCGGCGAGTAAGCATCCTGCCCGCGACGCTTTCTGTTGGCCGTGTAGTGGTTGACCATCGAGTCCATGTTGCCTGCGCTCACCGCGTAGAAGAGACGTGGTTTGCCCATGGCGCGCCAGGCGTCGGCGCTCTTCCAATCGGGCTGGCTCAGGATGGCGACTTTGAAGCCGTGGGATTCGAGGACGCGGCCCAGTAGGGCGTTGGCGAAGGAGGGATGATCCACGTACGCATCACCCGATACGAAAACGATGTCGGGCTGCTGCCAGCCGAGGGCTTGCACCTCGGCGGGGGTGATGGGGAGGAATCCGGAGGGGACCATGGGGGAAGAGTGTACTCGCCACGGCATTCACGCTTGGTGGCGAAGACGGCGCAAGCGGTCTTTGGCCTTGCGCGCCCAGGTTTGCAGGGTGGGTTCGATGCGCTTTGCGTAGCAGTCCTTTGCCCATCGTTGCCAGGCACCCACGCGTTCTCCGTTGCAATAGAATCGCACGGCAACCCAGTGATGCTTGATCTTGCTGTGATGGCCGGAGCCCTTGTGTTGGAAGCTGGCGCTGTGAAGTCCCGAGCTCTTGGCGAAGTGGATGGTGCGTTCCCGTTGCCGCGGGTCTTCGGTTGCGTAACCCAATCCAAATTGACCATGCACGCGGATGCCTTGGGCGGCCAAGTGTTCGATGCCTTGGCGCAGCGCGGGCAGATCCAGGTTGGAGCCCAAGCTGCGTTGTGTGCGCGCTGCGGCGGATCCGATATCGATGTGACAAGAACGCAGGCCCGCTTGGCGCAGTAGGCTCGCCAATTCGCTGTCGATGCGATCTCCGCGCAGGCCCGCGGGCAAGTGCAGGTTCAAGTCCGCGTGCAAGTCGATCAGGCCGCGCAGAAATTCCTTGGCGCGGGTGGGCTCGAAATCGAAAACCTCATCCACGATCGACAGTTCGCGCACGCCGTAGGTTTGCACCAATGTGCTTGCTTCGGCCAGTGCTTCGGTGGTGGAGCGCCTGCGGATGGTGCGGCCGTAGGCTCCATGGCAGGTAGGGCAGCCGGGGGGGCAAACGCGCGATGTGCGCAGGGCGGCGTGCAGCTTGGCGCCCTTGTCGTGGACCAGGTCCCAGGCGGGCGGCGGAGAGTTGGGCAGGTCGGCCTGGGCGTGCCAGGCGGGATTGGCTTTCCACTCACCCTGCCAAGTTTGCCAGCTGAGGCCGGGAACGTCTGTGAACTCCCGCGTGCCCAGGTCCAGTTGCTGCAGGATTTTTTGCAGGCCGGGACCCACGTCACCCGATAGTTGGAAGTGCACGGGGGGCAGGTCTTCGGTGGACCCGTCGTGGCGACTGCCCTGCTTTGCAAGCACGCGGATGCACTCGGGCAGGCGGCTGGCGATGGCGTCCAGGATCGGCAGCAGGTCGGCGCTATCGTCACTGTGGTCGGAGAGGACGATCACGTCCGGAGAATTGTGCACCAGACGCTCGCAGGTCGCCTCCAGGCTCAGTTGCTGCCCCACGGCATCGACCAGGCGCACGTTGCGCAGGCTCTGGTGGCGCGCCCAGCCCGCCAGGGTCAGGGCTTCCAGGGGGAAGCTCCTGGCGATGCTCCCCCGTTCAACGTTGGGCCGCACCACGCAAACTTTGCGTGAGGGCAGCCCGGAGGAAGCATTGGCTTCGGAGGAGTGGTCGGGTGGGGCCAGGGTCATGCACCCAAACTAGGTGCGCGCGCCCCACCGTTCCAGGGAGGCGCTGGGCCGTGGGCTTCGATTCCCGATCCCGGTTTGGCTACTTGGTTTGGGCGGCGTCCTGTCGCCGTGCCGTGCGCTCCGCCTGTTGGCGGAAGGTCGAGAGATCCATGCGGGCTCCCATGCGCCATTGCGTGCTACCCAAGGCCAAATAGCTGGTGATCCAGGGCGTTGGGCCCTCGCTTACCGCTTCGTTGGCAACCGGTTCGGTGCCGAGAATGAGCTTTTGCAGCATACTATCCAGATAGCCATGATCCGCTTGCATGTGGCTGACAAAAGCGGGATTGGCGCCGCCCACGCAATCGAGGGCCCAGGCCAGGTTCTTTGGCATGCGGGCTTCTTTCTCTTCACGGTTGTTTTGGATGTGGGTTCCCTCGCCCAGGGTCACCATGGTTTCGGTCCCATGGCCCAGGAGGCGCAGGCGAACACGTGGACTGCCCAGCAGGTGTTCCAGCCCATCGGCGGCTTGGCTGCCGGCTTGGGCCACCAGGTCATACTGTGCGAAGCGGCTGTTTTCATCCACCCCTTTCTGTGGTTGCATGAGGGTTAGGTCTTGAAGGCCCGTGAGGTTCAATTCGACGAGGCGTTCCGATCGGGCGACTAGGGCTGCGCTGTCCAAGCCGTTCAGGAAGACGGCCAGGTCGGTCTTGTACTCCTCCAGGTTTCCGGCGAAGGCCAGATCCACGCTGTCTGCGCACACCATGCCCATCACGCTTTCGAAGTCTTCCTCCACACCTTTTGTTTCCATTGAAACCGCATGCTTGCCGTACATGGCCACCAAGGGTTCGCCGAGGAAGCGCAGGGCATTTTTGTGGATGCTGCCCAGAATCAACTCGTCTCGGCCCAAGCTCACATAGCGCAACATTTCGCCCAGGTTGGAGGATTTGTCCAACCCGAGTTCGGTGAGGCGCGATCCCGTGCGCAGATTGGCGGTGCCCTCCACGCTCAGTTCGCCATCGACCAAGTTCACGCGCAAGGACATGTCTTTGATGCCCTTGCACAAGGCGCTCAAGGTGTCCACCGCTACCTGCGCGCCGGCTTTTCGGACCTCGTTCTCGGCGGGGCCTGTCGAGTGAGCCAGCAGGGCTACCAGGCTTTGATCCAATTCGCTTTCAAAGCGATCCACCAATCGCGAGGTTTCCACGTGCAAGCAGAGTAGACCTTGACCACGAACTTCTCTCAAGGCGGTGGTCACGGTGACGCCCGGGTGATAGGAGGGCGAGTTGGATATGGCCACGAAACGGCCCCGGGCTTCGACCCTGAAGTCCTTGGTGGTTTGTTCGATGAGTTGTGCTGTGTTCTGCGAATCTTCCATGGGAAGTAGCAGCGTGAAGTTGGGCTCCTTGGAACCCAGTTCCAGGCTGAGGGCCAGTGCCATGGGCTGGTCCATTTGCAGCTTGTTCATGGGCAAACCCATAAGTTGCAAAAAGTCTAGGACGCCCTTCGGATCCGAAGGCCCGTTCATGTCTTGGAGTGCATCTCCCACGGTTTCATCAAAGGCCGCCGCCAGCGCCTCAAAGCTCTTGATCTCGAACCAGAGGATCGTATTTTTGGGGGCCAACCCATAGATCGCCTCGTTGCTGCCAGCTTGTACGGTTCGCCCTTTTGGCTTGGCGGGTTGGGTTTTGGGGGTGCTCTTTGCGGCGGGGGCCGTAGTTGCTTTGGTGGGGACCGGAGCCTGCGCGGGTTGATCTTTGGTGCAGGATGCTACCACCAGGGCAGCGGACAGGAGGATCGGTGTGATGACGGATCGCGTAATCATGGCTTCGAAAAATGGCTGCACGAATAGGGCCTTCCCGTGGTTCACGAGAAGTCCTGGCAGTTGCATCGAGTCCCGGGGGGAGGGAACTCATATGGAATGGAAGAAAACCGACTTCTTAGGGGTGGAACATTTTTCCAGGGGCGGATACGGGGCTAGGAATGCGGATTCAAAGAAAACCCTTGGGCGTTCAACCCGTTGGGAGACACACTTTTCCTACCCATGAAAATCAAACCAATCCTGCGGTCTTTGGGCCTGATATTGGTAGCCACGTTGCTTTGGTGCAGCGGCTGCTCCAATACGGATAGCGCCCGGGATGATGGAGCTTTCCAGGATCACTGGAAGCGCTTGATCATCCTGCACACCAATGACATGCATGGGCAGGTCTTGCCCCTGTCGGCGACTTGGTTGAAGGATAGGGATCCCGTGCCGGACTCGGGGGGGGTGGTGCGCGTGGCCGCCTATGTGAAGATGGTGAAAGAGCAGGCGGACAGCAGGGGGGAAGCGGTTTTGGTGGTGGATACGGGGGACTGGTTCCAAGGCACTCCCGAAGGCGGAATAGGGAATGGGCTGCCCTTCCTGCAAATTATGGAACAGGTGGGCTACGATGCCATGACCGTTGGCAACCACGAATTCGACCATGGTGTTCAGGTCCTTTTGAATCACTTGGAAGAGGTTCGGGTGCCGGCCCTTTTGGCCAATGTGTCAGAACCTTCCGGTCGGTTTCTGAAAGGTACGCGGCCCTATGTGGTCGTGGAGCGTGCGGGTTTGCGTATCGCATTGGTTGGTTTGCTAACGCCCGAAACGCCCAGTATCACCCATCCGTCCGCTTCCACCTTGCACTGGGCCGATCCGGCCAAGGTATTGCGTTCCCTTCAAGAGGACCTAAAGGATGACGTGGATTGGATCCTGCCCCTGACCCACCAGGGTTATTTGGCTGATCTGGCATTTGTTCGAGAGGTCCCGGGTTACCCGCTTGTGATTGGCGGGCATTCTCACACCCTGTTGGCCCATGGGAAACGGGTAGGAGATACTTGGATCGCACACGCGGGAAGCAAGGCTATCGGCGTCGGGCGGATAGAGGTTTGGGTGGACCCTTCCACGGACGAAATCAAGAAGATCATTCCCTCCGTGGTGAACCTGTACGAGGAGACGACCGCAGGCTTCAGCAATGTCGCCGTGGATGAGTTGAGTCTTGCTTTGTTAGAGCGCAGCGAGCAGCGCATGGGCGTTGTTGTGGGGCGGCTCAATGGGGACTTGATGCGCGGGAGAAGTGCATTCAAGACCTCCACCCAAGGCAATTGGATTACCGATGTCATGCGCGCCCAAACCGGAGCCGATGTGGCCCTGCAGAATCGGGGTGGCTTGCGCAGCAACTTGCCCGCCGGGCCCGTGACGCGCCGGGACGTGTATCGCATGCTGCCCTTCAACAACACGGTGGTCGTGTTGACCATGCAGGGCCGGGAATTTGAGGCCTTGATGCGACGCACGGTGGAGCATGAAACGCCCGTTACCCTGGAATTCAGCGGCATGGAACTGGGGGTCAAGAGGTCGAACTCTGGCAACCAAATGACCTCCCTGACGATAGGCGGCCAAGCCCTCGACGGGAGTCGCTCCTACAAGGTGGCAACCAACAGTTTCATGGCCGGTGGGGGCGGCGGTTTTAGCGAGTTCGCCGATGTGGGCGAGCGTGCGGATGGCGGTATATTGCAACGGGACTTGATCGAGATGGAATTCCAGCAGAAACCGCAGGGGATTGTGGCTCCCGCGCAGAATCGCTATGGGCAGAGGGGGCACTAACCCGGAAATCGTGGTTCCTCCAAGGTCTGAAAGGCAAGCGCACCCGATTTCGTGTAAGGCCCGTATCAAGGCGTCTTGGGCAGCACCACCGGAGACCGTGATTTGGTACTTTCCCTGGCCATATCCCTTCTGTCTTGGGCTCGACAATGTCCAGGGGAGAACTTCCGCGTCCAGGCAAGAGCGCAAACCCAATTTCAAGGGACCCCGACCATGCAAGCCGTTCAAATCAATTCCCATGGGGGACCAGAGGTTCTCGAAGTCGTAGACATCGCGCGGCCCGAGCCGGGTCCTGGCGAAGTGTTATGCCGCGTGCTGGCTGTTTCGGTCAATCACCTGGATCTTTGGGTCCGACGTGGAATGCCCGGTTTCCACGTGCCCTTCCCCCGAATCTTGGGATGCGACGGCACGGGTGAAATCGTCGCTGTGGGGCCCGGTGTTGTGACGGCGGGTGTGGGGCAAAAGGTCTTGCTGGAACCGGGTTTCAACGCGAACTTGGACAGCGTGGAGGTCAAGCGTGGCGAGGACTACCTGGCCCCCGATTACGGGTTGCGCGGCGAACATTGCGATGGTTTTGATGCCGAGTATGTGGTGTTGCCCGAGCGCTTCGTGACACCCCTGCCTCCAGGTTTGGATCCTGTGGAAACCGCGGCCACGCCCCTCGTTTTCCTGACGGCCTGGGGCATGCTCATGGAGCGCGCCCGCGTGCGTGCGGGTGAGACCGTGTTGGTCCTCGCGGCGGGCTCCGGTGTTGGTTCCGCGGCCATTCAGATAGCCAAGGCTGAGGGCGCCACGGTCATCGCCACCGCGGGTTGCGACGAAAAACTGCAGATCGGTTTGGACCTGGGAGCGGACCACGTGGTGGATCACTGCCCCGATGGTTGGTCCAAGGAGGTCAAGCGCTTGACGCAAGGCCGCGGCGTGGACCTGGTCGTGGAGCATGTGGGCCCGGCCACCTGGAGCGAGTCGATGCGTTGCTTGGCACGCAACGGACGCCTGGTGACCTGCGGTGGCACGACCGGCCCCAAGGTGGAAGTGATCCTGCCCCATCTCTTCATCAAGAACCTGGCGGTCATGGGATCGACCATGGGGCCCCGTTCGTCCTTTCCGCTGATCTTGGAACGCCTGGCTGCCGGCATCTACCGGCCGGTTCTGAATCAAATCATGCCCATGAGCCAGGTGGCCGAAGCCCATAGGATCCTCGAGGATCGTCGCGTGGTCGGCAAGATTGTTTTGATCCCCGGACAATAACAATGGGCACATTCGAAGAGGAAGGCATGGAATCCACAGAAAGCAGCAACCCCCGCGGGGCAGGCTCCATCATTGCGAGCACGCTCGCCATATTTTTGATCCTTGGGATTTTCGCAGTTGCGGGTATGCCCTCCAACTCCAAGATCGAATTGCAGGACGTGCTGGGTGATCTGGTGGTCAGCACAGAAGCGCGCCATGGGTTGCAGACGTTGCATCTGGAAAAGCTGAAAGATGGACGTTTGGTGGCCTTATTCGGCGATCCAGACGATTTGCCTCCTGCCGGAGAAATGGGGGAGGAGTTCGGTATGGGTGGGCGCTATGGTGGAAGGAGAGGGCGTGGTATGCGCGGCATGGGCGGAGACTTTGGAGAGCCCAAGCCGGATCCCAACAGCCCGTGGCTGAAGTTGCCGGCGGGGGAGGCGGAGCAAGCTCCCTGGCAAGCCGCGCTGGTCCACTACCCTGCCCAATCCAAAGCGGAAAGCACTTTGGCTCGGGAATTCGGGCGTTTGAACTTTAAGGATCTATCGACGATCCCCAAGGAAGGCGGCAGCACGGTCATGGATAGCGGCCATCTGGTATGGAATGGATTTCGCTTGCCCTTTGTGCGCACGCGTCATTTTCGCATGGAAGAAAAGGAACCCACTTTCCACGACTCCATGCGCATCAATCTGACCCGCAAGCGTCACTCGCTCGTGCTCTATTTGCGTTGGCGACCCGGCCAGCTGGGAGATGTGGAAATGGCGCGTCCGCTGCTCGCCAGTTGGGCGTTGCCACAGGGATAGCCAAGTATGCGATACGGGCTGTGTCGTAATGCGTGATTGCGGGTGTGGGTGCAAGCCGTTTGCGGGCGGATTTGGGGCCCTGTATGGATGATTTTTGGCCTGGGGTTGATGGTTGGGCCCGCTCGCCGGTTTCGGGGTGGACGGCTCTCCGCGGGGAAGGTGGGATGTGCGTTTTTGGGGTATAGGAGCGCGTGCACTCTTACGTATGGGGTAGGGCTCGCGGGGTGGGGCCGCCCATGCCTTGATCGGGCTCAAGGTGCATTGGTGGGCCGTGGATTGACCTATCGCAAGGCTTGAAACCATTGCGTGCGTGAGCTTCCCGCATGTGTAACTTGAGCACCCCGGTTATCACCGTTGTACCCACATCAGGTCTCACCCATGCGCCAAATTCAATCCCTCTTCAAGTTCGTTTCTCTTGGCCTGGTGGTCGTTTTGCTCACGGGCGGTTCGGCTCGGGCGCAGGAAAAGACAGGTGCGGAGCTCTTCGTAAGCTGTATCGGTTGTCACACAGTAGGGGAAGGGGTTCGCCTTGGACCTGACCTCGCTGGTGTGAACACCCGTCGTACTGAGGAATGGTTGATCCCCTTCATTAAGGATGCCCAGGCTGTCCTTGCCAGTGGTGATGAGATTGCGGTTGAGCTGTTTGAGACATACAAGCCGCACGTAATGACGCCGAATGCCTTCACGGACGATCAGGTTCTTCTTGTGTTGGCTCATATCGCTGAGCTCGAAGCTGCAGGCGGTGGATCTGGTCCCTCTCCGATCGAAACTGCCACACCCGAACAAATCGAAACGGGCCGTGGGCTTTTCACTGGCGAGATTCGGTTCGAGAACCGCGGAGCTTCTTGTCAGAGTTGCCATCAGGTCGCAGGCGCTGGGATCATGGGTGGAGGGAGTCTCGCAAGAGACTTGACCCGTGCTGGGGACCGCCTCAAGGGCTCCGGTGTTTGGGCTACTGTAAAGTCTCCCAGCTTCCCCCTAATGGCCCAAGCCTACGCCGACAAGCCCCTGACCCCTGACGAAGCTTTCGCCGTCACCGCCTTCATCGAAAAACAAAGCCTAGACAACGTGGAAGAAGACTCCGGTCTGCTCGGAGTTGGCTTCCTTTTCTCAGGCATCCTCGGATGCGCGGTCCTGATCGCCATCTACTCCTTGATCTGGAAAGGTCGCAAGCGCGGATGCGTTTACGACGAAATTCACGCCCGTCAACTGGGAGCGGAATAACCGACCCAAAGCACCGAGACGAAACAACCACCCCCTACGCAGAGAAATAAACCATGAGTTGGATTCAAGACATCGTTTCGCCCAAGACACGCAAGTGGGAAGAGTTCTACCGGAACCGCTTCCAGCACGACAAGGTCGTGCGCAGTACCCACGGCGTGAACTGTACCGGTGGCTGCTCCTGGCAGATCCACGTGAAAGACGGCATCGTAGTTTGGGAAACCCAGCAGGTGGATTATCCCCTGTTGGAAGGCGATTTGCCCCCCTACGAGCCGCGCGGTTGCCAACGGGGAATCTCCTTCTCCTGGTACCTCTACAGCCCCCTGCGCATCAAGTATCCTTTGATCCGTGGCGCCCTGATCGACGCCTTCCGCGAGGAAAAGCGCAAGACCGGCGATCCGATGCAAGCATGGGCTAACCTGCAAGCCAACACCGAAGCTCGCCAGCGCTATCAAAAGCTGCGTGGACGCGGTGGCTTCCGTCGCATCCACTGGGATGAGGTGCTGGAGCTGATGGCTGTGGCCAACATCTACACCGCGAAGGAACACGGCCCCGACCGCGTGGCTGGCTTCTCGCCGATCCCCGCCATGTCGATGCTGAGCTATGCTGCTGGTGGACGCTTCATGCAGCTCTTCGGCGGCATCAACCTGAGCTTCTACGATTGGTACTGCGACCTTCCCAGCGCCTTCCCCGAGATTTGGGGCGAGCAGACCGACGTCTGCGAAAGTGCTGACTGGTACAACGCCAAGTTCATCGCGGACATGGGCGCCAATCTGAACATGACCCGGACCCCCGACTGCCACTTCTTCGCGGAGTCACGGCACAACGGAACCAAAGCCGTGGTCTTCTCCCCGGACTTCAGTCAGGTCAGCAAGTACGCCGACCAGTGGGTTCCCCTGCACGCCGGTTCCGACGGTGCCTTCTGGATGGCCGTCACCCACGTGATTCTCAAGGAATTCCACCACGATGCGAAGACCCAGTTCTTCCTCGATTACGTCAAGCAGTACACCGACAGTCCCTTCCTGATCAAGATGGAAAAGGATGGCGACCACTACAAGTCAGGTCGCATGCTGCGCGCGGGTGAGCTCACCCAATACAAGGACCTGCCCAACGGCGAGTGGAAGTTCGTCAACATCGACTCCGATACCGGTGGTTTCGTGGTTCCCAAGGGCAGCTCCGGCGCCCGTTGGGACGAGAACCCGGGCAACTGGAACCTGAAGTTCGAGAACATCGCGGACAACAAACCCTACGATCCCAAGTTGACCCTGCGCGAGGACAACGACGAGATCCTGCAGGCCGAATTCACCGAGTACGGCCTCGACAGCCACGTGCTGCGCGGC
>JAAETM010000397.1 GCA_024228395.1 bacterium | reverse complement strand
TTCCCGAAAGGTGAGGAGTTGAAGCCGTGATTATGCGGACCATCCTTCATAGCACCTGGATCGAATGGCGGGAGCAGCGCAGCAACTTGCTGGGGCTCTGGGCGGGTCTGTTGCTGTTGATCCTAGCGATGGCCCTCTTCGGCGGGTTTGACCTGGTCACTGACGCAGCGGCTCCCGTGGCCTTTGCTTTGATTGGTTACTTGGGATTCGTCCTGACCATAATGCCGCGGATCTTCACTGGATCAAAGCAACGGGCCACCGAGGGCTTGCAACGACGTTGCCCGGCTGGGATCCATGGGAACTTCCTTGGAAAGGCCATGTTCCTGAACCTGGCGATGGCTCTTTCGGCGCTCTTGCCCGCGCTCACCGTTCTGGTATTGATCTACATCTCCGCACCGCGCACCTATGCAGGTCTAGCCAACGAGCCATTCTACAGAAATGGCTTCGGAGTCCTCTTTGCCATGTATGCCATCCCCCTGATGCTCATGTCTTGGCGCCTACCAGCCCGCTGGGTCGTGGTTGTACTGCCCTTGACAGCATGCGTGGTTCTGGGTTCGCTTTCCCTGGGTGCTTTGGGTACCTCGACGTCACAAGGAATCGACCCAGTTGTAGCGGGGGTGATGGTTCTTTTCGGGTTCTTGCTGGTCCCCTGGCTGACGACATGGAGCTCCTTCACGATCACAAGCGGTGCTACGAAACTCCGCCGCGCTAGCATGGGACTGGGATTGACCTGCTTAGCAATGAGCCCAGCACTTGGGATCGGTTTGCATGGGTATGTGCGCAATGGCTTCAGCTTCACGACATTCGATCACGAGTCGGAAGACTTCTTCATCGAGCATGCATACTTGGGGCCGAATGGACAGGAAGCCTATCTAACGAGCTGCGACCGCAGGAACCCAGCCAACGTCGCCGAGCTACTCCACTTCAAGAATGATTTACGGCAGCATGCGCTTCGAGTTGATCTTTCCACTGGTTCGTTCGAACGTTGGCCCAATCGACGCTTCTTGGTCCCAACAAAAGAAGGCTTGCAAGAGAGTGGGCCCGCATCCTACCCCCACGTCCCAAGACTCATCCTGCATGGGATGACGGGTGGTCATTCAGATTCACTCCACACCGTGGATCTGACCACCAACGAGCTTGCCCCTATCGATCCTGAACAATTTATCGTCGACTGCCGGCCCAATGTGGAGGCCATGGGACTTGAACACCCCTGGCGCCGCGTGGGCATCGACGTGGGGCTGGGTACTTATCTTTGGGCACCACCAAAGCAAGAATCCTCCAAGCGAGCTCTCTACGACCCATCCAGGAACAGAGTCTTCTATGGAAACGAGCTACCTTTCACCCTCGGAAAGCGCCTTCGGAGAGTTCTTGTGCTTCCTGGAAAGTGGTTGATTGGGCCTGAAGAAGGCCAGGAATCGTGGATGCGATTCGATCCTGACCACAATGTGCTAGAGCCCATTCAAGGTCTGGAGCAGGGCGCGTCTATTGGCCGTGCGTTGCCCGATGGCAAAGTCATCGTCTTCAAGGGGGGCCGGTTCTCCCTGTACGACGCAAACGAGGACCTCTGCGAAGCTCTGGTTTCGGTTGGAGGACCGACAGAAGGGCCGCAGTGGACCTTCCTGAACGCCATGGGCTCGAGGCAAAGATGCGCTCCCGCTCACCTCATTATGGTGACCAACAGAGATCATGTCCCCATGCCCGTGAGTGCCGAAGACAAACCTACTGACACGTTCCTGGGCCGCCTCGATCGAGATACCAATGAAATCCACTGGCTGCCATGGAGCCACCAAAACCGAATCGTGGGTGCCATCGACCAGGACACTCTTCTCTTCACTCAATCTGCCAAACGCCTGGCTCGAATTGACCTAAGCACTGGCAAAGAGGAGATCCTCTTCCCGCGTCCCTCCAACATTGATTAGATCCCATGGCAGCAATCAAACAACATCTTTGGGCGGAGTGGCGTGAGCAGCGCAGCAACTTGCTGGGGCTTTGGGCGGGGTTGCTCCTGCTGATTCTCGCAGCGCAGTTTGTCGGTGCGGACCTTTATTTGAGGGACCCTATCGCGCCCGTTCTCTTTGGAGCGCTTGGGTATCTGGCCTTCACACTCGCAGTGTTGCCACGCGTTTTTGGGGGTAAGTCCCTTGCAGGTTGCAGGGGATTCCTGGCGCGTTCACCCTCTGGATTGGACTCCGCATTCCTGGGCAAAGTCCTCTTTGTGAATTTGGGGATGGCTGCGACTGCGCTCGTTCCATGTGGAGTGGCAGCGGTGCTGATTTACTTCAGAGCACCTGTGAATTTCCGAAGGATGTTTCTGGGCCACAGCGGCTTCGAGACTTTCGCCATTCCATTGATCGCTGTGCATGCTCTGCCTTTGGTGCTTGTGTCTTGGCGATTGCAGCTCCGCTGGGCGCTGGTCGGGATTGCAATGGCCGCAGTGTTGATGTTTGGCGCGGTCAAGGGCACTTACTTGGGGACTCTAGATCCTTCCAAGCATCGGTTCTCATCGGAATTCCTCCTCTACGCAAGCTTGGGACTGATTCTAGCCCCCTGGGTGCTCGCCTGGGGGTCATTTCGCCGCCCAGAGAACGAGGCTCCGCAACGGCACTTGCTTCGGAGCTTTGGACTGTTGATTGTTGGCCTCAGTCCGGCTTGGGGTATGGGACTTGTCTCTTTCGCAAAGCACGAGTTTGAAGTACGGCGGGTGGTTCCACGTTCCCTTGGGTTTGAAGTCCATTCGGCCTTTCTGACCCCCGACAACCGCTCGGTATTTTTCTCTGGAGGCCTTCGAAAAGTTGACTGGCAAGGAGACCGTTCCGTAGAGCTCTACACCTTCAGCTTGGACATGCAGACCTTGGCGGCTCGGAACCTCGCCGAAGGAAGGGTGATGGCAGAAACGGAAGTTGGCCTTGCCTATCGAGGCACAGGCACATTCCCCAATGCCAGTGGCCTCGTTCTCCATCGGTACCGCCCCGAAGATCCCGCAATACAGTTTCACATCGACATGGAAACTGGTGAGTTGGTCCCGCAGGAGCCAACGGTCCTGGCCTGGCGCAATGCAACTCGCGCAGCAGCCATGGGCCTATCCACGGAATTCGCGATCTTCCATGACTACGTGGGACTCGGAACTCTCGCGAGGAACATCATTGGAGACGTTCCGGAATGGGCCCTGTTCGATCCCGCGGGGAAGCACACTTACTTCGAGAAAGACCTGCCCTTCACCATCGCTCCGTACGATTTCACACTTAGAGTCCTTCCAGGCAAGTGGCTCGTATCGCCGCAATGCAAGGAAGGCGAATGGACGACCTATGACCCCTATACAGGTGTCCTGGCTCCTGAAACCGGACTGCAAAGCAAGACCGGCCTATTCATGGCCCTGCCCGATGGGCGGGTGCTAGCGAAAGACAACCGTTC
>JAAETM010000396.1 GCA_024228395.1 bacterium | reverse complement strand
GGTTCCTGACTCTGCTCGACGGGATCATGCGCGGAGAAGTTGCAAAGGTCGTGGTCGCGCACAAGGATCGCCTCGTACGCTTCGGCTTCGAGTGTTTCGCGCATATCGCGGAGGAGAACAGGTGCGAGATCGAGGTGTTGAACCAGGAAAGCCTGTCGCCGCAACAGGAAATGGAGGAAGACTTGATGACCATTGTTCACACTTTCTCCTGTCGCTGGTACGGCTTGCGCAAGTACAAGAAGGTACTGAAGGAAGATTTCCCCGCAACCAAGACGGTACGATCGGAGACCGCGGAATGAAAGTGACGCGCATCGCAAGGAGCAAAAACCTGAACGCGGGCAAGTACGCGGCGCTGGAAGAACAGGCCCGGCGCTTGGGGACGATTCGTTCCGAGGTCTGGCAACGGTACGGATCGATCGGGGGACTGAATCGTGGTGACCGGTCCATCCGGGACGAATGGTTGGCCCGGGGCCGCACCTTTCCGGTCTCCGCCAACGCCTGGAAGGAGACCCTGCGCGATGCCAAAGCGAACATCGCCATGACCGTCGAGGCGGCAAAGGTCAGGGTGCGCTCAGGCGTACGCCGACGCACGGGGGACGAAACCGAGCGCAAGCGGCTGTACACCCTGCTGAAAAGCAACCGTTTCACGGAGGATTCGTGGCTGCGGCGCAAGATGCGCAAGCACTGGAAACGCGGCCGCAACCACACCCGCAATCAGATCGTCGTCCGCTCCGACAACTACACGACGTTTCAACTGGGCGGACGCGCCTGGGTGAAGATACCGGGGCTGGAGCGCGGCAAGCGCATCGCCATCCCCCTGAACGCCACCGTCGAGCCCACCGGCACCCCGCGGGTCATCCTGTGCGACGACCGCGTGGAGGTCCATTATGCCGTCGAGGTGGAAGAAACCGCCGATTGCGGCACGGCGACCCTCGGCGTGGACAAGGGCTATACCGAAGTCCTGGTGGACTCGGACGGCGACCATCACGGGGAAGGCCTGGGCGAAGCGCTGAAAAACGAATCCGACGCCCGGAAGTTGAAGAACCAACGCCGGGCCAAGCTGCGGGCCATTGCCGAGAACACCGGGAACGAGCGCAAGCGCCGAAACATCATCGAGCACAACCTCGGCCGCAAGAAAGTGAATTCACGCGCCCGCAAAGCGGAAGCGAACATCCGCGACATCGTCTTCAAGGCGGTGCATGAGGTGGTGGACAAGGCCGCCGTTATCGTCGCCGAAGACCTGACCGCGCCAATGAGCGGCGGCAGGAAGTTCGCAAAGAACACCAACCGGCGACTGGCCGCCTGGACCAAGGGCGTCATCGCCGAAGCATTGGAAACGGTATCTCAGCGTAGAGGTTCTACGCTCGTCCCCGTCAATCCTGCCTATACCTCGCAAACGGATCACCGCAACGGTTGCCTCGTCGGCAAACGGATCGGCGATTCATTTTACTGTTTTGACGGGGTGGTATTGCAGGCGGACGAGAACGCCGCGCTCAACGTGTTGGCAAGACGGCTCGATCCGGAGATAGATCGCTGGACTCCGTACCGAAAGGTCCAGTCCATATTGCTTGCACGGACCGAGCGCCTACGGTTGGGACTGCTCAACCAGGACTCCAGTTGCGGATCTCATCGTCCATCAACGGAGAGCGAAATACCTGAAAACCTGAATGTACAGCTTTGTCTAGGTTTTTAGGAGCAGTCATGATAGCCGCCGTAACCCCGGAAACCACCGATACCCTGGCCCTGCGCGCCGCCCTAGCCCAAGGCGTACCGGAACGCTGTATCCTATTTGAAGCCGAAGATTTGCGTCCTTATGAGTGCGATGGCCTGTCCGCTTACCGCCGGACGCCGTTGCTGGCGATATTGCCGGAGAGGCTGGGCTGGAAGCCTGGGCGCCTGGGAGAGTGGCTATGGCTAAGCGAAAGGAGCGAAACACCTGAAAACCTGAATGTACAGCTTTGTCTAGGTTTTTAGGAGCAATAAATGCATGATGACTCTGGTAGAATAGAT
>JAAETM010000395.1 GCA_024228395.1 bacterium | reverse complement strand
TGGACTCGGTCATCACCTTGCCCAGGGGCAGCGCGGCTCTGATCTCTTCAGCCGCTCCGGCGGAAGGCAAGGACTTTGCGGTCATCCTGCATTACGCTGAGGAACGCAGCCAGGGCAATCCGCAGGTGACGGCCCTGTTCGAGCAGATGCGAAAGGGAACGTACGCGCATCGGTGGTTCCCCAAACTGGGCTGGAAGGACATCCCCGCGCTTCTGAAAATGGCCAACTCCCAGCGGGTGTTGAAGAGTTTTCCCACCAACCCACTCTCCTCCCAATCCATGGACGAATGCCTCGAAGGTGTGGCCGCCCTCTGGCTGATCGAAGGCCTGCAAGAGGGGGGCCATCTGCCCTCGCTCAATCCGATTCTGATCGACAGGAAAGCTGGTTTGCCCCTGGGCCAAGCCGTTTCGATCGAACAGCAAAGGAAGCTGCTGCCCAGGGCGCAGGCGGCCTATGGGGTCTGGTGGAAGAAGGTCAAGGACGCCGGGCCAAACCCGGGGACCCACGCCCTAAATGGTCAGGGCATTTTCTGGTACTAGGCCGGGATCGCAGATGGGGTTGCGCGCCGGACTCCCTGCACAAAGCCCCATGCATCCGACCGACCGGGTGTGGGACCGCTGGACCGGTCGGCTGCGCTCGAATCCTGCGGCAGTTATCCTCGGGCAATGGCTAGCTCGGGACCCGATAGGATTCTAAGCTGCGCCCATGAAGTGTCTTTCTTTCCGACCTTTCTTGGCCCTTGGTCTCGCCTGTTCCATTATTCACGCGGGTACGGCAGCCGCCCAGCAGGTCGTCATCGTGGAGCCCGTGACGGAGGTCGCCACCCGTCCGACGGGTCGTTTCATCGGCAGCTTGCGCGCTCGCTCCACCAGTATCATGGCAGCGCTCGAAGAAGGCGCGTTGTTGGAGCTTGCCGTTCGCGAGGCGGACACGGTGCGCAAGGGCCAACCCCTGGCCCGTGTGGACAGCCGGCGCCTGCAAATGTCCCTGGTCCAAGTCCACGCGGACCTGGCCATGGGGGAGGCCACATCCACCGAGCGCGCAGCAAACCTCGCCAATGTGGTGGCGGACTTGGCTGCACTCAACAAAGCCGCGGAGTCGGGAGCCATCTCCGAGCGGGACCTGCGCAACGCTCGCACGGCGGTGTCCGTGGCTGAGGCCCTTTTGGAAGCCGCCAAGCAGTCCATTCAATCCTTGCACGCCACCCGCGAATTGCTGGAGCTGCGCATTGCAGATGCCACGGTGCGCGCGCCTTTTGACGCGCGCGTGGTTGCGCGGCACGCTGAGGTGGGTCAATGGATTCGACCCGGGGACCCCTTGGTGACCCTGGTGTCCACCGGTGCAATGGAAGCCTGGATCGATGTGCCCGAACGCTTCTTGGGAAGCGTGGATACCCAGGTCGCAGAGATAGCGCTGTTGTTGGAAGGCTCCGGTTCGAAGGTCGTGGGGGTCAAACCGCGCCTGATCCCCATGGTGGATGAAACGGCACGCACCTTCACCATGATTTTGGATGTGCCTCCCACGGCGAGCTCCATGGCCCCAGGCATGTCGGTCTCCGCAACGATCCCTTTGGGCAAGAACGTGCAGCACATGATGCTCCACAAGGACGCGATCCTGCGCCGCGGCACCGCGGCCTTGGTCGCAAGAATCGGTCCAGACAACATGGCGGAGCTGGTACCCGTGCAGGTCCTGTTCAGCGTTGCAGAGGGTTTTGCCGTGCAGCCTGTTGAGCCCGAGAGCTTGAAACCCGGCGACCTGGTTGTGATCGAAGGCAACGAGCGTTTGTACCCCGGTACCCCCGTGACGCCCACGCGGCGCGGCGGGGAAAAGCACGAACCCGCACCCGCCCCCAAGTAATTCGAGCGGTTCCATGAATCTCATCCATCTAGCCGTGCGCCAGCCCAAGACCGTCATGGTCGGGGTGATTTTGGCATTGATCGGAGGCCTCCTGGCGGTCCTACAGGTTCCGATTCAGATGACCCCCGAGGTCAAATCGGTGGTCGTCGCCGTGGACACCTTTTGGGAGAACGCGTCCTCCGACGAGGTCGAAAGCGACATCATCGAAGAGCAAGAGCAGCGTCTGGGCAACCTGTCGGGTTTGGTTTCCATGACCAGCTCGAGCCGTGCGGGCGTGGGACAGTTGCGCCTGGAGTTTGAAACCGGCACGGACATCGACCGCGCCATCGCCCGGGTGGCGCAGCGCTTGGATGAAGTCCCCGGTTATCCCGCCGGAGTGCTGCAGCCCGTGGTCGAAGGCCTGGACCCCGAGACGCGCGACTACATGTCTTGGGTGGCCTTCTCGACCTCCGACCCTGAATTCGACATGGGCACCATGCACGACTTCATGGAGCGTCGCTTGGTACCCCGCTTGGAGCGTATCGACGGCATCAGCGAAGTGGGCATGATGGGCACGCGCGAGAAGGAGATTCACCTGATCGTGGACCCCTCCGAATTGGCCCGCCGCGGGCTCACCTACGGGGAACTCCTGGCCGCCATCGATCTCAACAACGATGACTTTTCCGGGGGCAAGCTGCCCGAGGGCAAGAACGACGTGCGCATTCGTTCCGTCGGCCGTTTTGAGAACATCGAGAAGGTGGGCGCCCTGGTGGTGCGGCGCGATACCGCGGGAACCATCTACCTGCGCGACGTGGCCGAGATCCGCGTGGGTTACAAAGAAGCCACCACGTGGGCGCGCTCCCGGGGCCACTACATGCCCTACTTCAACTTCACCCTGGAGCATGGCGCCAACATGCTGCAGGCCATGGGCAACCTGCGCGCGGAGTTCGACAAGTTGAACGCACCGGGTGGTTTGTTGGAGATGGAGGCCAAGCGGCGGGGCATCGATGGCAACCTGAAGTTGGTCGTGGATTATGACGCGACCACCTACGTGGAGGACGCCATCGGCCTGGTGCAGTCGAACATTTTGATCGGGGGCGCGATCGCGACCCTGGTGCTGCTGCTCTTCCTGCGCTCCATGCGCGTGGTGGGCATCGTGGGCGTGGCCATCCCGATCTCGGTCATCGCTTCGATCATGGTGATGGTGGCCATGGGACGCACCATCAACATCGTGTCCCTGGCGGGCATGGCCTTCGCCGTCGGCATGGTGGTCGACAACGCCATCGTGGTGATGGAGAACATCTTCCGACACCTGGAGATGGGCAAGGACATACGCAAGGCGGCGGTGGAGGGCACGCGCGAGGTCGCGGGTGCTGTGGTGGCTTCGACCCTGACCACGCTGGTGGTGTTCCTGCCGATCCTCTTGATCCAAGACTCCGCCGGCCAACTCTTCCGCGATATCGCCCTGGCGATCATGGCGGCCGTGGGGCTGTCGCTTTTGGTTTCGGTGACGGTCATCCCTTCCGCAGCCGCGACCTTCCTCGGGCGCACGGGCAAACGCGTGGGGGAGGCCGCCCGCAAGGCACAGGAGGCGGGCGAGAGCGCCAAACCCAGCACGGGTTTTGTGCGCGCCGCCGGCGACCTGTCCACCTGGTTGATGGGCTCCTGGGCACGCAGTGCCATCGTCGTGGCCCTCTTCTTCGTGGGGACTGGCCTGGGCATCAAGATTCTGATGCCACCCTTGGACTACCTACCCGTCGGCAACCGCAACATCGTCTTCGGCATGTTGATCCCGCCCCCCGGTTACAACCTGGACCAGTTGAGCAAGATCGGCGAACGGGTTGAGGATTCGATCCGTCCCGCGTGGGACGTGGCCGGTCCGCACTTCGACGTGGAGCGCAGGTTATTGGGCCTGCCGATCGACGAGTCGGAAATCGACCCCGATACCGAGTGGCCCGATCGGCGTGAACCGGTCCCCGTTGTTCCCATGGGACCCGCCGGGCCCATGATGGACCAGGCCTACGAGATCCTTCCGCCCGCTTTGGATAGCTACTTCCTGGTTGGTTTCAACGGCCTTCTGTTCCATGGCGCCATCGCGCAGGACGCCAGCCAGGTGGCGGACGTCATTCCGTTGCTCAACAATGCCACCGCGGGGGCCAACGCCCCGGACGTGTTTGGATTTGCGTTCCAAATGCCACTCTTCAATACCGGAGGCAACTCGGGCACGGCGGTCAAGATCGACCTGTTCGGTGACAGCTTGGCCGATGTGGAAGCCGCGGCCGGTGCCATGATGGGGGGCTTGATGGGGAGTTTTCCCCCGGGCTCGGTCATGCCCGACCCCATGAACTTCTCCCTGCCCACCCCGGAGCTGCGTTTGGTTCCTGACGATGAGCGCTTGCAGTTGCTTGGCATGAGCCGGACCGACGTGGGCCTCGCCATGCAGGCCAGTAGCGATGGCATCATCCTGCCGCGCCAATTTAAGACCGATGGGGACCTCAAGGACATGAAGATCATGAGTCCCGGATCCATGGGCGACGACCCCGTGTTGGCCCTGGAACAAGTGCCCCTGGCCACCCCCGATGGCCGCATCATCAAGCTCGCGGACGTGGCCAGCATGCAGCGCGTGACGGTTCCCGAGATGATCAAACACGTGAACCGGCAGCGCGCCGTAACCCTTCAGCTAACGCCCCCGCCGGGTGTTCCCCTGCAGTCCGCCATCGACCAGGTGGGTTCCCTGGTCGAAGGCCTACGCGCCGGCGGCGCCATGCCGCCCGGCGTGGACGTGGCCATGGCAGGATCCGCTGGCAAGCTCAGCGACATCAAGAAGGCCCTGGTGGGCGACGGCACCCCACTGAGCACCGCCACCAGCAGTCTGGTCCTGGCCCTGCTCGTGATCTACCTGTTGCTGGTCGTGCTCTTCCAGAGTTGGATACAGCCCGTGGTGATCCTGGTCAGCGTGCCGCTCGCCACCCTGGGTGGTTTCGTGGCCCTGCGCGCGGTGCACCTCTGGAGCTTGGCCGATCGGCACATGCCCGTGCAGAACATGGACGTGCTCACCATCCTGGGTTTCGTGATCCTGGCTGGCGTGGTCGTGAACAACGCCATCCTGATCGTGCACCAATCCCTCAATTTCCTAAAGGAGGGTGAAAGCGACCGCAAGCGTGCTATCTCCAGGGCCGTCGAAAGCCGCGTGCGGCCGATCGCCATGGGCACGCTCACTTCGGTGGGTGGCATGCTACCCCTGGTGCTCATGCCCGGGTCCGGGTCGGAGCTGTACCGCGGCCTTGGGGCCGTCGTCGTGGGGGGCTTGATCGTCTCCACGATCTTCACCCTGGTCCTGGTTCCTATCCTGCTGCACGCCGTGCTGAGCCTCGGTTCCCAAACCCAACAGAACACCGAATCCCAAACCCCCGCTCCCGGAGCTCGATCTTGAAATTCCACACCCTGCTCATATGTCTCAGCGCGGCCGGCTGCACCACCGTGGGCCCCGACTACGAGAAGCCCGAAATCCATTTGCCGGAAGCCCATCGCGCATCCCTGGAGACATTGGACGGCACGTATGGGAACGACCTGTCGGACCCGTTGGCCTTGGAGTCCTGGTGGGCGGCCTTTGGCGATCCGGTTTTGACCAACTTGATCGACATGGCCGTGCTTCAAAACTACGACCTGGGCCAGGCCATGGCGCGCGTGCTGGAAGCGGAAGCGCGCCTGGGCGTGAGCCGCGGGACCGGTGGACCACGGGTCGACGGCTCCGGTGCATATCGCCGCAGCGGAATCTCTGAAAACACTCAGTTTGGCTTGTTTCCGGGTCAAGCACGCGAGTCGGATGACCACACCGTCGGCGTCAATGCCGCCTGGGAGCTCGATCTGTGGGGAAAAGCCCGGCGCTCGATCGAGGCCGCGGAAGCCGACCTGGCAGCTGGCGTGGAAGGTGTGTGGGCGGTGCGCGTGAGCCTTGCCGCCCAGGTGGCGGACGCTTACTTGCGCCTGCGCGAGACGGAACGACGTTCCCAAATCGCCGCGTCCAACGTGGAGGTGTTGCTGCGTGGCGTCGAGACCACCCAGGCACGCTTTGATGCGGGCCTTGTACAGGAGTTGGATCTCCTGCGTGCGCGCACGGACCTGGAAACAGCGCGTGCTGTGTTGCCCAGTCTGCAGCGCATCCAGCAGGCGGTGATCACCGAACTGTGCCTGCTCGCTGCGGTGGAGCCGGGGGCATTGGATGGGCTGCTCAAGAAGCGTGACGAGGGGGCGGTACAGATCCCCAACCCCCGCGGTCGGCTTGGCACCCAAGTTCCCGGGGACCTGCTGCGCCGTCGACCCGATGTGCGCCAGGCGGAACGACAGCTCGCAGCGCAAACGGCGCGGGTGGGGGTGGCCACGGCCGAACTCTATCCGAGCTTGAGCTTGATCGGCAGCGTTGGATTCCAAGCGGAGAAAACCTCGAACCTGATCGAGGATACTAGTTTTGTGTATGGTGTGGGCCCCGGCGTCACCCTACCGCTCTTCTCTGGCGGTGCCTTGCGCGCCAACATAGCAGGCGCGGATGCGCGCGTGGAGCAGGCCTTGCTCGTGTACAAGAGCAGCGTGTTGTCCGCCTTGCACGAGGTGGACATGGCAGCGACTTCGATCTCCCTGGAATCGGTTCGATTGGGAGCTTTGCAGGCTGCGGTGACCCAGGCCAATGAGAGCCTGAGCCGCTCCCAAGCCCTGTACCGTGAAGGCCTGGCCAGCATCGACGCCGTGCTCGATTCCCGTCGCGCCCTCTTTCTAGTGCAGGATCAATCCACCATAGCCCGCTCCGCCCTGGCCCGCGCCCATGTGGACCTGTACCGCGCCCTGGGCGGCGGTTGGCCGGTCGACTGAGAGGGCCGCCCGCAGGCAAACTGGCCATCCAAGCAAGGGAGCGGATGCCGCAGCCGAGCCCTTTTCCTAAGCGCGCTTGAATGCGGCTCGAAAAATGGTGCCGCCACCTTCGCGACCATGGATTCGCAGCGAGCCGCGCATGGCTCGCATGGAACCGGCGCAGAGGTTCAGCCCCAGGCCCGTTCCCGGCTGGGAGCGGGTCGCTTCATCGCCGATGCGGTAGAAAGCATCGAGCACAAGTTCGCGTTCTTCCGATGGGATACCGGGGCCGCGGTCCATGACCTCGAGCAGAATCTGCCGGCGCGGACCCTGTCGGGTGCGCACCAAAATAGGTTCTCCGCCTGCTTTCACGGGGGCGTACTTGCGCGCGTTCTCCACCAGGTTGGAGAGCAGGGTGTGTACGCCTTCGGTGGTGAACAGGGCGGCTGGAAGGGCGGAATGCAGGTTGAAAACCACGTCCTCAGCACCCGAGAGACCGATGATTTCAGCCTGGCGCTTGAGCTCTTTATTCAAATCGCCCGCAGCTAGTTTGGTAAAGGTGCCTGCCAGGCGGCGTTTGTCCAAAACCCGATCGACCAGCAGGGACAGGCGATCGGATTCGCTGACAATGCGCTCCGCATACTGTCGGCGCTTGCTGGGGTCCTTGACCCAATCGTCCTGCAGCATCTCCCCGTAGAGTTTGACCACCGAGATAGGGGTGCGCAGTTCGTGGGTGATGGAGGCTACAAAGTTCTCCGTGCGGCGTGCGTGCTCCGCGGCAATGCGGATGCGCCCCAACAGCAACCTCAGACCCAACAGGCAGGAGACCAGCATGATGGAAGCCAGGCCGGCAAACCACATGTTTTGATGGCGGTATCGGGTTGCGAGCTGCCCGATGTTCACCGCCACATGCAAGCGACCCAGGCTGGGTTTGAAATCGTTGCGATCGAAGAGTACGTCCTCGAGCAGATCCACCGGCGCACTGGCCCAGTTCTCGGTCTCGTCGGGTATGGGCTTGGTTGAAAACAGCAGCTGGCGGTCGGCCAGTACCGTGTTCCCTACCTGGCGTGGGAGCCCTTGCAGGAGCCACTCGCCATCCAACCAAAAACCTTGGGTCCAATGCTGGTTGGAAAACAGGGGCTCCATGCAGGAGGGCGTACTGCGGGTATAGCTGCGCGGGATGTGTTTGATCTTGACGTCGCGCAGTGCCAGAATCGTGGGCTTGCCGGTGGGCCCAGGAATCAGGTGCAGGGTCGTATTCTGCAAAACCTGGTGGGAAGACCCGCTGATCTTACCGATGAAAGCATCGATCTGATCCGACTTGCAATGCATGCCGCTGGTGTGGTGGGTGAAGTAGGCCGTGGAGCCCAGGTCCGGATTGAGCAGGCCCGCATTCTGGGCCCAATACACGTCCGACTGCAGCAGGGTGTCCCAGCCCGTTTGGTCCTTGGCGTTGTAGCTGAAGAAAGTGTAATCGACCGCTTGTTCCCGCAGCCATTCTATGTAGGCGTTGCGGGTTTCCTCGGGCGGTTCGGGATCATTGCCCAGGAACAGTTGGATTTGAGCCCCAAGATCCTCCGCATTGTCGAATTGGAACCAACCTTGAATGCCGGCGGCACGTTCCTGGTAGACGAGAGGGCTGGGAACTTCACTGGTGGTGCCTTCACCCTTTGAAACCAGGTGGTAGTCCGCGTATTCGGTGAAAGAGCGCGCCGATTCGGTGGAGATAAGGTCACGAATGCGACGCCGCGCTTCGAGTCCTAAGCGGCCACCCGCATCACTCACTTCACGCGGCACCATTTCCAGGGTCTGGTTTTGATCCGCGCGCAGCTGCTCCCAAAGCAATCCGCCGAACACGGCCGCGGGCAGCAGGATCAACACCGCATACAAATAGATCGCAGCCCGCGGGCTGCGCAGGCCTTGCATCAATCGGCGGACGTGGGAGGACATGGGTTACGAGGTTAAGAGAACAGCCCCCGGAGCGCTATGCACCGGGGGCTGAACTTCTCTATTGCTTCGTTCCTAGTGGCTTCTGCAGCCGGTGATATCTACTACGCATCGTGCCAGCGGTAACCCTTTCCGCGCACGGTTTGGATCAGAGTGGGATTGGCGGCGTCGGGTTCGACCTTGCGGCGCAGCCCCACGATGTGAATGTCCACGGTGCGTGTCTCGATGTTGGCACTCTTGTAGTGCCAAACGTCCAGCAACAGGTCATCGCGGGTCACAACCCGGTCGGAGTGCTGGATGAGATAGGCCAGGATGTCGGCCTCACGCGGGGTGAGGGGGATCACTTGGCCGTCGCGGTGGACCTCCAAGCGCGCCAAGTCCACGCGGATGTCGCCGGGCAGTTCCAGGATTTCGGCGGGGCGGTTGTCCATGTGGACCCTGCGGAATTGTGCTTCCACCCGGGCCACAAGTTCGCGCGGGGAGAAGGGTTTCTTCATGTAGTCGTCGGCGCCGGCTTCCAGACCACGAACGAGATCATCCTCGCCGGCCATGGCCGTGAGGATGAGTACCCTGGAGCGGACCCCGTCGGCGCGCAGATTGCGCAGGATCTCGATGCCGTTCATACCGGGCAGCATTAGGTCGAGCACGATCAAATCGGGCGCGTTGGCACGCACGGATTCCAGGGCAAGTTTGCCGTCGTGTATGACCGAAGCTGTGAAGCCCGCCACGTTCAGTGCATCTTCGATGCCGAGGGCTAGGGCTTGCTCATCTTCCACGACCAAAACGGTGCGTGTCTGGGATTGGGTTTGACTGGATTGGGACATGATAGGAGGGGCAGAGGCTACGGAAGCTTTACCGAGGGTGGTAGGGGCGTCCAGATGCTGGGGAGAGGGGTGCCAATGGAGCAAGACCGCCACTGTTGAGTAGTTGGTGCTCCGTTCTCTAGCTACGGACGAAGTTGCAGAAGTGTGCAGGAATCCATACAAAAAAAGGCCTGACGGGGGCGTGCCCCCATCTGCGCCTAGCCAGGGCCCGTTGCGCGTCTCACTTGGGCACGATCGGAAGCACTTCACGCGCCCACTGGGGCAGCCCATTGCGCTCCAGGGGAGTCAATGCTTGCCAGTTCAGCCCCAGCAGTTCCTTGCCCGCTTCCTCGGGTTTGCCCGCCAAGGTCCAGGCGGCGGCCATCTCCAGGCGCAGGGCGGCGGGGTCCGAACTCGCGGAGGTGGCGCGGCGTGCATAGCGCTTGGCTTGCCGGTAACTGCGCACGGCGGACTCGTAGGCGCCGACCATCACGTGGTCTCGGGCGAAGATCAGGTGCTCGCCCGCCAGGTAAGAATTCTCCTCTGCAGGAGTTCCAGAAAGCCGTGCGAACTGCGCCTGCTGATGGCACACGTTGGCATCCGTGACGGCTAGTTCCGGGTTACCAAACCTGAGCAGGACTTGGGCCGTTTGCGGACGGCCATTACGTAGACAGAACAAACCCCAAGACTTGATGTAGCTGGTTTCGAAGGCCTCTTGTTCTTGGGCCGCTTGAAGGTTCTTTGCGAGGGATTTCAAGTCGAGCTGATCCACGTTCATGCGCACCCGGTTGCGGTGGGCGGGAACAAACTTGGGATCTAGGGAAAGCGCGTGGGCGAAGGCTCTATCGGCTGCCTTGGTTTCTCCGACAATCGCCTGGGCCCGACCCCAGTCGTTGCTCAACCCCACGCTGTGGGGGCGTCGGATGAGCAGGCTTTTGAAGTGCGGACGCAGGTCGGTGAACCACGCCTGGGTCGGGGCCCCCGCTAGCTTCGGGGGTGGTGTTGCGTGCACGGCAAAGTCCAGGGCCAGGGACGAGTCCGGGGCGATCTCGAGCGCGCTTGCCAGCGCCTCGCTATCGGCGGGGCCGTTGGAAAGGGCCCGTCCATGGCGCAGGAAATTTACGCTCCACAGGCTCAAGCCCGCGGCCAGGGCCAGGGCGAGCAAGGCCAAGGTTTGGCCCACCCGTGGGGAGCGGGGCCGGGCCATGGGGCCCATGGCCATGCCAAAGCACAACCATGGAAGGGGATGCGAGACCACGGGACCGAGCAGTGGAGCGTTCCAAAATGAAAGTACCAAGACTCCCACGCTGGCCAGGGAGGGCACGATGCGGGTGCGATCCTGCCTGAACAGGTTGCCAAGGGCCTTGCGCAAGACCAAAATCAAGAGCGCGATCCACAGGAGACCCATCGGCCAGCCGAGTTCGGCGATGGCGATCAGATAATCGTTGTGGGCATGCTCCACTTCCACCGCGTTCTGAATGCGGCCACCCTGTGAGCTGAGTTCGGTTTCCCTTTGGGAGCGGTATGGGGGGAAAGCCTGTCGAAACTGTCCCGGGCCCGTACCTGCGACAGCATGCGCGCTCGACATGGCCAGGGTGCTCTTCCAGATTTCCAACCGAACCTGTAGGCCCTGGTCCCGGTCCAAAGATAGCTCATCGGGAAGATCCCGTTCTTGTTGCGTGTCTGCGCTTTTCTCAAGTACTCCGGGACCGTTTGAATTCGAGGCGGACCAGGTGCGAACCCCGAGCGAAACCACGCAAACCAAACTGGTCAGCAGCAAGATCCTTCCCATTCGTGCGCTCGCGCTGGATCGGAATCCACCGACCAATCCAACCACCGTCATGGCAATAATGGCGAGCATGCCCGCGTACACCGGGCTCCAGCCGAGGAACCAGGTGACCAGTGCTGCTGAAACCAACATTATTCCTCCCGCGAATAGGTGGTGGCTGCGCAGGAACCCCGCGATGGAAAAGACCACGGCCGGCACCAGGAACTCGGCCAGATCCCCCCGGTTGCCAAATTGCAAGCTGGTCCAATTGACCATGCCCGATTGCCCACTGTGTCCAGGCAGAAGCACGGCGATGACCATGCCGATCAATCCAGCCAAGGCCAACCAACCCAGCATGTTTAGGAATAGGCGTCGGCCGCGCTTGTCGATGCCACAGCCAATCGCAAAGCAGAGCGCCGATGTTCCCCAAACCACGGCGCTGCGGCGCGCCGCGAAGGTGTCGAGTTGCAGAAAGCTACGGCCTAGAACGACCGCCGCCAAGAACAGACATAGGGCATGCGGCCAACCCAGGCGTTTGGAGTTGGGGCCGAGGGCCAACAGCAGCCCAGCGGGGAGGAACAGGGGCAGTACCCATCCCGGCCCGGCACTTTCGGTGCTGGGAACCCCCAGGAGCACGGGCACAAGGGCGATGACGAACAGGGGCAAGGCGGCCAGGATCGCCAGCCAGGCGTCTCCGCTGGGGCCGCTGATTTGCTGCGCTTGTTTGCTTGCTGCCTTGCTGGGCATGTTCGCTTTGGGGGGGCTAGGCGCTGGCTGATCCCGTGGCGCTGGTCACGATGGCATCCACAAAAGCCGTGGGGTCGAAAGCATCCAGGTCTTCCAAGGTCTCGCCGGTACCCACGTACATGACGGGCAACCCGAGGGCGCCTTGGATTCCGAAGATTGCTCCGCCGCGGGCGGTGCCGTCCAATTTGGCGATGATCAATCCATCCACTTTGACGGTGGCCGTGAATTGCTTGGCCTGCTGTACGGCATTTTGACCGTTGGTCCCGTCGAGTACCAGCCAGGTTTGGTGGGGGGCATCGGGGATTTGCTTGGAGATCACCCGGCGAACCTTGGACAGTTCTTCCATCAGGTTGTGCTGGGTGTGCAGCCTGCCTGCGGTGTCTACCAAGAGCACATCCGCGCCGCGGGCCTGGGCGGCCACGACCGAGTCGTAGGCCACGGCGGCCGGGTCCGCGCCGTCGTGCTTCTGACGCACGATGTCGGAACCATTGCGCTCCGCCCAGATCTCAAGCTGGTCGGCGGCTGCGGCGCGGAAGGTATCCGCGGCTCCCAGGATGACTTTCTTGCCCTGTTGTTTGAAGCGGTTGGCTAGCTTGGCGATGGAGGTGGTCTTGCCGGATCCGTTCACGCCCACCACCAAGATCACGGTGGGAGTGTTTTGGAAGAAGGTCTTTTCGGCCGGGGCCGGGTCCAAGCGTTCCAGCAGGGTGTCGCGCAGGCAGCGTCGCACGTCTTCTTCACCTTTGAGTTCGCCGCGCTTGTGCAAGCGGGCTAGCTCAGCGGTCAGGACGCCTGCGACCGGACCCAGATCGGAGGTGTACAGGAGCTCCTCCAGTTCATCTAGCAGGTCCTGGTCGATGGGACGTCCTCCGCGGAACAAGCCGGTGAGCCCGTCCGAGATGACTGCCCGGGTCTTGCCCAGACGTTTCTTAAAGCGATCGAACAGTCCCATGGTCTAGGCCTCGGCGTTTTTCTCCGGCGTTGTCTCCGGATCTTCTTGTGGTTCAGCGTCGGCTTGCCGCTTGTTCTTGATCTTGTCCAGGATGCCGTTGATGAACGAACCCGAGTTGGACGTGGAAAAGCGCTTGCCCAGTTCGATGGCTTCGTTGATGGCCACCTTGGGTGGAATATCATCGCGGTATAGCAGTTCGTAGGTGGCCAAACGTAGCACGTTGCGGTCGATGACCGCCATGCGATGGATTTCCCAGTTCTGTGCAACCGCTTGGATCTCGCCGTCGATCTTGGCCCGCTCCTTCGAAGTTGTGAGGATCATTTCGCGTGCGTAACTGCGAGTGTCTCGATCCTTTTCTTCTTCACGGAGAAAATCGTCCAAGTCGTCGAGGATATTTTCGCCGAGCAGGTCGACTTGGTAGAGGTATTGCAGACACAGCTCGCGGGCGCGCGTGCGTTTCTTGATCGGAAAATTTTGCTTGGGCATGGTGGAGGTCATGGCGGGACTGGGGTAGGAGAGTGGGTGTTCGTTAGGCGAAGGGGTTCGCGGCCTGGTCCAGCGCGTCCAGGGTTTTAATAGCGGCGGCTGCGACCTCGCGGCCCTTGTCTTGCACGCCACCGTCCTGGGGGGCCAGCGCGCGGGTGCGGGCTTGTTCCACGTTGTTGGTGGTCAGCACTCCGAACAGGATCGGCTTGTCGGTTTCTAAACTGGCCAATAAAATTCCTTCGGTGGCGCCCATGGAAACCCAATGGTCGTGCTTGGTTTCACCGGTGATGACCAGCCCAAAGCAGAGTACCGCATCGACATCTTGGTGGCAGGCCAGGCGTCGCGCCACCAGGGGCAGTTCGAAAGCGCCGGGTACCTTCACCACGGCGAAGTCATCTTCGGCCATGCCGGCGCGCAGCAGTTCCGCGCGGGCCGACTCCATCATGGCCCCCGTCAGTTCCAAGTGGAATTCGGATACCACGCAGGCGATTTTCAGGCCGGGGCGTGAGAGGCTTTCGGAGGCGGGCCTGTTGAGGTCCTGGGCCATGGTTCGATGGGGTGAAGGAGCGTCTCCGGAGAGGAGACCGACGGATAGGAGGTGGCGCAGGTGCGCCCGTTCGGCACAGGAGTGTAGGCACCTGGCCGGGGCCGTCTACCTTTGCTGGCGGAAATCCCGTGCTGGCTTCCCATTGGCGTTGATTTGGGATTGGGAAGGCATCGCCAAACTTGGTTCGGGCCGTAGAATCAGGGCCGTGAGTTGGTCCCTTTTCCTGTTACTGATCCTGTGCCTAGGGATCATGTTTGCCGTGCTGCTGTATCGCCGGGCGGAGCTGGTCCGAATGGGGCGTGCCCTGGACCGACGCGGGGAGGCGCGGGCCCTAGGCAGCCACGAAGCCCGGTTGGAGCGGCCCGAGGTCGACCTCATGCGCTGTCTGGGCTGTGGGGCTTGCGTGGCGGCATGCCCTGAGAATGAGGTTCTGGGGTTGCTGCACGGGCAAGCCGTGGTCTTGCATGGTGCGCGCTGCGTGGGCCACGCCCACTGTGCGGACGCTTGTCCCATGGGTGCCATAGCGGTTTCCCTTGCGGACCTGGAAAAGCGCTCGGACATCCCAGCGATCGACGAGGATCTCAGCGTGCTGGGCCGGCCAGGTTTGTTCTTGGCGGGGGAGGTCAATGGGCGAGCGCTGATCCGCAACGCGATCGGGCAGGGGCGAGCGGTGGCCGGTGCCGTGCAAGCCCGGTCCACGTGCGGGTCCACCAAGTTGAAAGTGGGCGAATTGGATTTGCTGGTGGTGGGCGCTGGACCCGCAGGCCTTGCTTGCGCTCTGGAAGCCAGCGCCCGGGGCCTCATCGTGTGTGTCGTGGACCAGGAACCCCTGGGTGGCACGATCGCGAAGTTCCCGCGGGCCAAGTTGGTCTTGACCCGGCCGGTTGAATTGCCCGGATTCGGGTGGCTGAAGGAGTCCAGTTACAGCAAGCAGGACTTGATAGCCATTTGGCGGGGGGCCGTTTCGAATGCGGGGCTCGACGTGCGGGAAGGGGTGCGCCTTGTGGGTGCCGACCTCGGCCCGGGCGGCCTTTGGTCAGTCGAAACTTCCTCGGAATCCATCGTTGCCAGAAACGTTTGTTTGGCGGTGGGCCGTCGAGGCAGCCCGTGCAAATTGGAGGTGCCCGGCGAGTCCCTGGAAAAAGTGGCTTACTCGTTGATCGATGCACGTGCCCACCAGGACCAGGATGTGTTGGTGGTGGGTGGAGGCGACAGCGCCGTGGAAGCCGCATTGGCCCTGGCCACGCAACCCACAACCCGCGTGACCCTTTCCTATCGGGGGGAATCGTTCTTTCGCCTGCACGAACGCAACTCCCGCACCATCGGGTTGGCCGCCTTGGACGGGCGCGTGCGGGTCCTCTTCCAAAGCGAAGTTCAGGCCATCGATGTCGATTCGGTGACGTTGCGTTGTTCGGGGGCGGCCGATTTCGAAATACAGGAGCTGCCCAATGACAGCGTGATCGCTTGCCTGGGGGGCGACCCCCCCGTGCCGCTGCTGGAATCCATGGGGGTTTCCTTCGATCCCATGCGCAGCGCTTTGCATGTGCCCATGGCTAAGAACCGTTCCCTCATGCGTAGTTTGGGGGTTTCGCTACTGGTGGCCCTGGCCTTCCTATCCTGGTCCATTTGGTGTCGCGAGTATTACCGCTTGCCGTTGGATGAACGTCCGCTTTCGCCTTTCCACGAATTGTTGCGCTCCTCGAGTGCTGTTGGGCTGGCTTTGGGTTTCACGAGTGCGGGTTTGGTGCTCATCAACCTGCTCTATCTGCTGCGCCGTTCCACCCCGGGTCTCTTTTCCTTTGGGACCCTACGGGGTTGGATGGCGATTCATGTGGCCACCGGTTTCTGTTCCGTGCTCGTGGCCGTGTTGCATTCGGGCATGCGCGTGGGGGACACCACCGGAGGCCATGCGTTCATCGCATTGATCGTTCTGGTGGCGACCGGTTCCATCGGGCGTTACCTCTACAGCTTCTTGCCCCGGGCCGCCAATGGACGCGAGTTGGAGCTGGAGGAAGTGCGCGGGCGACTAGCCGCGCTTTCCAGCGAGTTGCAGAGCAAGAGCGGTGCTTTCGCTGGGCGGATCACCGGGGAAGTGGAGCGCCTCGTGGCCAATCACCATTGGAGCGGTTCGCTCCCGAAACGTATCTGGGCCCTAATGCGGGCTCGCAGCTATCTGGCCCGGAGCCTAAAAGTCCTGGAAGCCGATGCTCGGGCGGAGGATTTTTCCAACGACCAAACCACGGAACTCATTTGGCTCGTACGTCGTGCCCACCGCGCCAACCTGGCGGCCTCGCATTTCGAAGACATGCGTACATTCTTGGCCAGCTGGCGGCACATCCACCGTTGGATTGCCTTGCTGCTCGTGCTGCTGCTATCCGCGCACATTCTCGATGCCCTGCGTTTCGGGCGCTTGTTCGAGTGACCTTTCGAGGGAAAAGGCCGTAGGATGGTCCCTGCCCCATGCGTGTTCTGGCCCCCAAACCCCTACTGATGCTGCTATCGGCATCGTTGATCTTCTGGATCTTCGGCTGGGAGCAGGACCGCACCCAGGCGCCGCCTCTTTCCGCTGCCCATGCCCAAGAGCCGGAGTTGGATAGTCCCGAGGGTTGCGAGCAGTGCCACGGGGACGGGGGTGGCACCGAGGGCATGCTGAAGGCCTGCGTGGCCTGTCATAAGGGTATTGGAGAGGACCTCGAGTTGGCGCTGGGCTTGCATGGCTCCCAGGTCGAAGGGCTGGTGGAGGATTGCACGCGCTGTCATGTTGAGCATGCGGGGCGGGACTTTCCCCTGGTCCGTGAAGCCAGTTTTGTGGAGGCCGGGTTCAAGTCCTTGGACGATTATACCCACGAGAATCTTGGAGGCGGGCCCTATGCTTTGATGGGCGCCCACGACGGGTTGGATTGTGAAAAGTGCCACGAGAAGGCTGCTGTCGTGCTCCTAGAGAAAGGGTGGCAGCGCTTCAGGGGGTTGTCACAGGCCTGCGACAGTTGTCATGACGATCCCCATGATGGTGCCATGGTTCGGGCGTGCGCGGAATGCCATGGGCAGGTGGAGAAGTTCGAGGAGCACGTGGAGTATCGCCATCCCGATAGTTTTCCTTTGCTCGGCGCCCACGGGGAGCAGGAGTGCAAGCAGTGTCACGAGGAGAAGTCGGAGTATTCGATCGAAGCTCTGGCGGGGGAGTCTCCTCCGGTGGAGCGCAGCTGTGAAGCATGCCATGAACATCGGCACACCGATGCCTTCCTCGAAAAATCCGCAGCGCTCGCCAGCGGGCTGGGTTTGATCGAAACGGCCGATGTGCAATGCCTTGCTTGTCACGATCCCGAGCACAAGGACTTCGCGGCTGCGGGGGAAAGTTGGCCCGTCGAGTTGCATGCGGCGAGCGGCATGGCCTTGCTCGAACCCCATGCCGAAACCGAATGCATCGAGTGCCATTTCAAGGTTCCGGATGCGCAGGATGCCCAGGCGGATTGGTTGCGCCGCTTTCCCGGGCGCCAAGCTTCGGATTGCGAGGTTTGCCATACCGACCCCCATGATGGGCAATTCGCTCGAAAGATCCCGACCCAAGATGCATGCCTCGAGTGCCACTCCGAAACCCGTTTTGTGCCCGCGAATTTCGGGTTCGAGGCCCACGCGAAATCGGATTTCCCTTTGGAGGACAAACACCAAGCGGTGGCCTGCTTCGCGTGTCACGAAGTCCCCGAAGGCCAGTTGGAGAGCGCTCGCCAGTGGGGCTCTGTGTCGGGTGCCTGCGCGGACTGTCATGGCGACGCACACGCTGGAGCCTTCGACAAACTCGCTGGACTGGACGAGTTCGGGGGACGTGAGGGGTGTGCACGCTGCCATTCGCCCAAGGGGTTTGCGGAAATCCTCCAGGAGCAGTTCGACCATGGGGCGTGCACGGACTTTGCCCTGGTTGGCGCCCACAAGCAGGCTGAGTGCGAAGTCTGCCACCTGCCTGCGGAAGCCTCCGACGAATTCGGGCGCTTCTTTGGCCGCATCGAAGTGCAGTGGGGGAGCGCATGGCAGAAGAACAAGCCCTGTGTGTTGTGCCACACCGATCCCCACGATGGGGCGTTTGACGGAACCGACTTGCCCTTGATCGAAAATGGGCAGTCCGATTGCGCCCGTTGCCACACGGAAACCGACTGGCAGGAGCTGCGCACGGAAAAATTCGACCATCGTTTTTGGACCGACTATGACCTGCCCGATGGCCACGATCGGGCGGAGTGCGAAGCGTGTCACCTGCCCACGGCTAGCGCCGATTTGTTCGGGCGTACCTTTGGCCGCATCGAAGCGATCCATGGGACCGCTGATCCTAGTTGCCAGGCTTGCCACGCGGATCCTCACTTCGGTATCTTCGATGGGCAAGGTTTGCCCCGCGAGACAGAAGCTGGCGCAACCTGCGCTCGTTGCCACTCGTTAGATTCGTTCGCAAAGCTCCTGGTGGGCCCCCCAGAGCACTTCGATCATGACTTTTGGACTTCCAGCAATACCGCATCGGAGCATGGGGAGCAGGGCTGCGACGACTGCCATCCTTCCATTATCAAGGGGCAGGGGCTCGGTATCTTAGTGCAAGGCCTTGGGCGCCGCGGCCGTGCGCGCGCAGCCGTTCCCGGCCGTACCTGTGCAGCTTGCCACGGGGACGAACATCGCAGCCAATTCCAGCGTCCCGAGACCGAAGCCTGCGACACTTGCCATGCCTCCCAATCGGACTTCAGCGTGTTGGACTTCGATCACCAAACCGACTCGCGCTACCCGCTGGACGACGTGCACAAGGACGTGGCTTGCTCCGCTTGCCACCGTCAAGTGGCCTGGCCCGATGGGGGCCGTACGGTTTTGTACCGGCCCCTCCGCATGCAATGCGCGGACTGTCACAGCGCGGGTGGCGGGGAGCGTGGGCGGTGATCTTCCTTCGCCGGATTCTCAGTGTCATCCTGTGCACCTGTTTCCTATTGCCGCCCCTTGGCGCTGCCCAGGAGGTGGAGGAGCAACCCTTGGAGGTTCGCATCTCGTCGGTCACGAATACCCTGGTCTATATCGATCATGGCCAGGATACCGGCTTGGCCCAGGGGGATCGCGTGGTGGTCTATCCCGATGGCGCGCCTTCCGTGCAAGCGGTGGTGCGCAGCGTGACGCGCAACAACGCGCGCATCGAACTGTTTGAACCCGTGGAGGTTCTGGTGCTCGGAACCCGGTGCGATGTGTTTCTGAAGCCGGCTGACCCGAAAGAGCCCGTGGCCGGCGGCGGCGATCCGCTGCCGCCGGCCACGGTGCGCCCCGGCCAGGAACCGGAAGCGGGGCGCGTGGTTCCCGATCACCCCGCCTGGACCCGACCGCCCGAAGACTGGAAACCAGGAGGCCCCCTATTGGCCGAAGCCAGCCCCATTGGCGCAGCCGACCGGCCCCTGGATTGGAACGCCCACTGGACCTTGTCCGGGTCCCTCACCCAGAGCCATCTGGCAGGCAAGCGCCAGAGCTTTTCGACGCGCGGCAATTTTGGTTGGCAGGCGCGCAATGCTTTTGGCAAGGGGGGCGAGTTCGAGTTCGACGCTTCCGCTTACACACGTGCTTCGGATTCGGTCGATGGTTTTGAAGAACAGCACTCGCGCCTGCGGCTGAACCACTTGAGCTATCTCCTGGGAGGGCGTCGCGAGGAACCCACACGCTATGAGTTCGGACGCTTTGTGCAGCATGAAATGCCCGAGTTTGGTCGCTTGGACGGTGTGGAGGTTGGGCATCGGCTTGAGAGTGGGCGTTTGGTTGGTGTGAGCGCGGGCCACCTTCCGGAACCCAGCGACTCGCTGGGTTCCGGCGATGATTGGCAGCTGGCTTTCAATCTCTCGGATGGTTTGAGTGATACGCGCGGTTTGGATTGGCGCACGGCCTATCAAAAGACATGGCACCGGGGCCATGCGGATAGGGACCTGTTCCTGCTCGGCAGCCGCTGGTCACCGGGTTTGGGCGATGCGGTTTCCGCCACCGCTTGGGTGGATTGGTATTCCAACGAGGACGGACCCAAGCGGGAAGGCCTCGAGTGGACCCGCTTGCGCCTGTTCGCTTCCCACGCCACCTCGCCCGGCAGCGGGTTGCGTTTCAGTCACAGCCGCAGCCGCACTCCCTATCTTCTGCGGCAGCAGTTTGATGCGCCCGCAGAAGACCTGGATCTGAGCGCAGTGGTGCAGCGTACGAGCATCAGCCATTGGCGGCGCTTGGACCCCGACCGGCACCTGCGCACGCGCCTGGATTATTGGCGGGACGACCGGGATGACGGACTGCAAGCGGAATTCGGCCACGAGTGGTCCGGCTTGCTGCCCAATGACACCGACTTGGAAGCCACCCTTTTCGGCACCGACGGATCCTTCAGCAAACTGGTGGGCCTGCGCCTTGGAATTCGCACCCTGCACGAGGGCAGCTATTGGAACTTGAGTTGGCAGTC
>JAAETM010000394.1 GCA_024228395.1 bacterium | reverse complement strand
GGGACCATAAGGCGCAAGCCCGGGGCCTTGAGCACTGGGTTCGATGTCCCTTCTGCCTTGCCTTTGTCTGGCTTACCGACAATGCAAGTGGGACAGTCCTACTACTTCCAACTGTGGTTCCGGGAACCGAGCCCGGGTGTGTCCAACTTTTCCAACATGTTGAAAGTGTCCTTCTAGGGGCGCTCCAAACGTAAGCCCGAGAACATGGCGTGGTCGCCGCCGCGCCCTACCTGGCTCCCCCCCTCCTCCGAAACTGCCCCTTTGGAACGTCTATCCACCAAGCCGTTGGTCGCGATGAACTACTTGGGAAACCGGGCGCCCACCAGTTAAACTCTTGGCATGCTTTCGGCACTTAAGATTGTGGGGCTGAGTATCGGTGCAGCGGTGCTCTTTGGGATCGTGCACGATCAGGTGACGGATCGATTGTGCGTGGAGTACTTCACGATCGGGCACCCCAGGATCATTGAATCCGAGTCGCCCACGGTTCTTGGCTTGGTTTGGGGGGTGGTCGCCACCTGGTGGGTCGGCCTGCTGCTCGGTGTTCCGTTGGCCGTGGTGGCCACGCGGGGCGAGCGGCCCAAGCGAACGGCGGAGTCCTTGGGTCGACCCATCGGGATCCTGATGTTGTGCATGGCATGCACCTCGCTGGTCGCAGGGTTGGTGGGCTATGCCCTGGCCAATGCTGGCAGCGTGATCCTGTTCGAGCCCATGGCCAGTCGGGTCCCCGCGGGGCGCCACGCCGTGTTCATCGCAGTGGGCGCTGCGCACACGGCCAGCTATTTGGCTAGGTTCATCGGTGGATTGGTGCTGATTTCTAGGGTACGCAAGGGGCGCAAGGCAGCACGTAATTCAAAGGACCCGGGTTGGGTATGGGCGGTGTCGGCCATGAAAGCGAAGGGGATTCCCTTTGGGCCCGGGCTGACCGACAATGAGGTTCGCATTGCTGAGGAAACACACTCATTTCGGTTCCCACCGGACTTGAGGGCGTTTCTTCAATACGCCTTGCCGCTGGGCGATAAGTGCCCAGATTGGCGGAATCCCAATTCAGAAGCGCTGCGCCGCCGGTTGACGTGGCCGGCGGAAGGGATGTGCTTCGATGTGGTGAATGCTGGGTTTTGGCTGGAGGAGTGGGGGCCCAAGCCGGACTCGGAGGAGCTTTTCAGGAAAGTCGTCGAAGAGGCCTGCGCACGGGCTCCGTTCCTGATCCCGATCTACTCACACAGGTATCTGCCTGCCGTGCCCACGATCTCCGGAAACCCTGTGTTCTCCATTTATCAAACCGATATCATCTATTACGGAAGTGACCTGAGCTCTTACATCCAATCGGAGTTTCTGCTCGGTGCCTTCAAGCCCAACCTCGGCCCAGTCCGCGAGATCGAATTTTGGTCGGACCTGGAACGGCTCGATGATTGATCCCTTTGGAATCCGAACAAGCCAAGCAATTGACCGAAACCAATCCTGAGCAAATAGACACCGGGTCGATCGGCCCATTCAAACCCATCCGCATCAAAGGCCGCGTTGATGATGACATCTGGTTTGTGCGCATTCTTGTGCTGGGTTTGGCGGTGATTCTGCAGGAGCGTTGGGGCGGGGAGAGTGATGCCCTGTCGGTACTCCTGGCAGTGGGCATGGTTTGGGCGTTGGGGACACTTTGCAGGGACCTCCTGTGGCAGTGGAGTCGCCCGGTGCTCACGTTGGACTCGGGCAGGCTTCGCTGGAGGATGGATTCGGAGAGGCGGTACATCGAGGTAAACCTGGCGGAGGTGGATGATTGCGGATTCGAGTCTGGCTATGACTTCCGCGTGACACTTCATTCGGGGGTCGAGCACACGTTCAATTTGGGCAATTTTTCCGATGCCCAAGAGGACGACGTCGTCGCAGCGCTGGAGGAGATTGCCGCCAGGAACCAGGAGAGAACGCGGGTTCGGTAGTGCGTAGGGATCAAGGCGCCGGTGGCCTGCGGCCCATATTGACCCACGCCTAACCCCGGGAGCGTTACAATGGGGGACCCATCTCCTGGGATCGGCATTCGAACCCCTTCACTCCCATTCTTGCCGACTCCGCAGCCCCTGTGGCGAGGACGATTCACCAAGAACATGCAAGCCCACGTCATCAAAGCCCTCGCCGATGCATTCGTGGCATTGATTCGGCGCGGGGAAGGCACGACCGAGGCCAACGAGGCCGCCCTGCAACGCCTTCTGGACCAATTGGACCGGGCCCGCGATTGCGTGGAGTTCGAGTTCGATGACAGGGTCTATCCCGAGCCACCCGAGTGGCCCTACGAAACCCGCCGTGCCCTGATCTGCGAACGCTTCGAACGGTATGGCATGTACGACGTGACCGATCCCGCGCGGGATCTAGGGCACGAGAACATGACGGATGTGGGCGATGCCATCGACGACATTGCGGATATTGTCGGCGAACTGTCCGACGTGGTTTGGCTTTGGGAGCACACCAGCCAGGGCAACGCACTCTGGTACTTCCACTTCTCGTACAAAACCCACTGGGGCGAACACCTGCGCGAATTGAAGAGTTACTTGCTTGCCCTGGAAAGCGCACAGTAACTCTGCCGAAAGCGGGCACGGCTTGGGGCCCGATCGCCGCTAGCTCCGCTGCGGCGGGCACTCCGCATCGGATATGCGCAGGCCTGCCATTCAGAATCCTGAGCCAGGCATTGGATCGACCGCCAGAAAAATGGGGCCGCGTGGTTTGTCCCGACTATTGTGCCTGCTCCAGACCCAGCGAAGCCGCTATCGCGAGGGTTTGAACGCTTTGTATCTTCGCTTCACGATCCAAAAGGAATCCACCACCCAGTGCGTCTGAGCATGCCTTGGATTCCTCGTCTTTCAATTCGTAAAGAACCACTCTGAGGGCGGTGAGTAGTTCGGCGCCCATCCCGCGCAAGTCCAGTCCGAGGAGGAGCGCTCCCCATGCATCGGGCTCCAAACCATGTTGGGTTATCGCCAAGTAGGCTTCGCCAAAGATGCGCTTCTCCTTGCCATCCCCGTAGTTGCGCAAGACCCAGACCAGGTCCGCAACGTCGTGTGTCATTCCTTGCTCACGCCTTTGCAAGTAGGCTTGGGCTTTTAGAATGACTTGAAATGGGAACGATGTCACTAGGACTGTTCCGTGTTTGAGGTCTAGCTCTTCACCCTCCTGCAATGCCGCGGAAAACCCTGACACATCGAACTCCTCTCCGCTGGGCCAGATAAGGACGCCGGGTGATGATTCAATCCCGCCAAAAGGAATCAGGTCGACCAACACATCGGTGGCCCGGTGACGCAGTCGATGAATGGCGCCTGTTGTTTCGAATGGGGCTGCCGAACCGCTTGTGAGTGAATCACGTAGAGAGTTGAAAGTCGGCCAGTCGGGGCAGGGCATGGCGAGATCCCAATCTGTGGTTAGTCGTCCGGGCGAGAAGTCCTTCTCCATGCTGAGCAGGACCCTGGCCCCGGCTCCAACCACGAGATAGGGGAGGTTGAGCTGACCTGTGGCCCGGGCAAAGTCACCGAGCACCCTCTCGGTTGAGTCTTCTAGGATTCCCATCGAGGTGCGATGTGTTGGGTAAGAAGTTCTTCAGCGAGTTCGTGGAGTCGGGCATCCTGGCTCTCCAACAACTCTGCGCGAATCAACAGGGGATCCGCCATCGACACTTTTTGTGGATGAGTTTTTTTGCCCACATGCCAGGCGTGGGTGCTCCCAAAGGATTCGAGTAAGCGAATGTTGCCCGCCGGGTTTTTAAGGAGGCGTAGCTTGCCCATGCTTTCTTGCACACTGTTGACGGGCACATGGATCGTCGCCGTCGAAGGTTCCACGCCACCTAGAATCTGGGAGGCCGCAAGCTCGCCACCTACGAGGAAGCCCTGGTTGGCGGCACAGGTTTTGAGCAGGCGTTTGAATCCTAGATCAGCGGGCCCCTGGCAAATGACCTCGCCCAGTTTCGGTCGCAGACGTTCATGCCAATGCTGTTCAAAATGGGTTGCCAATTCTTTGGGAGAGCGTAGGAATCGGTTCCGGCCCCTGCGACCCACATATCCTGCCCGGATGAAGGCGGTCATGATCCAGCCCACGGATCCGAGCGCCAATCCGCTCTGCCGCGCCAATTCACGGTAGGGGCGTGCGCAGAGTTGTGCATCCTGCAGCAATAGAAATGCTAGCTGCAAGGCAACGGGGGTTGTTGTCTTTTGAACCCTGGCCGCCTCGGTTGCCACGGGCCTTCCACTCACCCAAATGTGCAAGCCCTTGCGGGATATGTGAGCATTGCCACCCATGTCGACGTAGCTGACTTCTTGCCCACGCAATATCTCAGCCACGGACTCGCTGACCCGTTCGGTGACGAGCAACACAGGCTCGCCAGCTTGAGAATCCGGGATCCCGCTAAGCTGCTCCCGAATCCGGTGGGAGGCCGTTGCGGGGCGTAGTTGACGCACACAAAGCATGCGAAACGACCAACTGTTTGAGCCTTCCTCGATGGATACATATGGCTGCTTGGAGTCATCGAGCTCGTAAGTCACGACCCACCCCAACTCTTTTTTAAGGGTCTCTATCCCCTGGCGTGCCCAGGGTTCAATGTGCGTGTCCATGGCCCTATGTTCGGTTATTTATGACGTTCACGTAACTGCGAAAGTGGATTTATTTGCACATAGGGTATTTGGTGGGCCTATTGCGCCTCTTCGTAGGGCATGGGAGGCCCCTGGGACCCACGCCAACACCAAGCTTGAGAACCGAGATAGGAGTTTCCAATCCGCCGCTCCCCCCCGAGGCCGGGGAGCGGCGAGAGCCGAAAGCGGCAGGGGCGAATCCTAGCTGAGCAAATCCAGGCTCCGTTTCACGCTTGGTGGATAGGAATTCCAAGCGGGCAGTTTCAGGAGAGCGGGGGGAGCCAGGTGGGGCGCGGGGGGGAGCATGGGGACGGATTGTAGGCAATTGCCAACCAAAGCGATGGGTTGCAAAGCCCTGACTCTGCGCCTTGTCTACGGGCCTCCACTGCGTCAAGCCGAGGGCTTCTTGAGATCCCCTCTTCAGATAGCAAAGCTCGACTTGGATGCGCCAGATCACACAACGCTCGCACGGCGAAGTCGCCAACTCAATGT
>JAAETM010000393.1 GCA_024228395.1 bacterium | reverse complement strand
CTTCCAAATGGAATCGGAGACACCGCTCACGCCATAGGTCAAGAATGCCACCGTTCCAGCGATTCGAAAGACATTCAAATAGGTCGCGCCCTCGGCCAGGGCAAAGGACAGGACATAGGCCACAAATGCCGAAACGAAAATTGTGAATAGGAACCATTGCAGGAGACTGCGACCGATTCGTGGCATGCCAGATGGCAATACAGTGACAAACCCAACAGGCCCCTCCTGGTACTTTTCGATCATGGCGTCGTCCGCCATATCCTTCATACTTTTCACATGGGGGAAAGCGTACATGCCGGGAGTCACGCCTTGATCGCGCATGGACTTCAACACTTCCGGTTCACCCGGCATGCCCTTGTGATCGGAACAGTGCATGGGTAAGACCATGTGAACCACCGAGCTTGCGATGAAGATGCCAACCGCTGATAGTAAGATCGGGAGCCAGAAGTCGATTAGGAAGGACATGGGGTCTTGTGGGGTAGAGGAGGGACCGAGATATGGGCCAGCATATACCTTCCTCCCCAAACCTGCCCAAAAAAGGTTTGGGCCGCCAAGGACCTTCCGAAGAAGTTCCTTGGCGGCCTCAGGCAGGGCGGATCAGGGTTCCCACCCAGAGCCTAATCACTTAGATGATGTTGGCAAGTTCGGCGAGCACCTCGTCGACGGTGGAGATCACCCGTGCATTGGCCTGGAAGCCGCGCTGGGCTTCGATCAAGTGCACAAATTCTTCGACCGTGTCCACATTGGACCCTTCGAGAGCTCCACT
>JAAETM010000392.1 GCA_024228395.1 bacterium | reverse complement strand
TTGGCGATCGTCATTTCCTGGAGCGCCAACAAGTCCATTATCTGGGCCATCATCCACGGGCTCTTTTCCTGGATATACGTGGTCTACTACGCCCTGTTCCGCAGTTAGGGGCGGTGGTTTCAGGCTCCTGGCCTGTATGCACCGTGGAGCCCAGGATAGGATGGGCCCATGAAATTCCACTGGGTGTTGCTGCTCTGTCTTGGGCTTGTCAGCCTTCAAAATGTTCCCAGGTCAGGCGCGAAGGATGAGGCCGCGGAAGAGAGTCCTTTGGAGATTTTCCTGAAGGAGTTCCTGTCCGTGGATGGGCTCCCGTTTGTACCTTGTGCACGCCTGGGGTCCTTGGGCGTGAGTACGAAGCCCTTGAAGAATCCACGAATACGCAGGCCCGGCTCCATTGGGTGGGGTGGAGCGAACTGGAACGGGCCAAAGGCGAGCGGGAGATTGGCAGGTTGTCCTTGAGACATGCGCATCCGGGAACTGCAAAGGTGGCGAAACGGCTTCTACGATTCCACGCCGAGGCGAAGTCCGACTTGGTGACCCTGGCAGCGATTTCGGGATTGGGGCTCAGACGGGATCCGACCATCGCCGTGCCTGTCCTGATTGGCTCGACCCAGACCGTTGGTAAGCGGTCCAAGAAATTGGCTACTGCATTTGAACGGATCAACCAGCAGTACTATGCCATCAAGCTGGCCGAGTGGGCGCAAGGGACAGATCCCAACGCTCCTGTCGTGAACAAGAAAAAAAGGGATGAGTGGGCGCGGATTGCTGAGGAGTGGGCCCCAGTTGGACCGGAATTTAGGGCCACTCAAGCGACGGAGGTTGCGGGGTTGACGGCCCTTGCGAACTACAAGGAGGATCGGTGCACCAATGCCCTCATTCAGGGAGTGTCGGGTTCCATCAGGAACGATAACTTTGCGCAATGCCTTCAAGCGCTATTGAACAATGGCACCCGACCGTGCATTGCGAGGGGAGTGAAGGAAATGAAAACCCTGGACGGCCACTTCCATCAAATCAAGAAGACGATCAAGAAGCTAGGCAAGGAGCGCCCCAAGCCTGTCCCCAAAAAGTGGAGCGGAACCAAAGCCGCTTGGAAGGCGAGGTTTGATATGGGACGTCAAGACCGAATCAACTAGGTGAAGATCGAGCGCGAGCAGTGGGTGCAAACCATGGAATCCATCCATGGGATCATGTCGGCGGTCGCGGAAGAACACGGCCTTCCCACTCCCAAGTTCGAAACGGGCAAACTCAACCCCACCTGGTGCCTTTGGTTATCCAAGAATGCAAAAGCGATCCCGGCATATTTTGAGGTTGAGCAGGCGATGGAAATGGCGTTCGGGGAAAACCGAGGTGGTGTATGTTATGGGCATGGCAAGAAGTACCACTGTTGATAACCCCAGTCCGGGGTCCTGCTTGCAATGTGGTTCGCCGATTTCTGGGAATTATTGCTCTGAATGCGGGCAGTCGACAAGTGTTGGACCTTTGCGTTTTATAGCCCTATTGGGGGAGGCCTTCACTTCGGTGGTAGATTTGGAACTACCCATCCTCCGAACGACCAAGGGGCTCTTGACCGCGCCCGGTAGAACAGCTGGGGCGTGGGTCGATGGGCGCCGCAAGACGTTAACCAATCCGATCAAGTATTGCGTGATCGTGGGCGTGCTGTTCACCTTGGTGATTCGGTTTCGGCTGGCCGATGCCGCCTACTTTGAATCCGGAGGTCAGCCCGGAGCTGATCGGACGACGAACACATTAAGCAGCCTATTCCAGGAATATGTAGCGTTCCTTTTGATGTTGCTCGCCGTGCCTTTCGCTCCAATCGCTGGAATGCTCAGTTGGGTTCTCAAGGTTCGAAGAAGCTCAACCGATTGGTACGCGCTGTTTCTCTACTGCTTAGGCATCAGTTTGCTCTTGCAGATGCTGTCTGGATTCGTATCCAGGACGGCAGCGGGATTTGCCTCTATCTTGCCTGCCGTGTTTCTGTTGTGGGGTGGCTGGCAGTTTGGAAAGGTCCGATGGCGTTCGTTTTTGGTCGCACTCCTCAGCCTCATTTCCTGGGTTGCCCTGCTCGCTTGGGGCCAGAGCCTATTGGGATAATCGGTCGGGCGCCGCGTTAGCCATACAGCCTTGGCCCCAAAGCAAGTTGAGGCCAAGCAGCTGCGGAACCGTGGTGCCCTGTGCAACTCCTAACCCGTCAAGCAAGGGAAGAAACAACCTCGGCGGTCTGTTGTTCAAATTTCGGTTCGCTCGGTTTGTTTGCATACAGCAACAGGAACAGACCCGGCGTTGTGGTGAGCGCCATGAGCGTGGCGCCGGCGACCCCGCCGCCGATGGCGACGGCTACCGGGGGCCAGAAACCTCCGCCACCGAGGTACAGGGGCAGGAAGCCGGCAATGGTGGTTAGCGTCGTCGACAGCACGTGCCGTGTGCCACGCATGAGCACGTGTACGATGGCCTTCTTGTCGCCGCGCAAGCAGGCGGGGTCTTCTTCCAAGGCCGCCAAGATCACGATCGAGTCATTGATGGCCACTCCGATCAAACCCATGGTGCCCACGATGCCCATGAACCCGAAAGGGAAACCCGAGAGGTAGATCGAACCGAGGGCTAGACCGACCGACATAATGGCGACGGTTCCGATCACTCCTGCCAGGCGGAAGGAGTGGAAGGCGAGCACCAGGGCGGAACCCATCAGGATGGCCAGGATTCCGATAGTGCCCATCAGGCCGCCCACGGCTTCATCCCGTTCGGCGGCCTCGCCGGCCACGACCATGCGATAGCCGTGGGGAGGTTCGAAGCCGATCTCTTTCAGGCGTGTTTGCAGTTTGTTGAGCACCACGCTCGGCAGCACGCCGGCTGTGATGTAGGCCTGCACGGTGGAGATGCGCTCGCCGTCCAGGTGGGGGATGTTTGAGAGCTCGGGTGCGAGTTCCACGTCGCCCAGGCTTGCGAGGGGAGTCCAACCGCCCTGGGCGGAGGGCAGTTGCAAACCGATCAAGTCATCTGCGGAGTCGCGCTCGCCGGGGGCCAAGCGAACCACCACGGGCAGCTCCTCGGTGGCTTCCAGGATCGAGCCTGCGCGTATTCCGGCCAGGTTGCCGGCCAACATGTGCGCCAGATCTTTCTCCTGCAAACCCGCCAAACGCAATTCTTCCTGGTTCAAGTCCAATCGCAAACCGGGCAAGCCGGAGAGCAACGTCGTGCGCGTATGCAATACATCCGGAATGGCGGCCAGCTCGCGCCGGATGGTCTCACCCATCTCGCGCAGTACTGGCAAACCGGGACCGAGCAAGCGCATCTCCACCGGTGCATCGAAGGGCGGGCCCTGTTCGACCTGGCGCACGATGACCTGGGCCTCAGGCAATTCTGAATCGAGCAGGTTTTGCAGGTCACGCACCACACTAGAAGAATCGTGGGAGCCGTCGAGTTGGATCAGGGCTTGGCCGTAATAGGGTGCGTTGGCCACGTTCTCGATCTGGTTGTAATAGAACTTGGGGAAGTTCTTACCTAGCACCCAGCTGACCTCATCCACACGATCGTGCGTGCGCATGATGTCGCGCGCCGCTTGGGCCAATTCATGGCTGGCCCCGATCGAAGCTTGACGGGGGAGGAATAATTCGAGGCCGAATTGGTCGCGGTCGGCGGGGGGGAAGAACTGTTCCTTCAGCTTGCCAGCTTGAGAGAAGCCAAGCAGGGGGAACACCAACCCTACGGCAACCGCGATGGCGGGGAAGCGCACGAGGAAGGTCACGGCCCGGCGATAGATACCCGCGACAGGGCCCAAGCTGATGCCATGTTTCAGGAAAGACAGACCACCGGAACGCGGACTCGCGGGTAGGAAATGAACCGCGATCGCAGGCAGCAACCAGAGCGAGATCACCAGGGAACTCGTGATAGCCAGGATCACGTTCATGGCCATAGAACCCACGAACTCACCCGCGCCGCCGGGCATCAGTACGATCGGCATGAACGCCAGGGCCGTGGTCAGGGTCGAGCCGAAGAGCGGCATCGCGAGTTTTGTCACGGCGGAGCGCACCGCAGCCTGCTTGCTGAGGCCTTCCTGCAAGCGGTGACTGATCTCATCCACCATCACGATGGCGTTGTCGATCAAGAGGCCCAGGGCGATGATCAAACCCGCCACGGACATCTGGTTCATGGGGATTTCCATGAGCGACATGCCCTTGAGCGCCATCAGAACCGAGAGCGGCAAGGCGCAGCCCACCAGGATCGCGGAGCGCCACCCCATGGTGCCGAAGACCACGACCATCACGAGCAGGGCGCCCATGAGGAAATTTTGGACCAGGGCGCCGAGGCGCTTGGACGTGTACTTGCTCTGGTCGAAGAGCAAACGCATGCCGATGCCGCGCGGCAGGTCGGTTTCGAACTGGTCGAGGATCGCTTTGGCCTTGTCGGACCAGAGGTCCACACGCTGGCCTTTCATCATGCGAACGGCGAGCAGCACGCTGCGTTCGCCCTCTACCAGGGCCATGTCCGAGGGGGGCGTGCGTTCGCCCTTTCGCACCTCTCCAAGGTCGGAGATGAGCGTGTTTTGTCCATTGGGCCCGATGCGGACCGGGGTGCGCAGCACTGACTGCAGGGAGTCCAGCTCCGAGTTCACATCGACCAAGAGGTCGTTGCGCAGACCATGCACGGCGCCGGCGGGGGTCTTGGCATCGCGGCCTTGCAGGGCTCGGGCGACTTCCCGCAGGGTCATGCTGCGTGCGGCCAGGCGATCGGGTTCCAGGTCGACCACGATCTCTTCCTGCATGCCGCCGTAGATGTCGACCTCTTTGGTTCCACCGATGGTGCGCAGTTTGTCCGCCAGGTCCTCTGCGCGGCGTGAAAGCACCGATAGCGAAGCGCTCGGATCCCCATCGGGAACCATGGCCACGATTATGGTAAAGGCAGAGATTTCAAAGGCGTCGAAGTCGATTGGACCGGCGCCTTCGGGCAAGGTCTCCTCCACATCCTCCAGCTTGTCGCGGATGCGAGACCAAACGCTTGCAGTGTCGGTCAGGTGTTCCTTGAGTTCGATGTGTAGACTCGAGATGTCCGCCGTGGATTCGGTGTCGAAGGTCCAGATCTCTTCGAACTCGCGCAGAGCGTCTTCGATCGGGTCGGTGACCAGGGCCTCGATGCGTTCGGCGCCAGCACCCAAAAAGGGCGTGACGATGATCGCGTCGCGAGAGGTGAGTTCCGGATCCTCAGCCCGCGGCATCGACTGCAGGGCGGTGTATCCCGCCGCGCAGATCAGCAGCAGGGAGAGGATCAGGAGGCGCGGGCGGCGCAGGAAGAGATCAACCACGGGTCGTGTCTCCCTTGTCGGTAACGATGCGAACCTGTTGGCCACCCACGACGCGATCAACCCCATCGATCAGCAGGCGGTCGCCGGCTTTCAGGGCGCCACGAACAACCGCCGCGTCGGGCAGGGTGTGCAGGACTTCCAGGTCGACCGGTTGCACGTGCGTTTGGCCTTCTTTTTCGACGACCACAAAACCGGTCCACATGCCGCGCACGCCTTCGGTCAGGGCGAAGAGGGGGACGCGCCAACCGGCTTCGCCGAGGGGGCGGGACCAGCGCAGGGTCGCGATCTGGCCCGGCTGCAGTGCGACCTTGAGACCTGCGGTGTCCAGGTCCAGGATCCAAGGAATCGTGCGCTGGTTCGGGTCCAGGTTGGGCAGCAATCGCTTGCTGAGCACGGCCACGGGATGGCCGGAGACCTCCACCACGAAGTCGTTGGAGTTGAGCGTGGCGGCATCCGTTTGAGACAAGCCGAAGTGGGCTTCGAGCGCTCCGGTTTCGACCAGCAGCAGCACTCCAGTCCCTGCGGGAACCACGGCGCCCTCATGTACCATGATGCGCTGAATATGACCGGCGAAGGGCGCGGCAACCAGGGTATCGGCTAAGTCGATGTCGTTGCTATCCAGGCTGGCCTGCAGGCCAGCGAGGGAAGCGCGCTGGGCGGCGATGGTCTCGGGCCGCGTTCCGTTTTCGAGCTCGGAAAGGCCCGCCTGGGCGCCTTGGATGCGAGCCTTGAGGGTCAACACTTGGGCGTGGCTCACGTCGACCTCCTCCCGGGAGATCGAATCGGATTCGAGCAAGCCCCGGCGGCGAACCAGGAGCAGATCGGCCAGGCGCAGCTCTTCTTCCAGCGCGGAGATGCTGGCTCTTGCCGCCGCGATCGTCTCCTTGCGCGGGCCGGCGATCAATTCATCCAAGCGCGCTTGGGCACCTTGAACTTGAGCCAGAAGGGCGTTGCGCCCGGCCAGCAAACGGCGCTTGTCGAGCTGCATAAGCGGCGCACCCGCTTCGACCAGGTCGCCCTCCTGAACCAGGACCTGTTCGATCTGCCCGCCCACGTTCACACCCACGGCAACCTCGCGGCTGGCTTGAATGATGCCGGTGTAGCGGCCTTGCATCGACTCCATCGTAGCGGCTCCGAGGGTGAGCACGCGCACGGGCATGGGCCGCGCGGCATTGACTTCTTGGGCTTGCACCGTCGAAGTCTCCTGCTCGCTGTTCGAGCAAGCGACCAGGGTCAAACCGACTAACGCTACTGTGAGAATGTTGGAAGGGTTCATGGAATCAGCGGGTTTGGGTGGGGGAGTTCAGAAGTCCGAGGCTCTGGGCTTCCTTTGAAAATGTGGTGCGCAACAATTCTTGGCGTAGGGCTCGGTAGTCGAAATCCTTCGAGAGCGGCAACCAGCCGTAGCCGTCGAGCAGGCGAGCGCCGTTGGCGTAGAGGGTCTCTTGCAAGAATGCTTGGTTGGCGGCTTCGTTCTCGGCTAGGCATGGACCGCAGCCCGCGTTGGCGATCAAACCCACGCCCACGTGCATGGCCCACAGGCCGATGACCAGGGCCTCGGCACTATCCCCGTCTTGCAGTTTGAGGTCGCCCGAAGCCAAGCCCGATTGGGCGATTTTCAGGACCGAGTTGAAGCAGCCCATCTCGACCTCTTCCAAGGCGTCGCTGCGTTCCTTGGAGGCTTTCTCGCGGATGGAGGTGGCCTTCAGGATCGGTTCGATGCGCGTGTTTTCCGGGTAGGCCAACACGAACAATTCGGCGGCCAGACCCAGGGCGGTGATGCGTTGCCGCGGGGGCAGGTCCAGCTCGCTCGCGCGCCCAAAAAACTCCAGCCGCAGGATCTGCAAGCGGCGCAGAAGGCCGCAGATCACGTCCTCCTTGTTCTTGAAGTGCTGGTAGAGCGTGCCCTTGGAGTACTCGGTGGCGTCCGCGAGTTTGTCCATGGTCAGGCCCAAGTAGCCCTGGTCGAGCACGATGCGCAGGGCCAGGTCCAGGTAGTTTCGTTCGCGCTCGGCGATCTCCTGGCGCTTTCGGTCACTGATAGGGGTCATGATGATTTGACGGTACGTCAATGGTTGACGGTGCGTCAACCCTGAATTTGACGAATCGTCATTCTTTTGGGGGCGCCGTCGGACGCAACCGCCTGGGTTGCGTGTGGATTTATCGGGGCCAACCCCCAAAAAGTGGCGATTCAAGCGCCGCAGGGCCACTTTTCAGGGGCCCATTCGATTCGAAGGCCCTGCTGGCCCGACGACCCCATTCCTCGCCCCAGGGGGGGGGTGCCATACTTGCCCGGGGACAACAACACGGAACCCGGGCAGTTGCTTTGCAGGACCGCTCTGCCCCTTGCTCTCACCTCCTAAACAGGAGACCATGCGCCCTCCAGCGCCCATTTCGGCACTCCCAAGCCAAATCCAGCCATGACCCTGCAAAGCGACCCCACCCAGGTGATCCCCTCCGAACTGCCCGAGGGCGCCCAGACTCCGCCCACCGGCACCCAGATTTCCTGCAAGACCTGGGCAGCGGAAGCCGCCATGCGCATGTTGATGAACAACCTGCACGAGGACGTGGCCGAGCGCCCCGAGGACCTGGTGGTCTACGGCGGCACTGGCAAAGCGGCGCGCGACTGGCCCAGCTACCGGGCCATCATCGAGACCCTGCAACGCCTCGAAGAGGACGAAACGTTGCTGGTGCAAAGCGGCAAGCCGGTGGGGGTCTTCCGCACCCATAAACATTCACCCCGCGTCTTGATCGCCAACTCAAACCTGGTCGGCAACTGGGCCAACTGGGAGCACTTCAGAAAGCTCGAAGCTGAAGGCAAGATGATGTACGGCCAGATGACAGCCGGCTCCTGGATCTACATCGGCACGCAAGGAATCCTGCAAGGCACCTACGAAACCTTCGCCGCTTCCGGTGAACGTCACTTCGGTGGCAGCCTCGAAGGCCGCCTGGTCGTCACCGCCGGACTCGGAGGCATGGGCGGCGCGCAACCCTTGGCCGCGACCATGAACGGCGCCACTTGCCTGTGCGCCGAAGTGGACGAAACGCGCATCGACTTCCGCATGCGCACGCGCTACGTGGACGAGAAGTTTCTCGACATCGACGCCGCCATCGACCGCGCCATCGAGCTACGCGATAGCAAGCAAGGCATCTCCATCGGCGTTCTCTGCAACGCAACCGAATTGCTCAAGCGTTTGGTGGAACGGGGCGAGACCCCGGACATCCTCACCGACCAAACCAGCGCCCACGATCCCCTCGGCGGCTACGTGCCCGACGGCATGGACCTGAAGGCCGCGCTCGCTTTGCGTGAATCTGATCCGAAGCGCTACGAAAAAGAGTCCTACCGCACCATGGTCGACCACTGCAAGCTCATGATCGAGTTGCAAGATCGCGGCGCCGACACGTTCGACTACGGCAACAACCTGCGCGGCCACGCCAAAGAAGCGGGCCTCGAAAACGCCTTCGACTTCGAAGGTTTTGTACCCAAGTACATTCGCCCCCTTTTCTGCGAAGGCAAGGGCCCCTTCCGATGGGCCGCCCTCTCCGGCGACCCCGCCGACATCGCCGAAACCGACAAGATCATCCTCGAACTCTTCCCCGAGGACAAAGCCCTCGCACGCTGGATCAAATTAGCCGGTGAACGCGTCGCCTTCCAAGGCCTACCCGCCCGCATCTGCTGGCTAGGCTACGGCGAACGCGCCCGCGCCGGCGCCGCCTTCAACAAAGCCATCGCCGAAGGCCGCATCTCCGCACCCCTCGCCATCGGCCGCGACCACCTGGACTGCGGCTCCGTCGCCAGCCCCAACCGCGAAACCGAAGGTATGAAAGACAGCACCGACGCCGTCGCCGACTGGCCCCTGCTCAACCTGATGCTCAACACCGCCTCGGGCGCCACCTGGGTCTCCTTTCATCATGGTGGGGGAGTCGGCATTGGCTACAGCTTGCACTCGGGCCAAGTCACCCTGGCCGACGGAACGCCCGAAGCAGCCTTGGCCCTGGACCGGGTCCTAACCAATGACCCCGGCACCGGAGTCATGCGCCATGTGGATGCGGGTTATGACGAGGCGATCGAATGCGCTAAGGAACGCGGCGTAGACATTCCGATGATGTAGTAGGTTACTGGCTGGGTAGTCAGCTAGGCACGCAAAGCTCATTGCCCAGACACTCCACTTGCCTTACTCGCGATTCCTCAGGTTCATGCTTGTAGACTACGACCCCAATCCAGCTTCACGCCCGCAGATTGCATTTGAAGTGCGTCTCGCTCGGGTGGAAGATCTGCCCGCCCTTGTCAAGCTGACGGGCGAACGGTCGGGGTACAAGGCCGACCCCAAGTCCATCCTTGCGAGCATGGAGCAGCGACTTGCATACACTCCACGTGAAGGTCAGACGTTCGTGGCCGTGAATCCTGCAAACGAGATCCTCGGAGTCGGGTCTAGCGCATTCCTTTGTTTTGAGAATGACCCTCGGCATGTGGATTTGGTCCCATCAGGCTGGTATCTGTGGATAGGAGTTCCAAAGGGGCAGTTTCGGGGGAGCAGGGGGGAGCCAGGTGGGGCGCGGGGGCTCGAGTGGGGGCACTTCGGTGGGGAGGCGGAAGTGCGCGAGTATGCGACGGATAGCGAATGGGTCGGTGACGGCGGTGAGCAGGGTGCGGTGGCCGTGGCAGTAACCACTGCCCAGCGTCAACTACAATCGAGCGTAGCAGCACGCCGAGGGCCTTGGAGTACGGGAGAGAGCAGCGAGGATCATTGGCAGGGACATGCTTGTCGA
>JAAETM010000391.1 GCA_024228395.1 bacterium | reverse complement strand
CGGTCATCACAATCTTAAGTTTGATTTTACCCCAAGGCCTGCGGCCACTTTGGAACTCAGCACCCTTCACCTTCCAGAGCACCTGTTCGACGCGTTGCCAGGAGGAGAGGAATCCAGAAACCGACTCCATGAAAGCATCGGCTCCAACCAACTTTGCAGTATCCGGCTCCCAGCTCAATAGGTTCACACCCAAGGGCATGTTCTTGGTGTCCCCCTTCTTGAGCGGGCTGAGGGCTTGACCCTCAAAATCATCCGCCAACCAGGTTCGAGCAGTCTCGAAATCCCGCTTCTTCAGGATGTCAGAATATTCGAGCAGCCAGTCAGCGACTTCCTCGGACAGGTCCTCCACCAGTTCCATATGGGTGACGGGCTCGGTGGGCTCTTCGATGGCAAAGTCGAGTGCTTGATCGATGGTTGCCTCTTCTTCCTTGGAACAGCCACTGGAAACAAAAAGCCAAACCACGCTCAAGGACGCGATGGCACAGGATCTGCATATCTGAGGGATGAACATATTGCCAAGGATACGTCGGACACGCGTGCAATGAGTGCTCCTTGGCGAGTCTTTTGTGTGCCGCTGCCAGCCTCCCCCCCTAATGACAAATCACTCCACAAGGTGGGGCGATCTGGAACACGGCTTCCGTTTCGGGGTTCCTATCTGCAGCCGGAAGAATCCTGGCGCAAATCCCCAGGGTCTTCCGAGCTAAGGGACCAACGTCACGCAAAGAGCATTCGAAAAGTTGTACTGGGTGCCGCAAGGCCCCCTGCGATCGTAGTACATGGCTTGGAACGCCCAGGATGAACCGGTGAGCACTGTCAACCCCTTGCGGCTGGCATACCTGAATATCCTCCGGCGCGTGGCCGCAAACCCCACACCATTGGCCCGCATGCTCTCAACCACAAGCACGTTCGCATCTGAGTCGGAAATGCAGTATTGACCATCGAAGGCCATCGTCGCCACTCCGGGAATCCCCATCAGCACGAAGGTCGGAGCCCGGCGTGGAAGGCCATCCATGAAGAGAGTCAGGTCGTCATTTGTCAAGGACGTACTGCCCGAGGCGATCATGGTCGCCCCCGCGCCCGTGGAGTTTTGGCAGCCATCCAGCTGCGGAGCAGTGCCGCAAGAACCTCCTTCATCACAACCGCAGAATGAAACGATAAGAGGCACGTCCACGTCCTCAGCCGTAAATGAAAACACGGCTCCCGCATCATAGAGAGGGAGGTCACGGCGCATGGCGCCAACCAGAGCTCCGCTCTCGGCCAGGGATACCGTCACTCCTGTGAAGTCCCCAGATTGCGCAGGTGCGGGCGGATCAAACTCCACGGTAAATTCCCAATTGGGACCGATCGGATGGAACACAAATGCGGAACCACCACGCACACCCCCTTTCGTTGCCAGAGGGGCCCCAACCACAAGGCCCTCGGATTTCAACGCCACCGCGTAACCAAATGCGTTGCCGACCTCACGGCCCGGAGCCTGCACTCGATCCTCATGGCTCCACAGCCTCCCTTGCTTCGAAAAGAGGCTCACTGAACCACTGCGCATGTCATTGGCGTGATCCTCGGTCGCGCCCACAGCAACGCGATCCCCCAAAATGGCGACGCAGCGTGCGAACATGGCGTTGGACCGGGGGGTCGCAGCCCACAACTCCGCTTCGTGCGCGTAACTGGCACCATCCCAACGATAAACATAAGCAGCCCCTTCATTGTAGACGTGCGTGTTTGCGCTGAAGGCACCGATAACGGCTCCATCACCATCCATATCCAGGGCAAAGCCAAACTGGTCCCCAGGACCTGTGTGAGGTGCCCGGATGACCTCATCCAAAACCCACAAGGACACACCACGACTGAAGGCATAAACAGCGCCAGCCTGAGGCCCATTGCCATTGTCCTCGGGTGCTCCGACTAAAATTCGATCCCCTTCGATAGCCACCGAACTACCAAAACCATCGCCCCCGTGGCCTGGCATCCCATTGAGGATTGTCGTCTGGACCCAAGCACCCCCAATGCGCTCAAAAACGTAGGCCTGGCCCACCATCGAGCCACTACCGGGAGCACCCACAACCATAACGTCTCCCATGAGATCCGCATCCCAACCGAAGCGCTGCCCTTGCTGGCGCGAGACAGGTGTGATCCTACTCTCCTTGCGCACAACCAGGCCCGTATCCATCAGATACACAACTCCCGTTTGGGAGCCGGCTCGATTCTCCAAGGGAGCGCCGACCAGATTCAAACCCTCAGCCGAGGCAACGGAAAAACCAAACCAATGGCCGGCTCCAGGATATGGGGCGTTCCATTCTTCACCTGCGAAGCTGGTCGGTACGGTAAGGGCCAAGCCCATGAGGAATGCCAAGGGTTGGTGTCGCATGATAAGCGTGATTCGAGTTGTGACCTAAGGGCGGGACATCGTTTGTGTCGACCCTCATCCACATCCAACCGAAGTAAAAACGTCTCTTCTGCCGCAAAAAACCCTCTCAAACACGATCCGTAGAAGGACCTTGACTCGAATAGCGACACTAGCCGAATTTGCTGCGCAATGCAAAAAAACCTACTGCCCCAAAAAATAGCAAGGTCATGACCAGGGCCAAATTAGTGTACCAACGGTTGCGAAGACCACCAACTAGGTCGCTACGGCCATTCAAAATTAAAAGGGTCAGCGCAAGCAAGGGCATGAAGGCCGCACCAAAGATGGCATAGACCTTCTGGATCTCCTTAAAGGGCAAGTGCAATCCAGCCAGGGGAATCACGGCCAGGGCCCAGAGGTAGGCCCTGTAGGATCGACTCCTGTCTGAAACAGGTTTGCGCGCCGCACCATCGTGTTTTGGCAACAACCGTAGGTAGTCCGCAAAGATGTAAGGCACCGCCTGCCAAACACCAAGCAAACTGCTGAAGATCGCTCCCCACGCACCGATCAAGAATAACCAGCGGCCTGGGGCGCCCAACGGTTCCGCCAACTGCTCCGCCAAGGTCACGATCAGGCGCGCCCCCTTGCCCGCGATTTCTATGTTGGATCCGATCACGACCATGGCGACACCGAAGACGGCGGTCATGAAATAGCCCACCGCAAGGTCGATGCGACAAGTGTTCAGGTGCCCAGCGCCTTCGCGGTCCTTTTCTCGAATCCAATAGCCGTAACAAAGCACGGTGAGAGTGCCTCCCACACCTCCCATGAGTGCAATCGTCCATTGCAGGCCACTTTCCCGCCACTCGGGAATACTAGGCATGCAGATTCCCCTCGCCATCCCGGCCAAATCAGGCTTCAACAAGATCGCCGTGACCACAACCACCGCAAACATGACAGCAATGCAGACGCCCATGACCTTCTCGAAGAGCCGGAAGCCGCCGATACGAACGAGGGCTAGAGCCACAAAGCTATGAATCACGCCAAAAACTATTTGCCCCATGGTTGGATCCTCGAATACAGGGAAGATCGCGTACATGGCAATGCCGCAGCCGGCCAACAGCGAGTTCGCAACGAAGAAGGACCACATCAAAAGATAGGTACCAAAGATCCCTCGCGCAGCCCAACCAAGGCGAGTCATGGCGCCCTCCAACAGGGTCTGACCTGTCGCCAACTGATAGCGTGCAAGCCCCTCGGTCAGGACGAATTTGATTCCTGCTCCAAGCAGTACCGCCCACAGGATCGCAAGCCCCAGTCGGCTGCCACTGATCGCAGCCAGGGCCAAATCGCCAGCGCCCACACCCGTGGCCGCAATCAGGATACCGGGGCCCACGACCCTTAGAATTCGACCGGCGCGGCCTAGACCATCGGTCGCTCCCTGTTCCGGATTCTCCATGGGGCCGCTACGCGATTGGATCTGGCGTCGCCGCCGCAGGATCGCCACGTCGGAAGTAGAACAGCACCACCAAGAGATACGCGGCCAAAACCGCAAACTCAATGAGCAGGGGAATGCGATTGGCGCGGGTCATAAAGGCTACCGTGACCTGCCCCAGGTTCACTCCCTCGCCGTAATTTAGAAAGAGAGGCAAAGACGCCTCTCCGGGAAGGCTAAGCGTTTCGTGGTCGGTTGGCGGAAAGGAAACAAACGCACGATATGCAAGCAATTGGGCAACTAAAATCGGCGTGTAGAACCATGCCTTGGCTTTCTTAGAGGGCAGGCGCGCCCAATCCTGGCTCACCGCGTGCCCCAATAGAGGCAGCAGACCAGGCAGCAACCAGAACACAAAACGGTCGGTGTGATTGCCCGCGATCATCGATAGGAGCGCCATGCCAAATAAGAAGATCGGTAACTCGATGTTGGCGCCCAAGAACTTCCACAGGGACCGATTCCCAAGGGAAGCCGCGATAACAAACACCAGGGGTCCGATCGCTGTAAAAATGCACAACACGATAATCTCGGGAAATTGCCAGTTGCGGTCGAAAGCCGCGCGCATTTGCGAGAAAGTCTCATAGGGTCCAGTCGCTTCCGCCACCATGAAGCGGGTCGCGACCAATGCGCCTACCGTGCACAGTAGGATCGACACAAGGCAAAGCGTCTGCTGGGAGAATAGGCGCGCGTCCTTGCGCAAAATGATGCGGAGCACATGTGCGCCCATGAAAGTGAGCGGCACGACCAATATGACCTCTCGAACCAAAGCCCCTAAACATCCCAAGCCAATGAGCGCGGCGGTCGATCCTGTGGTCAAAGTGGGGTTCTTTTTGAAAACCCAATAGGAGGCCAGAATGAATGCAAATGCCGCGGGTTCCACGTTGGCCGGATTGAACAACACATAGCGGAATGGCGAGTAGGGATTTGCGATGTACAAGGCCACCATCCAAAGCGCCATGGCTCGACTCAGGCCATAGGCTCGCAAGAATAGGAACAGGAACAAGACTAGCAGAATGCCGAACGCCACGCCGACCACATCAAAACCGTGCAGGACGTCTTCTGGATAGAGCTTGCCCACGAGATAGGGCACCGCCAAGCGATAAACAAAAGGCTTGAAGGTCGCTAGTCCTTCCCCCGCAGCTGCCTGGTTGGCCATCTGAAAATAGACCGCGCTATCGTAGGGATGCCCACCCTCGTACTCGATACGATCCTGCGTGAGCGTGTAACTGAATGCGAGGACCACACACAGAATGAATGGGGTCCAGGCGGAGCGAATGATGGAAAGCACGGGGAAATTCTAACAAGCCCACGGTGGAGTGCTTCAGGCCCTATGCCTCAGATTCCACATTCACCATCCACTTTGAAAACAGATCCGAGTACGTCTCCATGCTCTCGAGATGCTCGGCAGGGAAGTTGTAATCCCTGATATCATCGCGCAATGCAGCCTTAAAACAATCCAACCATTCCACGCGGGCCGCCTCGTCGATCTCGATTGGAAGGTGCCTTTCTCGCATGAGTGGCCGCCCATAACTGTCTGAGTACAGGTGCCTGCCCCCCATCGCCTCCACAAAATAGGAGGCCGCACGCCAGGAGGCGGTATCCAAATCGGCCGCGAACAAGGGGCGGATCGAAGCGGTCTCCAAACGCTTGTAGACGTTGGCCAAAATGCGAAAAACGCCTTCTTGGCCAATGGCCTCAATGATCGCCTCATTGGGTTTGATTCCAATGGGCTCCCCCCCAGGAGGAGTATGAATCGGCCTGGTGCGCTTAGGTTGGGACATTGGACGATGATAGTGCCCCGTTGGCGTTTCGGGAGGTGTTGCGTCAGGAGTTGACTTGAGACAGTTTCTCATCTAGCCGGCCCTTTCCTGGTCCAAAAAAACTCGCCCGAGATCATTATTCGATAATTCTAGAATTATGGTTGAATACACCTTCAAACCCGTCGATACTATTTCCATGAGCATGGAACAAGTAGCCACCCGCCTGGGAGCCCTGGGCAATACCACGCGCCTGGGAATCTACCGAATCCTGGTCCGCGCTGGCCTCTCGGGACTCCCAGTGGCAGGCGTACAAGCCCGGCTCAACATCCCGGCTTCCACCCTATCCCATCACTTGCACAAGTTGCTCGAGGTCGGACTGGTGACCCAAAAACGTGAGGGCACGACCCTGATTTGTCACGCGGACTTCGCCGTGATGGAAGCCACACTTGCCCTTTTCCAAAAAGAATGCTGCGCCGATGAGCAGGGCGCGCAGACCTGTGAACCAGGTGATTCCCCCTGCTGCTAAACCAGAGGAAACGACTATGTCAGAGAAAACAAGAGATGCAGTTCGCAAAGGATACGGGGCCGTGGCCCAAGCCGGATTGAGTTCCACCCAAGGTGGGATCAAGGGAATTGCCAATGCGTTTGGCTACAGCGATGAGGAGCTATCCAGCATTCCTGCCGAAGCCAACATGGGACTATCCTGTGGCAACCCGGTAGCGATGGCCTCCATCAGCGAAGGCGAAACCGTACTCGATTTAGGTGCTGGTGGCGGGTTGGACGTGTTCCTGGCTTCCAAGAAAGTGGGTGCCAGCGGCCAGGCCATCGGCATCGACATGACCGGCGACATGGTCTCGCTGGCGCGCAAGAACGCGGAAAAGGGTGGCTACGAAAACGTGCACTTCTACCTGGCCGAAATCGAAGCCATGCCCATTCCGACCGGTTCGGTGGATTGCGTGATTTCGAATTGCGTGCTCAACCTGTGTCCCGACAAGGACGCCGCCCTCAAGGAGATCTTTCGCATCCTCAAGCCGGGAGGCCGCTTGGCCATCTCGGACATTGCACTCAAGCAGGCCTTGCCCGCTGCGGTGGCCAAAGAAGTCTCCGCCTGGACCGGATGCATCGCGGGTGCCATGACCATCGATGACAATCGGAACAAGCTCTCGAAAGCCGGATTTGGTGACGTGGACATCCAGGACGCTGGGAGCGATCTGAACGCCTACAGGGACGGTGGTCACGCCGCCTGCTGCGGCCCCTCCTCGGATGCGGATATGAGCGCCGGCTGCTGTGATACGGAGCCCACACCGAGCGAGGCCTCTTGCTGTGCGCCCGAACCCGCCGCAGATACCTGCTGCGTATCAGAACCAGCAGAGGAGGCTTGCTGCACCATGGAAACGAGCTACCACGAAACTATGGACGCCTTGCTCGACACATTTGACGTGAACGCCTATGCCGCCAGTGTCAAGATCTTTGCGGTCAAGCCAGGCGCATGAGCCTGAAACCGATCCAAAGGGGTCCCAAGTCGCGACTTGGGACCCCTTTTTTGGTTCGTCAGCGCAGGAGCTCCGCATCGGCATCAATTTCCGGTCAGGAACACGATGACCCCGTGCCCTATTTGGGGTAGAACCACAACCACCGACCCTGACAAATGCCCATGCTGTCCGCCCTCCTCATCCTTCCACTGCTAACCAGTCCCCAAACTGAGATCTTGGACCAAGGCTGCTACGTGGCCATTACCCACCAGGACAACGCCGGCGAGATGGAGCGCTTGGGAGCCGCCCTGATCAAAGCCAAGACCACCAAACAACGCGACGAAGCTTTCGATCAACTTATGGCCCTCGCCGAAATGGACGTGGAGGCCGGGGACGTTCTTTCCAATGCCCTCATCACCCGCTGGACAAACGCCTGGGCCCTGGTCACCAATCGCAGCTTCCTGCGCAAGGTCGACAGGCTCGCATCCAAGCGTGAGAAACTGGACAAGATCCGCAAGGCTGCGCTCGATCTCATCTTTGACGAAACGCGCTACTTCTACCCCTACACCCAGCCCCAGGTCAGTGCGAAACAAGCCGCACAATACCCCGCTGTTCAACGCGAAGTATTCTCCCTGGTCACGGACGTGACAAAGGTCTGGGAGTCTTCCCCCAAGGTCAAGGTGTCCAAGGGCATCCAAGCCGCACTGGTGGAAATTCAATGGTTGCGCGGGCACAAAGAACTCGCTGCAGGGGGCCTGGTACTCCCCCCCGAACAGCCAACATGGCTTGGGTTCCTACCTGCCAACATGGGCACGCTCACATTCCAGAACTTCCCCCTGAATGCTATCGAAGCCCAACGCATGGGTAGGGATGCCAAGGTCCGGGCCTACAACGAACGCCTCTGGGCCGTGAAGACCAAACGCAAGAAGGCCAAGCGCAAGGACAAGACAGATCCCAAGAAAGCTTACAGCCAAGTCGCATCAAACGCCGAGCAAGAGCAGGTGCGCGTCACCAACCGCTACCGCCTGATGATGGGCCGCCCCGCCGTGACCTGGGACCCCATCCTGCAAGCCGCAACGCACATGCACAGCGACTACATGGCCAAGACCGGCGAGTTTGGTCACTACGAGAAGGACCCGGTCCGCAAGACGCCCTTCGACCGCATGCGCCTACTCGGTTACGACCGCGGCGCCAGCGAAAACTGCAGCAACGGCCGAACCGCCCCCAAGGATGCCCACGAAGGTTGGGTGGGATCCAGCGGCCACCACCGCAACCTACTCATGGCCACCCACAAGCAGATGGCCTCCGGCAGCAACGGTCCCTACTGGACGCAAAACTTCGGTGTCGATCAAGACGCGGAAAGCGAACTCGAGTAGGCGCGAGAAAACCGGTCGATGGTCGGGCTAGTTTGTACTGCCCTGTCCAGCTGCCACGACCCGACTGAGCATGCGTCGTTCGCGAAGAGAGGACAGGCGGCTCGCTAAGAGATGGAAGCCATAGGCCGGAATGGCCCAAATCGCAGCCCAAGCCAACGATCCCGCAATGGTCTCATAACTGTCGTATTCTTGCATAAGCACCAGGGCGAACAGGAAGAACAGCGCGGGTGCGATGCCGACGCAAGCGCAAAGCCAAGGCCATAGAACGCGGTGATTCAGCATGGAGGACCGGCGGGTGAGCAAACCGATGGCATCCCAAAGGATCCAACCCAAAACGACGGGGAATGCGATGGCCCATCCCTGTCCCATGCCAAAACCACCGGGCGTGGTGAACAGGATGTACGTTACCGCAGCCAGGACGATGACGACTAGCGCCTTGGCTGCCCCCTCGAGTTTCCGAACAACCGGATCTTGATTCCAATAGGTCGTCTGATCCACATGAAGGTTGCGTTCGCCGCAAGCGGGGCAGTTCTCAGCTGCGCCTTGAACCCTAAATGGATAAAAGCAATGCAGGCAGGTCAATGGCGCTGCTTTGGAAGGCCTCTTCTCCCGAATCCCGTTGGGTTGACTCTTGTTTTCCCGATTGAACTTCATGTGAATATCGTCCTTTAGCAGTATACACCGGACCTAGTTCTAGCATTCACCAAGATTGGGTGAAGAAAACGGAGTGGGCGTTGTGGGACTCCAACGGGTACAATTCGTTCACCATGGTCTCGAAAAGCGCCTCCATATGCCTGCTCCAGTCCGCAGGAGAGTTGTCCCTCACCGAACTCGCGTCTATTTCGCAACATGCGAAGGGGTTGAGTCCAGAGGAGCTGTTGAAGTTGGAAGCCACGCTGCGGTTGGATGTGGAATCGGAGTTCGATGCGCGTTTCCTGGCAGGACATCTTGCCCAGCAGTCCTGGACGATGTGCTCCGCGCTTGAACAGGCCTTGGACCAGTGGCTGCTGGATGAAAACCTGCACCAGGAATTGTTCCTGCAAGTGTACGGGGCTGCTTTCCCCGATAGGGTCGAGGACCTGAAACGCGATCTTGAAGTACGCGATCATGGTGTGGCCTTCGAACCGATCCAACACCTCATGGGTAGCGAATTCGAAGTCCTTTGCCTGCTCTCTTATGATGAGCTAGCAACGGTGAAAGCATACCGCGCCCTGCTCCCCCAGTACCGTCTACTGGGACCGAGCATGACCCCCCTCCTGGATCTGGTTGTGCGCGATGAAGGGCAGCACTACGCCATTTTCGCCCGCATCCTACGCGCCCAATACCCGGCACGCCTGGGCGAAGCGGCTGATCAAGTCGACAAGATTCGCTCCAACGAGGGGACGCCCTACGGAAGCACCTTCGTGCTCGACCACGACTGCGACGACTGGACCGATTCCATCTTCGATGAAACGGTGATCCAGCTAAAGCGGGCCTTGTAGCTCAGCCTGCTGGCAGGACGTTAAAAGTCAGCGGCCTGCTAAGAGCGACAAACCCAAGCGGGCATTTTCGATAGATGTTCCTTGGCTGCGGGTTCCGCATCCTCGCGGCTCATCTTCTGCATGGCCATGAAGTAACCGGCGATGGTTCCTTCCAAGACCTGCTCGTAGGGGCGCAATTCGCCCTTTTCGTTGATGCAGAACTCGCAGTACATCTGCCCTTCCTTGGCATCGGAAAGGGGCATGCCACAGGACTGGCAGCTCTCCAGTTTGATCGGCGTGTGAAACACGAGGCGATAGCCATCCATGTCATCCACGCCCCATTCACGGATGCCATAGAACTGGCTCCTGGGTTCGCCCTCGGCCTTGAGCCCCCTGCGCTGCACGTCTCCGAAGTAATCGTCGATGTTCGGGACCTCCAGGTAGACCGAGATGCCCACACCTGAGGCGTTTTCCTCGAATGCGGTGAGCGCTCGGGTCCAGTAGCGAATCGCGATCTCGTCACCCGCGTAGTGCTTTTCGACCGAGGCGATGTCACCCTTTGTTCCAAGCATCACCGACTGGCCATTGATGACCATGCGCGCCCATTGCGGATTTTCCATGTTGGGCCAAGCTTCGAGCAGCTCGAAACCCAGCAGGTCGCGATAGAAGGGCACGGCTTTGTCCATTTCGCGGCAGGTGAGGTGCACGGACATCTTTTCGAGCTTGGGTTTGGTCATGGCAGTTCCTGGGTTGGGGTCGGAGGCTCCCCCAGTGTCCCAAGCGCGCGTGAGTTCGGCAAGGCTCTGCCTGCTCCTGCACCCATAGGAAAACCCCAAAAGGTAATTGGGGCACAATTCATCCACTGGCGGTATGGTGTGTTTCATCCACGCTGGCCATTGGCTGGCCCACTTCACCTCCCCCCACGGATATCCGAGTGAGTGAAACAAAGCAATATCGCGAGCTGACCCTACCCAGCCTGATCGGAGGCATCCTTGTGGGTGCGCTCCTGAACATGGGCATCGTCTTCGCTGGCCTTCAAATTGGATTTACGATCGTGGGCTCCACGGTCGGTGCCATCCTCGGCTTTGGGCTCCTGCGCGGCATCATGCGCAAGGGTTCCATTTTGGAGGTCAATATCTTCCAGACCATCGCGTCGTCCGTGAACACGGTCAACGCGGGCGTGATCTTCACCGTGCCGGTGTTGTTCATGCTAGGGTTCAAGGAGGAGGGTGTGGACTGGGCCCTGGGATCCAACGAGTGGTTCGCCCTCGCTTTGGCATGCATGGCGGGCTCCCTGCTCGGCGTGGTGATGATCATTCCCCTGCGCCGGCAGATCATCGACTACGAGCGATTGCGTTTCCCTTCCGCCGTCGCGGTTGCGGCCATCCTAAAATCACCGGGCGCGGGCATGCAGAAGGCCGTGCTGCTGATGATTGGCATCGCCATCTCGGCTCCCATCACCTTCGCGACCATGGACTGGGGCATCGATTGGTCCAGCGTGGGTTGGCTTGAGGGCCTCATCGAATGGGGCAACACCGGTGGTCGATCCATCATTCCAGGCCAGATCAACCTGGGCCAGGAGTTTGGGTCCTGGTCGGGCCTTCGACTCGTGTTCGCCGTGAGCATGCTGTGCTTGGGCGCTGGTTTCCTGGCTGGCCGACCCGGACTGGCCATTCTCTACGGAACCCTCCTCAACTTCTGGATCCTGATTCCCGCCTGTGTTTGGTTGGGCTGGGTTCCTCCGGACTTTGTCAACTTCGACTTCTTTGCGACGAGTGACGAGTCCTTCGAAGCTGCCAACGGACTGGCTGGTGCCTTCAGTGGTTTCACCGCCAACAAGGTTGGAATCGGCATGATCTTGGGCGGCGCCATCGCGGGAATCGTGGTTGCTTTGCCCGCACTAAAAGCGGCGATCGCCAGCCTTAAGGCCTCTTCAAGTGAAGGGGGTCGCCAGGAAGAAATGTCCTTCAGCACCATCCGCGTGGGGCTGGTCGCGGGCTCTGTCTTGCTCTTCGGAGCCGCGAAACTCTCGGGCGGCGAAGCCGTTGGATATGGCACCGCCCTGATAGTGACCGCCGCGGGTTTGATCTGGCTCTGGCTCGCAGGTCTGGTCGTGGCCCAAACCACGGGTCGCACCGATTGGTCTCCCCTTTCCGGTTTGGCCTTGATCGCCATCGCGATCCTGATGGGCATCATGGGTGCCAAGAGCTCCAGCTCGATCCTGCCCGCGGTGACCATCGGAGCTGCTATTTGCGTGGCGACTTCGATGTGCGCGGACATGATGGCGGACCTCAAAACCGGCTACCTGGTGGGAGGCCGCCCACTCAAACAGCAGATGGCGCAGTTGCTCACCTGCTGGATCGGGCCGGGTATTGCGCTCGGCACGGTTGCCTTGCTCTGGAGCGCTTTCGCCTTTGGGCCCGATCAGGCGCAAATCCTGTACGATCGCGCGGTTGCCACGGGCCCCGAAGCGGTTGCGGCACTCGAGCAAGCGGGTGGTAGCGCCACCGTTCTAGCCCAAGGCACACCCCAACTCGGAGCCCCCCAAAGCGCCGCATTGGAAGCGGCCATCAACATGGTTCAATCCGGGGACGTGCCCATCGGCAAGTACCTGACGGGTTTCATCGTTGGCTTGTTGGTCTCGATCCTCATCTCACCCGGACTCGGTGTCATGATTGGCCTCTCGCTCTATCTGCCATTCATGTACATGATCGTCTTCGGCATTGGGGGCCTGCTCTCCATCATAACGACGCGTATCTTTAGTGCGCGACAGGTTGAGAGCAAGGGGGTCCCCCTGGCCGCCGGATTGATCGTTGGAGAAGCGTTGGTTGGCATTGTGAATGCCGTCATCAAGGTGGGAGGTTCCCTATGAAGTACATGGCAAATGCGTTGATCCTTCTGGGCTTTTGCATCGGCAGTCTTGGCGCTACGGGCTTTCATAACCCGGCGCTTTCCGCCAGCGGCCTAAAGGTCGCCCAGGGCCAGGAAGCACCGAAGACAGGTCCCGACCGGGAGGATCACGCCATGCTCTTGTTCGCGATCGGACTAGGCACCCTGCTTGTGGGTGGATTCATGGCTCGCTCCTCAAAGGCGGGGACCTCCATGGAGGCAGGCGAGCAACATACGCACGGGGCCGCCCTTCTCAAGCAAATCACTGCGGTGCAGCAAGCCCTTTCCGAACTGCATGCCAAGGCCTCGAGCCTGTCTCCAGAAGAAAGGCACCTGGCCATTTCAGACCTGTCGGAAGGGGCCATTTACGACCTGACCAGTGAGTTCGAACATTGGACCGAAGTCCTTGG
>JAAETM010000390.1 GCA_024228395.1 bacterium | reverse complement strand
GTGAAGGGTTGGTGCGAGCGGGCAAGCAGTACCGCACCAGCCCCAAGATGATTTTCGCCAAACCCTTGCAGGCGGACTTTCGCCGTCTGCTGTGTTCCGATCAACTCAAAGGCGCAACCGAGCTATGAGCAAGCCAAGTCAGCGTCCGGGACGCGAGGAAATCAAAGAGCGGACGAGAAAAAAAACGCTGGCAACGCCAGTTACGCCGCCAACAGCGTGAAGCCGGGCTGATCCCGCCCACAGCCCCCGGCCCTTCCAACCGCAAATCGCCCTTCGAGAGCCCCGAGCAGGAGAGTGCGGCACGCACCGAGGCGGTAAGCGGGCTGACTGGGATACTGCGCCAGATGCTGCCGGTCTTGCTCGGGCGCCTGGAGAAGATCCCGGAGCCGAGAAACCCCAAGAAGCTCAAACACCGGCTCACCGTCCTGATGCTCTACGGGCTCCTGGTCTTTGTCCTCCAGTATGGCTCACGGCGGGCGGCCAATGGGCAGATCACCCGGCCGATGTTCGAGCACAACCTGCGGTTGCTGTTTCCGCAACTGGAAACCCTCCCCCATGCCGACACCTTGTTTCGGCTGCTGTGCCGCATCGATGTCGGCCAGATCGAGCAGGCGCATATCGATCTGGTGAACCACCTGATCCGCAACAAGAAGTTCACCCGCTACCTGATCAACAACTGTTACCCCCTGGCCATCGACGGTAGCCAGAAGATCGCCTTCTCCCTCCTTTGGGACGAACATCTGCTTCAGCGCAAAAGGAAGCGGAAAATCGATAGCGACGTCGATCAGGAGTCAGAGTACCAGTACTACGTCTATGTCCTTGAGGCCAGCCTGAGTTTCCGCAACGGCATGGTGATCCCCTTGATGAGCCAGTTTCTCGAATATCAACCGGACAAAGGTGAACAGAGCAAGCAGGACTGTGAGCAAAAGGCCTTTCACCGCCTGGCCGCGCGGATCAAGGAGGCTTTCCCTCGTTTACCCATTATGCTGCTACTCGACGGTCTGTATCCCAACGGACCGATTATGGAGCGATGCCGAAACTACCACTGGGATTTCATGATTGTGCTCAAAGACGGCTCCCTACCCACCGTTTGGGAGGAATACCGCAGCCTGCTGCTGCTCTGCCAGGAGGAAAACCAACTGCACCACAACTGGGGGGAGCGAAGGCAGCACTTCCAATGGGTCAACCAGATCCGTTACGAGTTCGGAGCCAACGGAAAAAACCACATCGACCTCAACCTCGTGCTCTGCCGCGAGCAGTGGGAAGAGGTCGACCCCAAAACCCTGGAGATCGTGCCCAACAAGATGAAATACGCCTGGATCTCCAGCCGTCCGATCAGTCGGTTGAACGTACACACCCGGTGTAACCTGGGCGCCCGTTACCGCTGGGGGATCGAGGCCGGCTTCTTGGTGGAAAAACACCAGGGGTATTCCTACGAACATGCCTTTGCCAAAAACTGGAATGCCATGAAAGGCTATCACTATCTCATGCGCCTGGCCCACCTGTTCAACACCCTGGCCCGCTTTTCCAAGGAACTGGCCGGGTTGTTCTCGGAACTGGGGGTGCGAGCGGCGATCGGCTTCATCCGCAATACCCTCACCGGTCCTTGGCTCGACCCCCGGGGGGTTGAGCAGCGTTTGAACCGACCTTTCCGATTGCGATTGGTCTGACTCCGGCCCGCCTGCGTTTG